>NZ_CP128260.1:2351590-2671363 GCF_030344995.1 Pseudomonas fluorescens
CCGCTCAACGTCTTCTTCCTTCGAAACATCCGCGCCAATGGCGATGGCCTGACCGCCGTCTGCGACGATCTGCCGGGCCAGCGCTTCGGCCGGTTCGGCCTGGCGGTTGTAGTTGATGACGACGGCAGCACCGGCAGCGGCCAGGGCTTTGGCGGCGCCGTGGCCGATGCCGGAACTGGCGCCGGTGACGAGTGCCACTTGGCGGGCGAGAGAAATCTGCATGCAGGGTCGCGCCTTGGCTTGAGGACTTATTTAGCTGACTGATGGGCGGCGGCGAGAGTTCATCCGCGTACATGAAATCATCGACAGCTTCATGCGGCATTGATTGGCCCTGCGCGCATTGGGGACTTCACATTCCACCAACAATTGCGCGCTTCCCCGGCCGTCAGGCTTTGTGGCAACTTGGCCGCCCCTGATGAGGCTGCATCCGATGGCAAACCCTTACCGCGAACTGTTCAACGCCCCCGGCGCCCGGGCTTTTGTGATTGCCGCGATGATCGCGCGCATGCCGATTTCCATGACCGGGATCGGCGTGATCACCATGCTTTCGCAATTGACCGGCGGCTATGCGCTGGCGGGTGGGGTGGCGGCGACGTTTGCGTTGGCCACGGCATTTTGTGCGCCGCAGGTGTCACGGCTGGTGGACCGTTTCGGTCAGGGGCGGGTGCTGCCGGTGGCGGCACTGATCGGCGGGGGCGCGCTGTTGATGTTGCTGTTGTGCACCCGCTTGCAGGCGCCGACCTGGACCCTGTTTGTCTGCGCCGCACTGGCCGGTTGCATGCCGAGCATGTCGGCGATGGCGCGGGCGCGCTGGACCGAAATCTATCGCGGCCAGCCGCAATTGCAGACCGCGTATGCGCTGGAGTCGGTGCTCGACGAAGTCTGCTTCATCGTCGGCCCGCCGTTGTCGGTGGGACTGTGCGTCGGCGTGTTTCCCGAGGCCGGGCCACTGGCGGCGCTGATAATGCTGGCGATTGGCGTGACAGCGTTCGTCGCCCAGCGCAGCACCGAGCCGCCGGTGCATCCGCACGAATCGCAGCATCAAGGTTCGATCATTCGTTCGACCGACGTGCAATGGCTGCTGGCGTTGATGCATGCCATGGGCGTGATTGTCGGCGTGGTGGATGTGGTCAGCGTCGCGTTCGCCCAGCAGCAGGGCCAGCCGGCGGCGGCGAGCATCGTGTTGTCGGTGTATGCCATCGGTTCCTGTCTGGCCGGCATTGCCTTCGGCGCGATGCGCTCGAAGCTGCCGTTGCCGCGCCTGTTTCTCTACGGCGGTCTGGCGACCGCAGTGACCACTTTGCCGTTGTTGCTGGCGACTAACATCTTCGGCTTGGCCGTCGCGGTGTTCATCGCCGGGCTGTTCTTCTCGCCGACCCTGATCGTGGCGATGGCGTTGATCGAACGCATCGTGCCGCCGGCCAAACTCACCGAAGGCCTGACCTGGCTGGTGACGGGTTTGAGCATCGGCGTGGCCATCGGCGCCGCCGGTTCCGGCGCACTGGTGGATGCGTTCGGCGCCCGCAGCGGCTTCTGGCTGGCGATTGCCGCCGGGGCGGTGGTGCTGGGCTCGGCGGTGCAGAGCTTTCGTCACCTCAAATAAGGCCGGTTACCAGCCCCGGCCCGAATTCACCCAGAAGTTGACCGACAGCGAAGTCGACACCGACTCCACCTGATGGAACCAGCCTTCGGGCAGGAACAGCAGGTCGCCGGCCTCCAGGGTCACGCGCAGGAATGTCACGTCCCGCGCGGCGGGGAAACGCTCATAGTCCGGCGCATCCGGGTTGAAGTCGCAGCCATCCAGCCCGCCTTTCGGTGCCGTGGACCAGGTGCCCAGTGCTTCGCGGTGATGGGGCGCGGCGAGGGTGAATTTCTTCTGGCCCCAGACCT
This sequence comes from Pseudomonas fluorescens, assembly GCF_030344995.1. Taxonomy (GTDB): domain Bacteria; phylum Pseudomonadota; class Gammaproteobacteria; order Pseudomonadales; family Pseudomonadaceae; genus Aquipseudomonas; species Aquipseudomonas fluorescens_BF. The sequence goes on from NZ_CP128260.1 coordinate 2,353,481, forward strand.
GAGCGAACAGGTTGTCGGTGTCATCGCGATGCAGCGGCGTCAGGGTGCCCTTGGGGCCGATCCAGATCCGTGGCGGGATGAACAGCGAGGCATCGAAGTAGGGCGGGTACTTGATCTGCTCCATTAACGCGGCGGGCAGGATGTTGTTGCCCATGTAGGCCGGCGGCTCGCCGTCCGCGCCCTTGACCGCCGGGCTGTCCAGCGAGGCGATGAAATCGGCCATCGAGGTGGAGCGGAAATCCCGTTCGGTCGAGAACGTCTTCTTCACGTAATCGCCGTGGCGGGTGATGCCTTGCAGTTCGGCGAAATGCACCAGCGATTCTTCGCGGCTGAGATTGAACAGCGGCCAGTCCTGCAGGGCATTGCTGATCACCACCGGAATGCCGTTGGGCAGGTAACGGGCCTCGAACTCGCTGACCGACAACTCGCCCCGTGCAACGCGCTCGACGCTGATCTGGGTCGGCAGGCGTTCGGTGAGTTTTTCACTGAAGCGCGGCGGAGTGGGGTAGCGCTTGTTCATGTCGACCTTTTGCGCGACGGCACCGCCGTGCATCGCATGCTCGATGATCTGCGGCAGCATCGTCGCCAGGCCCATGTTGCCGCCGATCTTCAGGCGGCCACTGGCAAACAGCTCTTCGACGTTGGCCGTGCCGCTCATGATGCCGAGGAAATCTGCGTGGGCAACTTCAATGGTCACGTCGGGAGTCGGGTGGCGACCAGCCTCGGTGCGGCTGGTGGCCTTGATCTCGCACCAATACGCCTGCTGCGGACCAAACACGAATTGGAAGATGCCTTCGATGCCGACGGCGCCCGCGTTGGCGAACAACTTGCCCAGAATGGTCTGCAGATCCACGGTGATCCCTCGTTGTTGGAATTGGTCTGAACAGTTAACGAGCGCCTGGCGGGCAAATTTACCGGCCCGCGACTAATTTGCCCGCCGCCTGATCCGTACCCTCTTGAAGAGACATTTTTTCGAGGGAAGCGTGGTGACCAAACTGACCCTGCTGTGCCTGCCGTACTCCGGCGCCAGTGCCATGGTCTACAGCCGCTGGCGGCCGAAGCTGCCGCAATGGCTGCAACTGCAACCGGTGGAATTGCCGGGACGCGGTGCGCGCTTCGGCGAGCCGCTGCACACCGACATGCGCGGGCTGGCGATGCAGTTGGCCAAGGAGCTGCGCCCGACGCTCAAGGCGCCCTATGCCTTGTTTGGCCATAGCCTGGGCGCGTTGCTGGCCTGTGAAATTGCTCACGCGCTGCGCGCACTGGGCTGTCCGGAGCCGGTGGCGCTGTTCGCCTCGGGCACGGCCGCGCCGACGATGCGTGCCGATTACGACCGGGGTTTCGCCGACCCGAAGACCGACGCCGAGCTGATCGACCAGTTGCGCACGCTCAATGGCACCAGCGAAGAAGTGCTGGCCAATGAAGAGTTGATGAGCCTGACCCTGCCGATCCTGCGTGCGGATTTCCAGCTGTGCGGCAAGTACGAACCCGTGCAGCGGCCATTGCTTGCCTGTCCGGTTCACGTACTCGGCGGCAAGGCCGACCGCGCCACCACCGAGCAACTGATCGGCTGGAGCAGGGAGACCCGTGGCAGCTTCTCGGTGGACATGCTGGCCGGCGGGCACTTCTTCATTCATGAGCACGAAGCCAAGGTACTGAAGGTGATCAAGGATCAACTGGATGTGCATCATCGGCGCCATGCGCTGGCCGTCTCTGCCTGAAGGCTTTCCTGTGGGAGCTCGCTCCCACCGGGCTATCTGGAAAACCAGAAAATCCTCGCTTTACCTCCTCTCTGATAGTTCTTCTCAATCGCTAATTTTTCCGGTCTGCATTCGTTTTATAGGGACGACGTGCCTTTGTGCTGCCTGCCTACTGATCCGGATGCCAAGAAATGAATGCAGAAGACTCCTTGAAACTCGCTCGCCGGTTTATCGGGTTGCCCCTGGAAAAGCGCCAGATGTTCCTCGCGGCGCTGCAAAAGGAGGGCGTGGATTTCGCCCGTTTCCCGATTCCCGCCGGGATCGAGGCCGAGGACCGTCAGGCGTTGTCTTACGCGCAGCAGCGCATGTGGTTCCTCTGGCAGCTCGACCCGCAGAGCGGCGCCTATAACCTGCCGGGGGCGGTGCGCCTGACGGGCCGCTTGAACCTCGTGGCGCTGGAGCAAGCCTTCGCCAGCCTGGTGGAACGCCACGAAACCCTGCGCACGGTGTTCCAGCGCCAGGCCGACGACAGCCTGTTGCAGGTGCCGGCCTCGGCGCCGCTGGTGATCGCCCATGAGGATTTCAGCGCACTGCCCGCCGACGAGCGCGAGCGGGCGGTCACGCACGCCGCCGAGCAGCAGTCGGTGCTGCCGTTCGATCTGGCGGTCGGTCCGCTGTTGCGCGTCACGCTACTCAAGCTTGCCGAGCAGGAACACGTGCTGTTGCTGACCCTGCACCACATCGTTTCCGATGGCTGGTCGATGAACGTGCTGATCGATGAGTTCATCCGCTGCTACGACGCCTTCGATGCCGGTGAGCAACCGCAACTGGCGGCGCTGCCGATCCAGTACAGCGACTACGCCCTGTGGCAGCGCCGCTGGCTCGAAGCCGGCGAGCAGGCCCGGCAACTGGCGTACTGGCAGGCACAATTGGGTGACGAGCATCCGGTGCTCGAGCTGCCGCTGGATCACTCGCGCCCGGCGATGCCGAGCTATCGCGGCACCCGTTACGAATTCGCGGTCGACAGCCAGTTGGCCGAGCAGTTGCGCCACACTGCGCAGCAGCATCAGGTGACGTTGTTCATGCTGCTGCTGGGCGCGTTCAATGCGCTGTTGCACCGTTACACCGGACAGACCGATCTGCGGGTCGGCGTACCGATCGCCAACCGCAACCGGGGGGAAATCGAAGGGCTGATCGGCTTCTTCGTCAACACCCAGGTACTGCGCACGCAACTGGACGGGCAGACCCGGGTCGATGACCTGCTGCGCGCCATCAAGGAAACCGCCCTCGGTGCCCAGGCCCATCAGGATCTGCCGTTCGAGCGTCTGGTCGAAGCCTTGAAACTGGAACGCAGCCTCAGCCACACGCCGTTGTTTCAAGTGATGTACAACCACCAGCCGCAGGTCGCCGACATCGCGACGATCAGCACAGCCTCCGGCCTGGCGCTGGACAGCCTCGACTGGCAGAGCCGCACCACTCAGTTCGACCTGACTCTGGACACCTACGAGAAGGGCGGCAAGCTGCACGCCGCGCTGACCTATGCCAGCGATCTGTTCGACGCCGCCACCATCGAGCGCATGGCGCGGCACTGGACGCGACTGCTGAAGGCGATGGTCGCCGATTCGTCGCAGCGCATCGGTGAGCTGCCGTTGCTGGAAGTGGACGAGCAGCAGACCCTGGTGCACGGCTGGAACGCTACGCAGGCGGTGTACCCGGTCGAACAGCCGATCCATCACCTGATCGAGGCGCAGGTTGCACGCACGCCGGATGCGCCGGCACTGACCTTCGGTGACACCACCCTGAGCTACGCCGAACTCGATGCCCGGGCCAACCGCCTGGCGCACCTTTTGCGCGAGCAGGGTGTGCAGGCGGACAGCCTGGTGGGCATCTGTGTCGAGCGTTCGCTGGAAATGGTCATCGGCCTGTTGGCGATTCACAAGGCCGGTGGCGCCTATGTGCCGCTCGACCCGGAATACCCGCAGGAGCGTCTGGCCTACATGGTCGAGGACAGCGGCATCCGCTTGCTGCTGACCCAGAGTGCGCTGCTTTCGGGACTGCCGACCGAAGGTGTGACGGTCATTACCCTCGATCAGCCGACCGGCTGGCTGGACGGGTACAGCGCCAGCCGTCCCGACGTGCTGGTCGAGCCGTTGAACCTGGCCTATGTGATTTACACCTCCGGTTCCACCGGTAAGCCCAAGGGCGCCGGCAACAGCCACGCGGCGCTGGTCAATCGGCTGTGCTGGATGCAGGAGGCCTACGGTCTGGACGGCAGCGATGCGGTGTTGCAGAAAACCCCGTTCAGCTTTGACGTATCGGTCTGGGAGTTCTTCTGGCCGCTGCTGACCGGCGCTCGTCTGATGGTCGCGGCGCCGGGAGTGCATCGCGATCCGCTGCAATTGATCGACACCATCAACCGTCACGGCATCACCACGCTGCACTTCGTGCCGTCGATGCTCCAGGCGTTCATTCACGAGCCGGGCGTCGAGGCGTGCACCGGGCTCAAGCGCATTGTCTGCAGTGGCGAGGCCTTGCCGCTGGACGCGCAGATTCAAGTCTTCGCCAAGCTGCCGGCGGCGGGGCTGTACAACCTTTACGGCCCGACCGAAGCGGCCATCGACGTCACCCACTGGACCTGTGTCGATGAAGGCGCCGACAGTGTGCCGATCGGTCAGCCGATCGCCAACCTGCGCACCCATGTCCTCGACGCTGAGCTGTTGCCGGTGCCGAGCGGTGTGGCCGGTGAGTTGTACCTCGGCGGGGCAGGGCTGGCGCGCAGTTATCACCGTCGTCCGGGGCTGACTGCCGAACGCTTCGTGCCGTGCCCGTTCCATGACGGCGAGCGCCTGTACCGCACTGGCGACCGCGTGCGTCAGCGCGCCGACGGCGTGATCGAATACCTCGGTCGACTCGACCATCAAGTGAAGCTGCGCGGCCTGCGCATCGAACTGGGTGAGATCGAAACCCGCCTGATGCAGCATCCGCTGGTGCGCGAAGCTGTGGTGCTGGTGCAGGGCGGCAAGCATCTGGTCGGCTACCTGGTGCTGGAAGATGCCAATCCACCAGAGCAATGGCAGCAGGACGTCAAGGCCTGGCTGCTCGGCAGTCTGCCGGAATTCATGGTGCCGACCTACCTGATGACCCTGGCCAGATTGCCGGTGACCGCCAACGGCAAGCTCGACCGCAAAGCCCTGCCGCAACCGGACGCCGCGCCGCAGCAGGCCTTCGTCGCCCCGCAGGACGCCATGCAGATCGCGTTGGCGGCGATCTGGCAGGACGTGCTGGGGATCGAGCGCGTCGGCCTGGAGGACAACTTTTTCGAACTGGGCGGTGACTCGATCATCTCGATTCAGGTGGTCAGCCGTGCGCGGCAGGCCGGGATTCGGGTCAGCCCGCGCGACCTGTTCCAGTACCAGACGGTGCGTAGCCTGGCGTTGGTCGCCAAACTTGATCACAACAGCTCGGTGGATCAGGGGCCGGTGACCGGCGACGCACTGCTGGGCCCGATCCAGCAGGCGTTTTTCGCCAACTCGATGGACGCCCGCCAGCACTGGAACCAGTCGCTGCTGCTGACTGCCCGTGAACCCCTCAACGCGCAATGGCTCGACGCGGCACTTGCTCGTGTGATCAACCATCACGATGCCTTGCGCCTGCGCTATGTCGAAAGCGCCGACGGCTGGCGGCAATTCCACGGGCCGCTGGTGGAAACCGCCGACCTGTGGCAGCGCGAAGCGCAAACCGCCGAACAACTGACGGCCCTGTGCGATGCCGCCCAGCGCAGTCTGAACCTGGAAAACGGACCGCTGCTGCGCGCTGTTCTCGTGGCCATGGCCGATGGCAGCCAGCGGCTGGCATTGATCGTTCATCACTTGGTGGTGGACGGCGTGTCGTGGCGGGTGCTGCTGGAAGATTTGCAGCAAGCCTACGAACAACTGGCGGCGGGTGGCGGCGTTCAGCTGCCGGCCAAGACCAGCGCGTTCCAGACCTGGACCGCACGCCTGAGTGCTGACGCAGGGCGCTTCGACGCTCAGCTCGATTACTGGAAAGCCCAGCACCACGGTGCAGTGGACCTGCCGTGCGAACGTCCCGAGGGCAGCCTGCAAAATGTCCACGGCGAGAAAATCGAATGGCGCCTGGATGCCGCGCGCACCCGTCAATTGCTGCAACAGGCCCCGGCGGCCTATCGCACCCAGGTCAACGACCTGTTGCTGACCGCGCTGGCCCGCACGATCAGCCGCTGGACCGGGCAGTCGGGCACGCTGATCGAACTGGAAGGCCATGGCCGAGAAGACCTGTTCGATGACATCGACCTGACCCGCAGCGTGGGCTGGTTTACCAGCCTGTTCGCGATCAACCTGACCAGCCGCGACGACCTCGACGGTTCGATCAAATCGGTCAAGGAACAACTGCGCGCCGTCCCGGACAAGGGCCTGGGTTATGGCGTGCTGCGCCACCTCGCCGCGCCGTCGGTGCGTGCCGAGCTGGCGGCCTTGCCGGCGCCGCGCATCACCTTCAACTACCTGGGGCAGTTCGACCGTCAGTTCGACGACGCGGCGCTGCTGGTGCCGTCCACCGAGGGCAGCGGCAGCGCCCAGGATCCGTCTGCGCCGCTGGCCAACTGGCTGACCGTTGAAGGTCAGGTCTACGGCGGCGAACTGGCGATGAGCTGGGGTTTCAGTCGCGAGATGTTCGACGCCGCGACGGTGCAGCATCTGGCGGATCAGTACGCGCTTGAACTCTACGCGCTGATCGAGCATTGCTGCACCCAGGCGCTGCCGCAGGCCACGCCGTCGGACTTCCCGCTGGCCCGCATCACCCAGGCCGAACTCGATGGCTTGCCGGTGCCGGCCGGTCAGCTCGACGACCTGTATCCGCTGTCGCCAATGCAACAGGGTCTGCTGTTCCACACCCTTTACGAGCAAGCGGCGGGCGAGTACGTCAACCAGTTGCGCGTGGATGTGCAGGGCCTCGACGCCGAGCGTTTCCGCGCGGCGTGGCAAGCGACGCTGGACGCCCAGGACATCCTGCGCAGCGGCTTCGTCTGGCAAGGCGACTTGCAGCAGCCGCTGCAGATCGTTCACAAACACCTTGAGCTGCCGTTCACCGCGCTGGACTGGCGCGAGCGTGACGATCAGGCGCAAGCCCTGGCGGCACTGGCCGACGCCGAGCGCGTGCAGGGCTTTGATCTCAGCCAGGCGCCGTTGCTGCGTCTGGTGCTGGTGCAGACCGGCGCCGATCAATGGCACCTGATCTACACCCACCACCACATCCTGATGGATGGCTGGAGCAATTCGCAGTTGCTCGGCGAAGTCCTGCAACGCTACAGCGGTCGCGCGCCGGCCAGTGGCGGTGGGCGTTATCGCGATTACATCGCCTGGCTGCAACGCCAGGACGGCCAGTTGAGCGAGGACTTCTGGAACGGCCAACTGGCCATGCTGCAAGAGCCGACTCGTCTGGCGCGCGTGGCCTCGAGCAGCGACGGCCAGAGCGGGCACGGCGATCACTTCCAGACCCTGGATGCGCAGCGCACCCAGGCGCTGGAAACCTTCGCCCGCCAGCAGAAAGTCACGGTCAACACGCTGGTGCAAGCCGCGTGGCTGCTGTTGCTGCAACGCTACACCGGTCACGAAACCGTGGCCTTTGGCGCCACGGTGGCCGGGCGTCCGGCGGATCTGTCGGGCATCGAGCAACAAGTCGGTCTGTTCATCAACACTTTGCCGGTGATCGGCACGCCGCGTCCGGATCAGACGGTCGGCGACTGGCTGCAAGCGGTTCAGGCGCAGAACCTCGGGCTGCGCGACTTCGAGCACACGCCGCTGGCGGACATCCAGCGCTGGGCCGGGCAGGGCGGTGAAGCCCTGTTCGACAACATTCTGGTGTTCGAGAACTACCCGATTGCCCAGGCCCTGCAACAGGGCTCGGGTCAGGGCGTGGTGTTCGGCGATGTCGCCAACCTCGAACAGACCCACTACGGCCTGAGCGTGGCGGTAACCCTCAGCGAGCAATTGGCGCTGCACTACAGTTTCGAGCGCAGCCAGTTTGCCCCGGCGGTCATCGAAAGCATCGACGCCCATTTGCTGCACCTGCTGGAGCAGTTCGTTGAGTCGGCCGGGCGCAACCTCGGTGAAATCGCCCTGGCCGATGCGGCGGAGCACGCCCGGCAACACGCGGACAACCTGCCTCAGCCATACCCGGTGGACATCGGCGTGCATCAGCGCATTGCCGCACTGGCGGCCGAGCGTCCGCAACGCACGGCGGTGATTTTCGACGGCCGGCACTTCAGCTATGGCGAAATCGATCAGCGCGCCAATCAACTGGCCCATGCCCTGATCGCTCGTGGCGTCGACCCGGAAACCCGGGTCGGCGTGGCGTTGCCGCGCAGCGAAGCGGTGATCGTCGCGCTGCTGGCGGTACTCAAGGCCGGCGGTGCCTATGTGCCGCTGGACACCAGCTATCCCCGTGAGCGTCTGGCGTACCTGATCGAGGATTCGGGGCTGGCGTTGTTGCTCAGCGATTCGTCGGTGGCGGCGCAATTGCCGGTCGACGATTCGGTGCCGTTGCTGGAACTCGATCGCCTCGACCTGCGCGAGTGGCCGATCACGGCACCGTCGGTGCAACTCGATCCGCACAACCTCGCCTACGTGATCTACACCTCCGGTTCCACTGGCAATCCGAAAGGCGTCAGCGTCGCCCACGGCCCGCTGGCGATGCACTGTCAGGCCATCGGCCGGCGCTACGAAATGCGCGACAGCGACTGCGAGTTCCACTTCATGTCGTTCGCCTTCGACGGTGCCCATGAGCGCTGGCTGACCAGCCTGACCCACGGTGCTTCGCTGCTGATCCGCGATGACAGCCTGTGGACCCCGGAGCAGACCTACAACGCCATGCGCGAGCACGGCGTGACCGTGGTCGCGTTCCCGCCGGTGTACCTGCAACAACTGGCCGAGCACGCCGAACGCGAGGGCAACCCGCCGAAGGTGCGCATCTACTGCTTCGGCGGGGATGCGGTGCCGAATGCCAGTTTCGAACGAGTCAAACGTGCGCTCGATCCGGACTACATCATCAACGGCTACGGCCCGACCGAAACCGTGGTCACGCCGCTGATCTGGAAGGCCGGCCGCGAGGTGCCGTGCGGTGCCGCGTACGCGCCGATCGGCAGTCGCATCGGTGACCGCAGCGCCTACGTGCTAGACGCCGACCTGAACCTGCTGCCGCAAGGCATGGCCGGTGAGTTGTACCTCGGCGGCACGGGGCTGGCGCGGGGTTATCTGAACCGTCCGGGGCTGACGGCCGAGCGTTTTGTCGCCGACCCGTTCAGCGCCTCCGGCGGTCTGCTGTACCGCACCGGCGACCTGGTCCGCCAGCGTGCCGACGGCACGTTCGACTACCTGGATCGCATCGACAATCAGGTGAAGATTCGCGGTTTCCGTATCGAACTTGGCGAAGTCGAAGCCGCGCTGCAAGCCCTCGAAGGCGTGCGCGAAGCGGTGGTCGTGGCCCAGGAAGGCAGTGCCGGCAGCGGCAAGCGTCTGGTGGCGTATGTGGTGGGTGATTCGCCCCGCGCAGACTTCACCGAAGACCTGCGTGCGCAGCTCAAGGCCTCGCTGCCGGCCCACATGGTGCCGGCCTACGTGCTGCGTCTGGAACGCATGCCGCTGACGCCGAACGGCAAGCTCGATCGCAAGAACCTGCCCAAGCCGGACGTCAGCCAGTTGCAGCAGACTTATGTCGCGCCGCAGAGCGCGGTGGAGCAGCAACTGGCGACGATCTGGCAGGACGTGCTCAAACTCGGGCAGGTCGGGATCAGCGACAACTTCTTCGAACTGGGCGGCGACTCGATCATTTCGATCCAGGTGGTCAGCCGCGCGCGCCAGGCCGGGATTCGTTTCACTCCCAAAGACCTGTTCCAGCATCAGACCATTCAGGCCTTGGCCACGGTCGTGCAGACCGGCGACGCATTGCCGCTGATCGATCAGGCACCGGCCACCGGCAGCACCGCACTGTTGCCGATTCACCAGGTGTTTTTCGCCGATTCGATTCCTGATCGTCACCACTGGAACCAGTCGGTGATGCTCAAACCGACCCAGGCGCTGGACGCCCAGGTGCTGGAGCAGGCGCTGGATGCGCTGGTGATGCATCACGACAGTTTGCGTCTGGACTTCGTCGAACAGGCCGAAGGCTGGTCGGCGCAGTACCGTGACATCGCCACCAAGGCCGGCGAAGCGATCCTGTGGACAGTCGACATCGCGGATCTCGCCGCCCTCGAAGCGCTGGGCGAGAACGCGCAGCGCAGCCTGCAACTGAGCGGCGGTTCGTTGATCCGCGCGGTGCTGGCGAACCTGGCCGACGGCAGTCAGCGGCTGCTGCTGATCGTGCATCACCTGGTGGTCGATGGCGTGTCGTGGCGGATTCTGTTCGAAGACCTGCAAAACGTTTACCGGCAGATCGCTGCCGGTGCCGCTGTGCAATTGCCGGCCCGCACCAGCTCGGTCAAGGCCTGGGCGGCGGCCTTGCAGGATTACGCTGCCAGCCCGGCGTTGCAGGCTGAACTGGGCTTCTGGCAACAGCAGTTGCAGGGCGCTTCGGCGGTGTTGCCGTATGACCATCCGAACGGTGGGCAGCAACACGACCAGGCGCTGACCATCCGCAGCCAACTGGACAAAACCCTGACCCGTCAGTTGTTGCAGGAAGCGCCGGCGGCCTATCGCACCCAGGTCAACGACCTGCTGTTGACCGCACTGGCGCGAGCAGTCACGCGCTGGACCGGTGACGACAGTGCGCTGGTCCTGCTAGAAGGCCATGGTCGCGAAGATCTGTTCGAGCACGTCGACCTGACCCGCACCGTGGGCTGGTTCACCAGTGTGTTCCCGGCCCGTCTTGCGGCCGCCGCCGAACCGGGCGCCTCGCTGAAACAGGTCAAGGAACAACTGCGCGCGATCCCCAACAAAGGCATCGGTTTCGGTGCGCTCGCGCACCTGGGCGACGACGCTGCACGGCAGGCGCTGCAAGCCTTGCCGGCGCCGCGCCTGACCTTCAACTACCTGGGCCAGTTCGACGGCAGTTTCGATGCCGGCGACGAGGCGTTGTTTGTGCCGACCGCCGAATCCGGCGGTGCAGAAGTCAATATGCAGGGCCCGCTGGGCAATCCGCTGGCGCTCAACGGCAAGGTATTCGGCGGTGAGCTGGACCTGAGCTGGACCTTCAGCGGCGCGATGTTCGACACCGAGACCATCCAGCGTCTGGCCGATGACTATGTGCAGGAACTGACGGCGCTGATTCGCCACTGCTGCGACTCCGCCAACCGTGGCGTGACACCGTCGGACTTCCCGCTGGCGCAACTGTCCCAGGCGCAGCTTGATGCGCTGGTGCTGGAGCCGCAGGGCATCGATGACGTTTATCCGCTGTCACCGATGCAGCAGGGCATGCTGTTCCACACCCTGCTTGAACACGGCAACGGCGACTACATCAATCAGATGCGCCTGGACGTCGACGGCGTCGATCCGCAGCGCTTCCGGGCGGCGTGGCAAGCGGCGGTGGATACCCATGACATCCTGCGCACCGGGTTCTTCTGGCAGGGCGATTTGCCGCAACCGGTGCAAGTGGTGCAGCGTCAGGTCGAGGTGCCGTTCAGCGTCCTCGACTGGAGCGCCCGCGCTGATCTGGACCGCGCGCTGCAAACCCTTGCCGATGAAGAACGCGCATTGGGCCTGGACCTGAACAGTGCGCCGCTGCTGCGCCTGGTGCTGGTGAAAACGGCGACGGATCGTCACCACCTGATCTACACCAACCATCACATCCTGATGGACGGCTGGAGCAGTGCGCAGTTGCTCGGCGAGGTGTTGCAACACTACAGCGGCGAGCACGTGCCGCGCCCGACCGGTCGCTATCGCGATTACATCGCCTGGCTGCAGGGTCAGGATGCGGCTGCGTCTGAAGCTTACTGGCAGGCGGCACTGAACAACCTGCAGGAACCGACTCGCCTGAGCGATGCGCTTGCACGTCCGGTTGCCGGTCTGCCGAGCGTCGGTTACGGCGATCATTATCAGGTGCTGGACGCGGCTCTGACCCAGCGTCTGAGCGAGTTCGCCCGGGCGTCGAAAGTCACCGTCAACACCGTGGTGCAAGCCGCCTGGCTGTTGCTGCTGCAGCGTTATACCGGCAAACAATGCGTGGCGTTCGGCGCAACCGTTGCCGGGCGTCCGGCGGACCTGCCGGGGGCCGAGCAGCAGATCGGACTGTTCATCAACACCTTGCCGGTGATTGCCGAGCCGCGCGCGGATCAGAGCCTGACCGGCTGGCTGCAAAGCGTGCAGGCGCAGAACCTGGCGCTGCGCGAGTTCGAATACACGCCGCTGGCGCAGATTCAGCGCTGGGCCGGGCAGGGCGGTGACGCCTTGTTCGACAGCCTGATGGTGTTCGAGAACTACCCGATTGCCGAAGCGCTGGAGCGCGGCGCGCCCCAAGGCCTGCGCTTCGGTGCGGTGGCCAATCAGGAGCAGACCAACTATCCGCTGACCCTGCTGGTGAACATGGGCGCGCAACTGTCGGTGCATTTCAGCTTCCAGCACGACAGCTTCGCCCCGGCGAGCGTGGCGCAATTGGGCGAGCACTTGCAGCGCCTGCTCGGCCAGATGACCGACGCCGGTGAACGCTCGCTCGGCGAGCTGAGCCTGAATGCCCAGGATCAGCAGCCGGCCAGAACCGACTTCGTCACCGAGCTGTGCATCCACCAGGGCATCGACCGTCAGGTCGCCACCCGGCCGGATGCCCTGGCCGTGACCTTCGCCGACACCCGACTGACCTATGCCGAACTGGATGTCCGGGCCAACCGCCTGGCGCACAAGCTGATCGAACTCGGGGTCGGCCCGGAGGTGCGGGTGGGTGTGGCGATGCCGCGTTCCGAGCAGTTGCTTGTCGCGCTGCTGGCGGTGCTCAAGGCCGGTGGTGCCTACGTGCCGCTCGACCCGGACTACCCGGCCGACCGCGTGGCCTACATGCTCGAAGACAGCCGCGCGCGAGTGTTGCTGACCGAGCAGGCCGTCGCCGCGACGCTTATCGTGCCGACCGAAACCCGGGTGGTGCTGCTGGATCAGGTGGCTCTGGAAACGTATCCGACTCACGGCCCGCAAACCGCCGTGGCCCCGGACAACCTTGCCTATGTGATCTACACCTCCGGCTCGACTGGCAAACCGAAAGGCGTGTCGATTGCCCATCGCAACGTCATGGCGCTGATCGACTGGTCGGCCAGGGTCTACAGCCGCGACGACATTCAGGGCGTACTGGCTTCGACCTCGGTGTGTTTCGACCTGTCGGTGTGGGAGCTGTTTGTGACCCTGGCCAATGGCGGCTCGCTGATCATCGCCCGCAACGCGCTGGAACTGCCGCAACTGCCGGCAAGGGATCAGGTGCGCCTGATCAACACCGTGCCGTCGGCGATCAATGCGCTGCACCGCGCCGGGCAGATTCCACCGGGCGTGCGGATCATCAACCTCGCCGGCGAGCCGTTGAAGCAGACCCTGGTGGACGCGCTGTACCAACAGCCGAACCTTGCGCACGTCTACGACCTGTACGGCCCGTCGGAAGACACCACTTACTCGACCTGGACCCGCCGCACCGCCGGTGGCCAGGCGCGTATCGGTCGGGCGCTGGATCACAGCGCCAGCTACTTGCTGGATGCAGACCTGCAAGTCGTGCCGCAGGGGGTTTCGGCGGAGTTGTATCTGTCCGGTGCCGGTGTCACGCGCGGTTACCTGGGCAAAGCGGCGATGACCGCCGAGAAGTTCGTGCCCAATCCGTTCGCGGGCAATGGCGAACGCCTGTACCGCACCGGCGACCTGATCCGTCAGCGCGAGGACGGCGAGCTTGAGTACATGGGCCGGATCGACCATCAGGTGAAAATCCGCGGTTTCCGGATCGAGCTGGGGGAAATCGAGGCGCGACTGCTGGCGCAACCGGGCGTCAGCGAAGCGGCCGTGCTGGCCGTCGAGGCCGAGGGCGGGGCGCAACTGGTGGCGTATGTCGCTGTCCCGCAACTGGACCTGCAGGACGGCGAAGCGCAGCGACAACAGCGCGACGGACTAAAGACTGGCCTCAAGTCTTCGTTACCTGACTACATGATCCCCGCGCACCTGTTGTTCCTTGAGCAGTTGCCACTGACCCCCAACGGCAAACTCGACCGCAAGGCCCTGCCAGCGGTGGATGCCAGCCAGATGCAGGCCGCGTACGTCGCGCCGCAATCGGAGCTTGAGCAGCAGGTCGCGGCTATCTGGCAGCAAGTGCTCACCGTGGAACGCGTCGGTCTGAACGATCACTTCTTCGAACTGGGCGGGCACTCGCTGCTGGCGGTCAACGTGGTTTCGCGCATCGCTCTCGAACTGGGCCTGACGCTGACGCCGCAGTTGTTATTCCAGCACCCCGTCCTGAGTGACTTTGTCGCTCGACTCGATACAGGAGGCGGGGCAATCAACGAACAGAAACTGAACAAGCTGGAAGCCCTGCTTGACGATATGGAGGAAGTCTGATGGACACGAGTGTTGCTTTGAGGATTGCCAAGCGCTTTATCACTCTGCCGCTGGACAAACGTAAGCTCTACCTGGAAAAGATGCTCGAAGAGGGCGTCTCGCCGGCCAACCTGCCGATTCCAGAGACTCGCTCAAGCTTCGAGGCGATCCCGCTGTCCTACGCCCAGGAACGCCAGTTGTTCCTGTGGCAGATGGATCCGCACAGCACCGCGTATCACATTCCCAGTGCCCTGCGCCTCAAGGGCCGGCTGGATGTGGCGGCGCTGGAGCGCAGCTTCAATGCCGTGGTGGCGCGCCATGAAAGCCTGCGCACCACGTTCCTCGAGCAGGGCGAAAGCTTCTGCCAGGTGATCCATCCGCAGATGGCGCTGACCATCGCTGTCGAGTCGGTGCCTGCGGGCCTCGACAGCGACGCGGTGGAGGCGGGCATCAAGGCTTTCGTTGAAAGCGAAACCGCCCGACCGTTCAATCTCCAGCAGGGCCCGCTGTTGCGGGTGTCGCTGCTGAAAGTGGCGGACGACGATCATGTGCTGGTGCTGATCCAGCACCACATCATCTCCGATGGCTGGTCGATCAAGGTGCTGGTGAACGAGCTGATCCAGCATTACGCCGCTGACACGGCGGGCCAGTCATTGAGCCTGCCGGCGCTCGAGGTGCAATACGCCGACTACGCGATCTGGCAGCGTCACTGGCTGGAAGCGGGGGAGCGCGAGCGGCAACTGGCTTATTGGGTCAATACCCTGGGCGGCGAACAACCGGTGCTGGAACTGCCGATCGATTTCCCGCGTCCGGCCGTACAAAGCCTGCGCGGCGCGCGGTTGCAACTGAGCCTGCCCGCCGGGCTCGGTGATGCCCTCAAGCAATTGGCCCAGCGCGAAGGCGCGAGCCTGTTCATGATGCTGCTGGCGTCGTTTCAGGCCTTGCTGCATCGCTACAGCGGTCAGTCGCAGATCCGCGTCGGCGTGCCGACCGCCAACCGTAACCGGGTGGAAACCGAAGGCCTGATCGGCTTCTTCGTCAACACCCAGGTTCTGAATGCCGAGGTCAGCGGACAACTGCCGTTCAACCAGTTGCTGGCCCAGGTCAAGCAATCGGCCATGGCCGCCCAGGCCCATCAGGATCTGCCGTTCGAACAACTGATCGAAGCCCTGCAA
This sequence comes from Pseudomonas fluorescens, assembly GCF_030344995.1. Classification (GTDB taxonomy): domain Bacteria; phylum Pseudomonadota; class Gammaproteobacteria; order Pseudomonadales; family Pseudomonadaceae; genus Aquipseudomonas; species Aquipseudomonas fluorescens_BF. The sequence goes on from NZ_CP128260.1 coordinate 2,368,856, forward strand.
CCGGAACGCAGCCTGAGCCACAGCCCGGTGTTCCAGGTGATGTACAACCACCAGAGCAGCCGCGATCAGGCCGGCCAGACCCGGTTGCCGCAACTGAGCGTCGAAGACGTGGCCTGGGAGGGGCGCACTGCGCAGTTCGACCTGACCCTGAACACCTACGAGTCCGGCGATGGCTTTGCAGCCGAACTGACCTACGCCACCGACCTGTTCAAGCCGCAAACCATCGAGCGACTGGCGCGCCACTGGCAGAACCTGTTGCAAGGTATCGTCGCCGCGCCCACCCGGCGGATCGGCGAGTTGCCGTTGCTGGAAAGCGAAGAGCAACGTGTGCTGTTGCAGGACTGGTTCCGCCACGCTGATCACTCCGCGCAGGCCGGCTGTGTGCATCAGCGTTTTGCCCGGCAGGCGCAGCAGTCGCCCGACGCCACTGCGTTGATCATTGGCGATGACGTGCTGACTTACGCGCAGCTCGATTCCCGTGCCAACCAACTGGCGCACAAACTGATCGAAACCGGCGTCGGCCCGGATCGTCTGGTCGGCATTGCCGTCGAGCGCAGCGCCGAAATGATCGTCGGCCTGCTGGCGATCCTCAAGGCCGGCGGCGCCTATGTGCCGCTGGATCCGGCCTATCCGGAAGATCGCCTGGCCTACATGATTGAGGACAGCGGCCTGCAACTGCTGCTGACCCAATCCGCTTTGCTGGCGCAATTGCCGATCCCGGCGGGTGTGCACACATTGTTGCTCGATCAGCCACAGGACTGGCTCGCGGCTTATCCACAGACCGCACCGGAAGTTGCAGTCGACGGCGAACACCTGGCCTATACGATTTACACCTCGGGCTCCACCGGCAAGCCGAAAGGCGTGATGGTGCGCCATGCAGCCCTGAGCAATTTTGTCACCAGCATGGTCGAGCAACCGGGGATCGCCGCTGCTGACCGCATGTTGTCGCTGACCACTTTTTCGTTCGACATTTTCGGCCTGGAAATCTACGGCCCGCTGCTGGCCGGCGCCTGCGTGGTGCTGACCGGCAAGGATGTACATCAGGACCCGCAAGCGGTGCTGGAGCTGATCGAGCGTCACGCCGTCAGCACGCTGCAAGCCACGCCTTCGACCTGGCGCATGCTGCTCGACCACGAACACGCCGCGACCCTGACCGGGCGCACCTTCCTGTGCGGCGGTGAAGCGCTGTCGCAGGAACTGGCCCGGCGCATGCTGGCGCTGACGCCTCAGGTGTGGAACCTTTACGGCCCGACCGAAACCACCATCTGGTCGGCGCAACACGCCCTGAGTGCCGACAACAGCCGTCCGTTCCTCGGAACGCCGATCGACAACACCGCGCTGTACATCCTCGGCAGCGACCTTGAACTTAATCCGCTCGGCGCGCCGGGCGAACTGCTGATCGGTGGCGATGGCCTGGCCCGAGGGTACTTCCAGCGTCCTTCGCTGACCGCCGAACGTTTTGTGCCGGACCCGTTCTCGAAAAACGGCGAACGTCTGTACCGCACCGGCGACCTGACCCGTTATCGCGCCGAGGGCGTGATCGAATACATCGGGCGGATCGACCATCAGGTGAAGATCCGCGGTTTCCGGATCGAACTGGGTGAAATCGAAGCCCGCCTGCTGGCGCTCGACAGCGTCCGCGAAACGGTGGTGGTCGCCCAGGACGGCCCGACCGGCCCGCAACTGGTGGGCTACGTCGTGCCGGCCAGCGGTGAGGTGCTCGACGCCGAAGGCGAAGCTACCTTGCGCGCCGCGCTCAAGGCCAGCCTCAAGGCTGAACTGCCGGAATACATGGTGCCGGCGCACCTGCTGTTTCTCGCGCAACTGCCGCTGACCCCCAACGGCAAGGTCGACCGCAAGGCCTTGCCGGCCCCCGACGCCAGTCAACTGCAATCGACCTACGTCGCGCCGCAGACCGCCACCCAGCACACCGTCGCCGAGATCTGGCAAACGGTGCTCAAGCTGGAACGGGTGGGCCTGAGCGACAACTTCTTCGAACTCGGTGGTCACTCGCTGCTGGTGACTCAGGTGGTGTCGCGGGTGCGGCAGGCGCTGAACGTGCAGGTGCCGCTGCGCACCCTGTTCGAGCACAGCATGCTGGAAGATTTCGTCGCTGCGCTGGGTGTTGAGCAGGTCCATCAGGAACCGCCGATTGTGCCGTTGTCGCGCCAGCAGCCACTGGCGCTGTCCTATGCCCAGGAGCGCCAATGGTTCCTCTGGCAACTGGAACCGACCAGCACCGCTTATCACGTACCGGCCGCCTTGCGCCTGCGCGGTGAACTGGATCTGCCGGCATTGCAGCGCAGCTTCGAAACACTGATTGCCCGTCATGAATCCCTGCGCACCTGCTTCGTCGAGCAGCAAGGCCAGACCCTGCAAGTGATCCAGGCCCAGGGGACGCTGGATCTGCAAGTGCAGAATGTTGCCGCCGATCTGGACGATGCGGCGCTGCAAGCACTGGTTGCGGAAGAAACCCTGCACCTGTTCAATCTCCAGCAGGGCCCGTTGCTGCGGGTCAAGCTGTTGCGCCTGGCCGTCGATGACCATGCGCTGGTCATCACCCTGCATCACATCGTCTCCGATGGCTGGTCGATGGGTGTGATGGTCAATGAGCTGATCGCGCTGTATGCCGCTTACAGTCAAGGCCGCGCCGCCGAGTTGCCGGCGTTGCCGGTGCAATACGCCGACTACGCCGTGTGGCAGCGGCAGTGGATGGACGCCGGCGAGCGCGAGCGTCAACTGAATTACTGGACCGCGCAACTGGGTGACGGCGATCAGCCGTTGCTGGAGTTGCCGACCGATCGTCCGCGTCCTCCCGAGCAAAGCTATCGCGGGGCGCGCCAGGACATCCCGCTCAGTCTCGAACTGGCGAGTGCCCTCAAGCAGGTCGCACAACGGGAAAACGTCACCCTGTTCGCGCTGTTGCTGGCCTCGTTCCAGACCTTGCTGCACCGCTACAGCGGTCAGGCCGACATCCGCGTCGGCGTGCCGGTGGCCAACCGCAACCGGGTCGAAACCGAAGGCCTGATCGGTTTCTTCGTCAACACTCAGGTGTTGAAGGCCGAGTTCGACAGCCAGCAATCTTTCCGCAGTCTGTTGCAGCAGGTGAAAAACACCGTGCTCGGTGCCCAGGCCCATCAGGATCTGCCGTTCGAGCAACTGGTCGATGCGCTGCAACCGGAACGCAGCTTGAGCCACAGCCCGCTGTTCCAGGTGCTGCACAACCACCAGAGCCAGGCGCGGCAGACCGAGGGCGCAACCCGCCTGCCGAAGATTGCCATCGAAGGCTTGAACTGGGCTTCCAACACTGCTCAGTTCGACCTGACCCTGAATACGTTCGAATCGACGGACAACGTCTGGGCCGAGCTGACCTACGCCACCGACCTGTTCGATGGCGAGACCATTACCCGACTGTCCGGCCACTGGCTCAACCTGCTGAACGGCATCGTCGCCGACGCCGGACAACGCATCGCCGAACTGCTGTTGCATGACGCCGCCGAGCACCAGGCCACGCTGTTGCAATGGAACCCGGCCACCGTCGATTTCCCGAGCGAGCGCTGCCTGCACACGCTGATCGAAGCCCAGGCCGAACGTGCGCCGCAGGCGGTTGCCGTGACCTATGGCGAGCAGGTCTTGAGCTACGGTGAACTGAACAGCCGTGCCAACCAGTTGGCCCACAAGCTGATCGACTGCGGTGTCGGCCCGGACGTGCGCGTCGGCCTGGCGGTGGAGCGCAGCCTGGACATGCTGGTCGGCCTGTTGGCGATCCTCAAGGCCGGCGGTGCCTACGTGCCGCTCGACCCGAGCTATCCCGAAGAGCGCCTGGCCTACATGATCGGCGACAGCGGCATCGGCCTGCTGCTGACCCAGAGTCATCTGTTCGGCCGTCTGCCGGTGCCGGACTCGGTGCGCAGCCTGATGCTCGATCAGGATCGCGATGGTCTGGAAAGCTACAGCGACGCCAATCCGCAAGTGACCATGAGCCCGGACAACCTGGCTTACGTGATCTACACCTCCGGTTCCACCGGCCAGCCGAAGGGCACCTTGCTGGCCCACCGCAACGTGCTGCGCCTGTTCGAAGCCACCGACGCATGGTTCGACTTCGGCCCGCAGGACGTGTGGAGCCTGTTCCATTCCTACGCGTTCGACTTCTCGGTGTGGGAGATTTTCGGGGCGCTGCTGTACGGCGGCAAACTGGTGGTGGTGCCTTACGAAACCAGTCGTTCGCCGGAAGATTTCTACGGTCTGCTGTGCCGCGAAGGGATCACGGTGCTCAACCAGACACCGTCGGCGTTCAAGCAACTGATGCAAGTGGCGTGCGCCCCGGAACACGCAGCGGCGCAACCGTCGCTGCGTTACGTGGTGTTCGGCGGCGAGGCGCTGGAGGTCAAGAGCCTGCGCCCATGGTTCGAGCGTTTCGGCGACCGGGCCCCGCAACTGATCAACATGTACGGCATCACCGAAACCACGGTCCATGTGACGTATCGGCCGATCTCCCTGGCAGACCTGCAACGCGACGCCAGCAGTCCGATCGGCGAGCCGATTCCGGACCTGTCGTGGTACTTGCTCGATGGCGACCTGAACCCGGTGGCCAAGGGGTGCATCGGCGAGCTGTACGTCGGTCGTGCCGGTCTGGCCCGGGGTTATCTGAACCGTCCCGACCTGACCACGCTGCGCTTCATTCCCGATCCGTTTGCCGCCGATGGCGGGCGCCTGTACCGCACCGGTGACCTGGCGCGCTACCGCGCCGACGGCGTGATCGAGTACATCGGCCGGATCGACCATCAGGTGAAGATTCGCGGCTTCCGCATCGAGCTCGGCGAAATCGAAGCGCAGTTGCTGGAGCAATCCGCCGTGCGCCAGGCCGTGGTGCTGGCGCAACCGGGTTTGAGCGGTCAGCAACTGGTGGCGTACCTGGTGCCGAGCGACGCCGAGGTGCTGCAAGCCAGTGCCGTCGAACACGCCGAGTGGCGCGACCGCGTGCGCGCCGAACTCAAAGAAAACCTGCCGGATCACATGATTCCGGCACACCTGTTGCTGCTCGAACAATTGCCACTGACCGCCAACGGCAAACTCAACCGCAATGCCTTGCCGTCGCCGGACGCGAGCCAGGCGCAGCAGGTTTATCAGGCACCACAAAGCGAGCTGGAACAGCGTCTGGCCGAGATCTGGCAAGACGTGCTGAAGCTGCCGCAAGTCGGTCTGAACGACAACTTCTTCGAGCTGGGCGGCGATTCGATCATCTCGATCCAGGTGGTCAGCCGTGCCCGTCAGGCCGGTATCCGCCTGAATCCCAAAGACCTGTTCCTGCACCAGACCATCCAGCGTCTGGCACTGGTGGCGCAGATCGGTGACAGCGAGTCGACCATCGATCAGCAACCGGTCACCGGCCCGGCTTTGCTGCTGCCGATTCAGCAGCAGTTCTTCGAAGATGAAATCCCCGAGCGTCACCACTGGAACCAGTCGGTGCTGCTCAAGCCGAATCAACGGCTGGCGGCCGACAAGCTTGAGCAGTTGCTGCGAGCGCTGGTCATTCATCACGATGCCTTGCGTCTGAGCTTCAGCCAGCAGGGCAGCGTCTGGCAGGCCGAACACCTGGCGGTGGACGCATTGGCGCAAGACCTGCTCTGGCAGGAAACCATTGCCGATATCGCGGAGCTTGAAGCGTTGGGCAACCGCGCTCAGCGCAGCCTCGACCTGCAAAACGGCCCGTTGCTGCGGGCGGTGCTGGCCAACCTGGCTGACGGCACGCAACGTCTGTTGCTGGTGATTCATCACCTGGCAGTGGACGGCGTGTCGTGGCGGATTCTGCTGGAAGACCTGCAAAGCGCTTATCAGCAAGCCATCAACGGTCAGGCCCTGAACCTGCCGGCCAAGACCAGCGCCTTCAAGGACTGGAGCGAACATTTGCAGCGCTACGCCAACGGCCCGGCGTTGCAGGAAGAACTGGCGTACTGGCAGGCCTGCCTGAGCGACGTCAGCACCGATCTGCCAAGCAAACGCCTTGACGCCGGCCAACAGAACCGTCTGGCGCAGACCGTGCAGACTCGCCTCAGCGCGGAACTGACCCGGCAACTGCTGCAAGAAGCTCCGGCGGCCTATCGCACCCAGGTCAACGACCTGCTGCTGACCGCGCTGGCCCGGGTCATCGGGCGCTGGAGCGGGCACGCATCGACCTTGATTCAGCTGGAAGGTCACGGTCGTGAAGAGCTGTTCGACGGCGTCGACCTGACCCGCACCGTGGGCTGGTTCACCAGCCTGTTCCCGGTGCGTCTGACCCCGGCCGAAGGGGCGGGCGATTCGATCAAGCAGATCAAGGAACAACTGCGCTCGATCCCGAACAAGGGCATCGGTTTCGGCGCATTGCGTCACCTTGGCGATGCTCAGGCGCAAGGCAGCCTGAAGGCCTTGCCGACCCCGCGCATCACCTTCAACTACCTCGGCCAGTTCGACGGCAGTTTCGAAGGCGACGATGGCGCGCTGTTCGCGCCGACGCCGGAGAACGCCGGACTCGATCAGAGCCCGGATGCGCCGCTGGGCAACTGGCTGACCCTCAACGGTCAGGTCTATGGCGGCGAGTTGCGGGTGGGCTGGACCTTCAGTCCGGAGCGCTTCGACAGCTCGACCATCGAAGGGCTTGCACGGGATTACGCCGACGAACTCGCGGCGTTGATCGGCCATTGCCTGACCCCGGGAAGCGAAGGCCTGACGCCTTCGGACTTCCCGCTGGCCGGCGTGACGCAGGCGCAGCTCGACACGCTGCCGATCCCGGCGCGGGATGTGCAGGATCTGTATCCGCTGTCGCCGATGCAGCAGGGCATGCTGTTCCACAGCCTGTACGAGCAGCAGGCGGGCGATTACATCAACCAGATGTGCGTGGCCGTCGAAGGCCTGCAGGTCGAGCGCTTCCGCGATGCGTGGCAAGCGGCACTGGATGCTCACGACGTACTGCGCAGCGGTTTTGTCTGGGAAGGTGAGTTCAGCCGTCCGCTGCAAGTGGTGCACAAGGATCTGTCGGTGCCGTTCACTGTGCTGGACTGGCGCGAGCGTAGCGATCTGGACCCGGCCTTGAGTGAACTGGAACAGGCGCAACGGGAGCAGGGCTTCGATCTGCGCAGTGCACCGCTGCTGCGTCTGGTGGTGGTGCAAGTCGCCGCCGCACGCTATCACCTGATCTACACCAGCCATCACATCCTGATGGACGGCTGGAGTAACTCGCAGCTGCTGGGCGAAGTGTTGCAGCGCTACCACGGCGTGGCCCCGGTTGCCGGTGCCGGTCGTTATCGCGATTACATCCAGTGGCTGGCGCAGCAGGACGCGCAGGTCACGGAGAACTTCTGGAAGGGCCAACTGGCCGACTTCGACGCACCGACCTATCTGGCCGACAGCCTGCCACGCACGGACGATTCAACCGTCATCGGGCAAGGCGAATACCTGCTGACCCTGGACACGGTGGCGACCGCTGACCTGAACCGGGTCGCTCGCACGCAGAAAGTCACGGTCAACACCCTGGTGCAGGCGGCGTGGCTGTTGCTGTTGCAACGTTACACCGGCCAGTCGACCGTCAGCTTCGGCGCCACGGTGTCCGGGCGTCCGGCACAGTTGAGCGGGGTCGAGGGGCAGATCGGTCTGTTCATCAACACCTTGCCGGTAATCGCCAGCCCGCGCGCCGAGCAACGGTTGTCCGAATGGCTGCAACAGGTGCAGGCCCAGAACCTGCTGCTGCGCGAGCAGGAACACACGCCGCTGTTCGACATCCAGCGTTGGGCCGGGCAAGGCGGTGAAGCGCTGTTCGACAACATTCTGGTGTTCGAGAACTACCCGATCGCCGAGGCCTTGCAACAGGCCGAATCCCGGGATCTGAAGTTCGGCGAGGCCGACCGTTACGAGCAGACCAGTTACCCGCTGACGCTGATGGTCAACCTCGACGAGCAGATGACCGTGCACTTCGGTTATCAGAACAACCGTTTCGCCGCCAGCTCCGTGGTGAAACTGGCGAGCCAGTTGCAGCAACTGCTGACGCAGATGAGCGTCAATGCCGAGCGTTGCCTGGGTGAGTTGAACCTGCTGGAAGTCGCCGAACAGCAACTGATCTTGCGTGACTGGAACCGTATCGAAAGCACCAACGTCGAGGCGCTGTGCATCCATCAGATGATCGACCGTCAGGTCGCTGCCCAACCGGATGCATTGGCCGTGACGTTTGCACGGCAGGCGTTCAGTTACCGTGAAATCGATGCCCGGGCCAACCGTCTGGCGCACAAGTTGATCGAGTCCGGGGTCGGCCCGGAAGTGCGGGTCGGCGTGGCCATGCAGCGCTCCGACAGCCTGTTGGTTGCTTTGCTCGCCGTGCTCAAGGCCGGCGGCGCCTACGTTCCGCTGGACCCGGATTACCCGGCGGATCGCGTGACCTACATGCTCGAAGACAGCCGTGCCCTGGTGCTGCTGACCGAGACCGAGGTAGCCGCGCAACTCCAGGTCAGCGGCGACACTCAGGTGCTGCGCGTGGATCACCTGGACCTGACGGCTTATGGCAGTCAGGCGCCGACCACCGCCGTGACCGCTGACAACCTTGCGTACGTGATCTACACCTCCGGTTCCACCGGCAAACCGAAAGGCGTGTCGATCACCCATCGCAACGTGCAGGCGCTGATCGACTGGTCGAAGGGCGTCTACAGCCGCGACGATATTCAAGGGGTGCTGGCATCGACTTCGGTGTGCTTCGACCTGTCGGTGTGGGAGCTGTTCGTGACCCTGGCCAACGGCGGCTCGCTGATCATCGCCCGCAACGCTCTGGAACTGCCGAACCTGCCGGCCCGGGATCAGGTGCGCCTGATCAACACCGTGCCGTCGGCAATCAATGCCTTGCAGGACGCCGGCGATATTCCGTCGAGCGTGCGCATCGTCAATCTGGCCGGTGAGCCGCTCAAGCAAAGCCTGGTGGACACGCTGTACCGGCAGGCGAGCATCGCGCACGTTTACGATCTCTACGGCCCGTCGGAAGACACCACCTATTCGACCTGGACCCGTCGCCAGGCGAGTGGTCAGGCGAACATCGGCCGGCCGTTGACCGGCACCGCCAGTTACCTGCTGGGCGCCGACCTGCAACCGGCACCGCTGGGTGTCGCCGCCGAGCTGTATCTGGCTGGCGCCGGGGTTACCCGTGGCTACCTGGGCCGCGCGGCGATGACGGCCGAGAAGTTCGTGCCCAACCCGTTCGCCGGCAATGGCGAACGTTTGTACCGCACCGGTGACCTGACCCGTTATCAGGCCGACGGCACCTTGCAGTACGTCGGCCGTATCGACCATCAGGTGAAGATCCGCGGATTCCGTATCGAACTCGGTGAAATCGAGGCCCGTCTGGTGCAGGTGCCGGGCGTGCAGCAGTCGCTGGTGATCGCGCAGCCGGGGGCGGCGAGCGCGCAACTGGTGGCTTATGTCGTGTTTGCGGATCCGTCCGTGGCCGGCGCCGATGCCAGCACTCAGGGCGCATGGCGTGATGAGCTCAAGGCGCGGCTCAAGGAGCACTTGCCGGACTACATGATCCCGGCCCATTTGCTGTTCCTCGCCAGCCTGCCGCTGACCCCCAACGGCAAGATCGATCGCAAGGCCTTGCCTGGCGTCGAGGCGGGCGCCGCGAGCGGTGAGTTTGTCGCGCCGGTTGGTGCGCTGGAACAGCAGATCGCGACGATCTGGCAGAACGTTCTGGAACTCGATCGCGTGGGGCGTGAGGATCACTTCTTCGAACTGGGCGGCCATTCGCTGCTGGCGACGCAGGCGATCTCGCGCTTGCGCAAACTGAGCAGCAGCCCGTTGAGCCTGCGGGATCTGTTCAACCATCCGCGACTGAAGGACCTGGCGGCCTGGATGAATCAGGCCCAGGCGGATGTCGGCGCGGGCAGTCAAAGCGTGCCGCTCAAGGCTTTCGGCAGTAAACACACGGCACCGTTGTCGCTGGTGCAGCGTCGCCTGTGGGTGGCCGAGCAGTTGTCCGGTGGCAGTTCCGCCTACGGCATGCCGCTGGCCTTGCGCTTGCGCGGCGAGATGTCGGTGGAGCGGTTCGTGAACAGCTTTGCCAAGGTCGTGCAACGGCATGAGGTGCTGCGCACGGCGTACTCCCAGGATGATGAGGGTGATCCGATTGCCGTGATCTGCGAGCAGGTCGAGGTGGATTTCCCGGTCATCGATTTGTCTGGCCTGTCTCGCAGCGCCCAGGAAGAACACGTGGCGCAGGCGGCGCTGGACAATGCCCGTACACCGATCAACCTGGAACAGGCGCCGCTATGGCGTGGACGGATCCTGCATCTGTCAGCCACCGAGCATGTGCTGTTGTTCTCGATGCACCACATCATCTCCGATGGCTGGTCGATGGGCGTGCTGATCAATGAACTGGTGCAGATCCACGAACTGGACAAGATCGGCGACGCGACGCCACTGCCGGCACTCGAGGTGCAGTATTCCGACTTTGCCCTGTGGCAGCAGGCGCTTGAACAGCGCGGGATTCTCGGCCAGCAGGCGGCGTACTGGAAAGAGCGGCTGGGCGGCTACAGCGGCCAGCTCGATCTGCCGCTGGACAAACCGCGCGGGCAGACCGCGTCCTACGACGGCGATGCGGTGCAGTTCCGTCTGACGCCGGACTTGAGCCAGGCCTTGCGCAAGTTGTCGGGTGAAGCCGGCGTGACCTTGTACAGCACGCTGCTGGCGTCGTTCCAGGTGTTGTTGCACCGGTTTGGCGGCGGTGACGATGTGCTGGTCGGCGCCGACGTCGCCGGGCGCGAGCAGCCGGAGCTGGAGCGGCTGATCGGGTTCTTCGTCAACGTGCTGCCGCTGCGCTCGCGCTTCGATGCGCAAACACGGTTCTCGGCATTCCTCGCCGGCACCCAGGACAATCTGCTGGGCGCGCTGGAGCATCAGGACCTGCCGCTGGACATGATCGTCGAGTCCTGTGGCGTGCCGCGCCACAAGGGCATGAACCCGCTGGTGCAGGTGTTGTTCGTAATGAACAACCTGCCGGGACGCACGCAATCGATGGGTGGCCTGAGCGTCGAACCGCTGGCGGCACTGCAGACCCATTCTAAATTCGACATGGCATTGTTCGTTGACGAAGAAGAAGGGCAATTGCTGGGTAATTGGCAATTCGCCACAACCTTGTTCGGACACGAGCGCATTCAGTACCTGGTCAAGGCCTGGATAGCCCTGTTGGAACAGATCGTCGCTGATCAGGACATTCAATTGGGAGCTATCAGCATGCCAGTCGACAACCGCGCAGTGGCCACCGCGCCCACCGCCGCCCCCGGAGCCAAGGCCGACAAGCTCGGCAAGTTCCTCAAACGTTCCGCCACCCCGGTCGCCAGGGTTCGCCCGCAGCCTGTGCGTGAATCGCTGCTGTGCGCGCCACAGCCGTTCCCGCTGCTGATGGAGCCGAACGAGCCGCAACTGGATCTGGTCGAGTGGATCCACCACAACCGGCCCTTGATCGAGCAGAAGCTGGCCGAACACGCCGGCATCCTGTTCCGCGGTTTCGAGCTGGATGGCATCCAGGGTTTCGAAGCCTTCGCCGAAGCGGTCCAGCCGGGGCTGTACGGGCAGTACGGCGACCTGCCGAAGAAAGAGGGCGGCAAGAACACCTATCGCTCCACGCCGTACCCGGAACGCAAGATGATCCTGTTCCACAACGAGAGCTCCCATCAGGATCGCTGGCCGCGCAAACAGATGTTCTATTGCGAAGTGGCCGCGCCGATCGGTGGTGCGACGCCGGTGGTGGATTGCCGGTTGATGTACGAAAAGCTGCCGGCGGACCTGCGCGACAAGTTCGAGTCCAAAGGCTTGCTCTATGTGCGCACCTTCACCGACAACCTCGATGTGTCGTGGCAGCACTTCTTCAAGACCGAAGACCGCGCCGAAGTCGAGGCCCGTTGCAAGGCCGGCGGCATCCAGTGGCGCTGGCTCGACAACAACGAGTTGCAGACCCGCACTCCGGGGCCGGCGGTGATCCGTCACCCGGTCACTGGCGCGAAATCGTTCTTCAACCAGGTGCAACTGCACCACATCTACTGGCTGGAGCCGGATGTGCGTGAAGACCTGCTGTCGATGTTCGGCCTGGAGCGCATGCCGCGTCATGTGTTCTACGGCGACGGCACACCGATCGAAGATGAAGTGATGCAGCGCATCGGCGATCTGTACGAGGAGTGCGCGGTGCGTTTCGACTGGCAGAAGGGCGATGTGATCCTGCTCGACAACATGCTGGTGGCCCATGCCCGCGATCCTTTCGAGGGGCCGCGCAAAATCGTCGTCGCCATGGGTGACATGTACGACCACAGCAGCCTTGCACGCCCGGCGTCGACCGAGCCGAACGCCCAGGACGCATTGAACACCGAGGAAACCGGAGCATGAACGACGTATCGATGGACGCGCAGGATCCGGGTTTCGCCCTGACCCCCGAGCAGCAGGCGCTACTTGAACGGTTGTCGACAACGGCGACTTGCGGTGAGGCGCTGCGCTGGCTGAGTCTGGTCATCGACGGTGATCTCGACCCGCAACGCCTGCAAGTGGCGCTGGACGCGGTGCTGGCACAACAGCCGATGCTGCTGGCGCGGCTGGTCAAGGTGGCGGGCTTCCATGGCTGGCGGCAAAGGGCCGAGGGGGCCGAACGCTTCCCTCTGACGGTGCAGGCCGGCGAGCAGTCGGCAGATGAAGTCCGGGCGCAGATCAAGGAATGGGCAGACCGCGCATTCGTGATCGGTGAATCGCAGAACACCCAGGCCGTGCTGTATCGCCTGGCGCCACAGCAATGGCAACTGGTGCTGGGTGTCGCCCGGCACAGTGCCGATGAACCGACGCTCAAGCTGATCCGCCAGCACCTGCAGCAGGCCTATGGTCAGGCGCCAGCGACGGAAGAGGACGAGGCGGGCGAGTTTGCTCAATACCTGGAATGGCGCAGCGAAGTGGTGCTCGATGAAGACGCGGCCACCGCGCGCACTTACTGGCAGACCCACCTGCACGGCGTGCAGGCTGACACGGCCACGCCATGGCTGGCTTCGCGAATCAGCGGCGACGCTTCGGCAGCTGACGCGCAGCAGTCGTTGACGCTGGAACCCGCGCTGCGTGATGGTTTGCAGCGCCTGGCTGACACGCTGGAACAACCTGTCACCACACTGCTGCAAGGCGCGTGGTGGGTGTTGCTCGCCCGCTTGAGCGGACGTGAGCAGATGCTGGTCGGGGTGCGTCACGACAGCCGGGCCGACTATGACTATTTCGCCGGCGCCACCGGGGTGTTCGAGAAAACCTTGCCGTTGCACGTCGCGTTGCCGGGTACGACAACGTTCAGCCAGTGGCTGGTCGAGCTGAACGCCTCGCTGGAAGAGCAACGCACGTGGCAGGAATACTGGGCACCGGAGCTGGCCGCCGAAGCGGCGCGTCCGGCCTATGGTTTTGCCCTCGGCCACACCCCTCGGACCGAAACGGTCGGCGGCCTGCGCTGGGCGCCGGCTCCTGTTGCGCTCGTTGAACGGGACGCTTTCGAATGGTCGTTGAAGGTCGAACTGAACGACGCTGGCGGCCTGGAAGCATTGCGCCTGAACTTCGCCGGCGACCGTTATTCGACGGCAGCGGCACGAACCGTGCTGGAACAGTTCAGTGTGTTGCTGGCGTCCATCGTCGCCCGGCCGCAGGCCGAACTGGCGCAGCTCGAGCTGCTGGGCGCCGCCGAAACGCGGCGTCTGCTGGGGATCAATCCTGCGATGCAGGCGCTGGCGGACAACCGCTATCTGCCACAACGCATCGCCGACTGGGCGATCCAGACTCCGAATGCCATCGCCTTGACTGACCGCCAGCAACAGCTGAGCTACCGCCAGTTGCAAGAACAGGTCGAACGGTTGGCGCAAGGTCTGATTGCGCAAGGCCTGGGGCGTGAAACCATTGTCGCGCTGGCGCTGCCGCGTTCGACGGATCTGGTAATTGCGATGCTCGCCGCATGGCGCATCGGCGCGGCGTATTTGCCACTCGATGTGCAGTGGCCGCAGGCCCGACAGGCGCTGATGCTGGAACAGGCCGGCGCGAGTTTGTTGCTCACCGATGCCGCGCATCTGGGCGGCTGGGAAGGTCAACCGCTGAAGGCGAGCACGCTGGCCGAGGTGTCCGGGGCGGCAGATGCGCCGCTGCCGGCGCTTGAAACCCGAGGCAACGACATCGCCTATGTGCTGTTCACTTCCGGCTCGACCGGCGTGCCAAAAGGGGTGGTGATCGAGCACCGGCAACTGCTCAACTACACGGCGCAGGCCAGCCAGGCGCTGGATCTCGCGTCGTGCCGCAACGTCGGCTTCAGTTCCACGGTGGCGGCGGACCTGGGCAACACCGCGTTGTTCGGTGCCCTGTTCAACGGTGCGACGCTGCATGTGGCCAGTGATGAGCAGATGCAGGATGGCGCCTTGTTCGCCGACTACCTGCAACAACAGCAGATCGACTGCCTGAAGATCGTGCCTTCGCACCTGGCGGCCTTGCTCGACGGTGAGCGGGCGACGGTGCCGGGCACACTGATTCTGGGTGGCGAACCGATTGCCGCGCCGCTGATCGAGCGCATTGCTCGTCTGCGCAGTGACTGCCGGGTGTTCAACCATTACGGTCCGACCGAAGCCACGGTGGGCGTGCTGGTTCATCCGCTGTCCTTGTCCGGTGACGTTTCGGACTGCGCGGCGTTGAGCCAGGTGCTGGGCAACAATCAGGTTTACGTGCTGGACGCCGATTTGCGGCTGGCGCCAACAGGCGTTATCGGCGAGTTGTATCTGGGCGGCGCGCAGCTGTGCCGGGGCTACCTCAATGCTCCAGTCGATGCACAGACGTTCATTCAGAGCCCGTTCGATCCGGCGCAGCGCCTGTATCGCACCGGTGACCTGGCGCGCTATCGCCCGGATCTGTCGATCCAGTTGCATGGTCGTCGCGATCAGCAGGTCAAGGTGCGCGGGTTCCGCATCGAGCTGGCGGAGATCGAAGCCGAACTGCTGCGTCTGCCGCAGGTGAGCGAAGCCCTGGTATTGCCGGCGGCCTCTGCCGAGCAAGGGCTGCTGGCCTTTGTAGTTGCGCAGGGTGTCGCGAGCGATCTGCCGCAGACGCTGCGCAATGAATTGGCGGCGCGCCTGCCGGGTGTGATGGTGCCGCAACACCTGCAGCTGCTCGAACGCTTCCCGCGGCTGGCCAACGGCAAGATCGATCGCAAGGCCTTGCAGCAGCTGGCCGCGAGTGCGGCGGATGACGAAGGTCAGGCGCCGCGTGATGCGCTGGAACAATTGCTTGCTGCGCGCATGGGGCAATTGCTCGGACTTGAACGGCTGGGCATCGATCGCGACTTTTTTGCAGCCGGCGGCCATTCGTTGCTGGTGATCAAACTGGTGGCGGGGATTCGCAAGCTGTTGCAGTGCGATGTTCATCCGGGACTGGTCTTCGATCATCCGACCGTGGCGTCACTGGCGCTCGCCTTGCGGGCGGTGGAAAGCAGCCCCGGTCAGTTGGAGAAACTCGCCCAGGTGCGTTTGCGCATGGATGCCATGAGCCCGGAAGACAAGGCGCGGCTGGCTGAGCAGGCGCGTCAGTTGCAGGCCGCGAAGGCGGCTCAGAACGGTTGACGTAACAGGTAACAAAAAGGCCGGCGCCTGATGCGTCGGCCTTTTTTTTAATCTTTTGCGTTAATGATAAATAAACTCATTCCGGTTTTTTGCAGGTGCCACGTCTTACTTAGGTATGTGAGCAAATCGGGTCGGGCAGGGTAGCCACAAGCGCCGGAGTTGTTCAGCAAAAAAAGAATTTTCCGTTGTCCCGCCAGTGGACCGCGCCCGGGGAGGGGCCGGTCGATCGCACACCTTGTACGGCCATGGCCGTGCATGGCAGGCGATTCAACTGTGCAGGCGGCGGTGGGCCTGTCGGCCCATCGGACTATCCACTTCGACCAATAATAGAGAGCACGATGTCAGCAATTCATGAGTTGAAACCTCTGTTCAAGGCACTCGTCATGTCCCGCAGCCTGCGTTCGCGCCGAGTGCTGACCGGGCTGGGACTGGTTTGCGTGTTGCCGCTCAGTTCGCAGGTGATGGCTGAAGAGTTCAGCATCAACATCCCTGCGCAATCGCTGCCGCAAGCTCTGCAAGCGTTTGGTCAGCAGACCAACCAGCAAGTGATCTACAACGCCGATGACGTGGCCGGTCTGAAAAGCACCCGTGTCAGCGGCAAGATGAGCCCGCAGGCGGCCATCACCGAATTGCTCAGGGGCACTGGCGTACGCTACAGCTTCGAGGGCAACACCCTGATGCTGGTGCGCGGCACCGCCACCGAAGGCCTGGAGCTGGGCGCGACCACCATCAGCGCACAGCATGCGAACGCGACCACCGAAGGCAGCAACTCGTACACCTCCAACGCCGTGACCATCGGCAAGGGCACCCACACCCTGAAGGAAATTCCGCAGTCGGTCACGGTGATGACCCGTAAACAAATGGACGACCAGGACCTGGTCGACCTCAAGGACGCCCTCAACCAGACCACCGGTGTGGTGGGCCTGCAGGGCGTCGGCAAGGGTCTGATCGTGTCGTCGCGCGGTTTCCAGATCGACGACTGGCAATACGACGGTGTGCCAATCCCGCGTAACACCTACTCGCTGGGCAACTGGGCGACCCAGGACCTGATCTTCTTCGATCGCCTGGAAATCCTGCGCGGTGCCTCCGGCCTGCTGCAAGGCACCGGCAGCCCGGGCGGCGCCATCAACCTGGTGCGCAAGCGCGGCCAGAACGCACCGACCGTGACCGTGACCGGCAAGGCCGGCTCCTGGGATCACTACGGCCTGCAAGTGGACGCGGGCGGCCCGCTGAACCAGGCCGGCACCATTCGCGGCCGTGTCGTCGCTGACCAGGATCAGAGCAACTCCTTCATCGATTACGACTGGAGCCGCACCCTCTCGCTGTATGGCGCGCTGGACATCGATCTGCGCGACGACACCACCCTGGGTCTGGCGGTCAGCCGTTCCGACGGCGATTCGCGTCCGAGCATTCGCGGCCTGCCACGCTACGCCGACGGCAAGATGCCGGACATCAAGCGTTCGACCTACACCGGTTCGCGCTGGAACAGCTCGGACATCGACGTCACGACGGTGTATGCGGATCTTGAACACCGCTTCAACGACGACTGGGCGTTCAAGGTCGGCGCGGTGCAGATGACCGAGAGCAACAAGGCGAAAAACCAGCGGGTACAAAGTGCCGGCGACGGCCTCGAAGCGGATGGCACCGGCGTGCAGTACGCCGACTTCGTGACCGATTTCGACTCCACCAAGGTCGGCCTGGACATGAACCTGAACGGCAAGTTCGAAGCCTTCTCGATGCAGCAGGAAGTCATGCTGGGGGGCAACTTTTCCCAGATCGAAACCGACGACCAGCTCGCCCGTACGTTCAATAACAGCAGCGATACGATCTTCGACCTCAATCACAACCGCCCGGACATCAGCTACGAAAGCCTGATCAGCGCCACAGGTGGTCGCGGCACACTGAGCAAATACGACATTCGCCAGAAAGGTCTGTACGGCACCTGGCGAGTCAAGCCGGTCGACGACCTGACCCTGGTGCTCGGTTCCCGTGTCAGCTGGTACGACTACAGCTACAAATCGAAAACCCAGACGAGCAGCGGCATTACCCCCAACGATCCAAGCACCTCGAACGAAACCGGGGAAGTCACGCCTTACGCCGGTATCGTGTATGACCTGAGCCGCGAATGGGCGGTGTATGCGAGCTACACCGACGTGTTCCAGCCGCAGACCAACCGTGATGCCGGCGGCACCGTGCTCAAGCCGGTGATCGGCAGCAACTACGAAATCGGCCTCAAGGGCGAGCTGATGGACGGGCGGGTCAACACCTCCCTGGCCGTCTTCCGCTACGACCAGGAAAACCGTGCCGTCAACGACATCGCCGGTGGCATGGAGTGCGACGGCTGGTACTGCTCGAAGGCCTCGGGCAAGGTTCGCAGCCAGGGTATCGACGCGGAAATCAGCGGTGAAGTCGTAGAGAACCTGCAGTTGTTCGCCGGTTACACCTACAACACCACCAAGTACCTGGAAGACCCGACCAACGAAGGTCGCGTGTTCAGCACCTGGACGCCTAAACACATGCTGCGCATGTGGGCCAACTACCAGTTGCCTGGCGACTGGAGCCGTGTCAGCACCGGCCTGGGCTTCACTACCCAGAGCCACACGCTGGGTTACGAAGGTACCTACGACGTGGCAGGCTACACCGTGTGGAACGCCCGTGTCGGCTACCAGCTGAGCCCGGAAATCGGTCTGGCAGTGAACGCCAACAACCTGTTCGACAAGAAGTACATCTCGGCCGGCTACAACCAGCTCGATGGCAACAACAACTTCGGTGACCCTCGCAACCTGATGTTCACCGTGAAGTACACCCCGCAGTTCTGATGCACTGACAACTGCTGGATCGAACCGGCCCGCGCCTGAAGCGCGGGCCGGTTTTTTATTGCCTGCGACCAGGGCATTGCCCGAACTGACGCACATCGGAAAACGGACATAAAAAAACGCAGAAGCCTGGCTTCTGCGTTTCTGTTTTTACAGCTCCCGATGATCAGTCGTGCAGTGCGGCCTCACAGGCCAGAAACACCGTTTCGAAGGACTCCAGCAAGGACTCGCCGTAGATCATGCTGCGGTGCGGCAGGGGTGAATGAACCGAGCCCTGCAACTGCCCGCTGACCGTATGTTCGCGCAAGACCTGTTCCGAATGCTGCACCTGTTCCAGCGTCTTGTGGGACAGCGACCACCAGCAACTGGCCTCGACCTTGAGGGTCGGCAGCGCAAACGCATCGAAGGACTTCACCAGGCGATCATGGATGGAGAATGCCTGGGCGTTCATGATTTCCTGACGGATCGCTTCGAGGGTCGCCACCATGTCTTCCTCGCGGGTGGACGCTTGCTGGCTGGCCCAGTGGTAGAAGCCCTTGAGGTCGACTTCCGGGTGGTCGGCGATAAAACGCGCCGCCGGCTCTTCCAGGTGGGCGAACATCAGGCTGAACATTTCCACGGCGACCGACAGTTCGTTGCGCGCACTGAAGTGGTCCGGGTTGTCTTCCTCCAGCGGTTTGCGCGGCACATCCGCCGGCAGTGCGCTGTCCGGCAGCGTGGTGTCGACCAGACCGAGGAACGTCACGCGCTTGCCCTGGCGCTCCAGCTCGGCGGCAACGTCCATGGCAATCGCGCCGCCCAGCGACCAGCCCATCAGTCGATAAGGACCGACGGGCTGTTTTTCAACGATCTGCTGGGTGTATTCGGCGACCATTTCCGCCCAGGTCTGGGCGTTCGAATCCTTGTCGGCAAACCCTTTGTGCATGACCCCGAAGGTGCGGGCATGGGGACTCAGGCGTTTGGCCAATGGCTGATAGCAGAACACGATGCCGCCGCTGGGGTGCAGGCAGAACAGCGGCGGGGCGGAAGAACCCGCAGTGCTGAGCTCGACCACGCATTGCGCCTGCTGCTGGTGCTCCAGGGCGATGAATCGCGCGAGCGCTTCGATCGTCGGGTGAGCGAGCATCTGTTGCAGCGCCAGTTTGATGCCGAGCCGTGCCTTGAGCGCAGCGATGAACTGGATGGCCAGAATCGAATGCCCGCCCAGTTCGAAGAAGTTGTCGTCGAGGCCCACCCGCTCGACCTTCAGCGACTCCTGCCAGAGTTCGGCGAGGGCTTTTTCCAGCGCTGTTTCGGGCGCATTGAACGCGGCTTGTGTCTGGCTGACGTCCGGCAACGGCAGGGCTTTGCGATCCAGTTTGCCATTCGGGCTGACGGGCATGGCGTCCAGCACCATCAGATGGCTGGGCACCATGTACGCGGGCAAGCGGCTTCTGAGATCGGCCTTGAGGGTGTCGCGCAGTTCGGCGCGTTGGGTGTCGTTCAAGGCGTCACCGGCGCTGGCCACGACATAACCGGTCAGTTGCAGGCCGGCGGAGCCTTCTCGCGCGATGACCAGCGCTTCGCGTACGGCCGGGGATTGCAGCAGGCTCGTTTCGATTTCACCGAGTTCGATGCGGAACCCGCGAATTTTCACCTGGTGGTCGAGACGGCCGACGTATTCGATGACGCCGTCGGCGCGATGACGGGCCAGGTCGCCGGTGCGGTAGAGACGCCCGCCATCACGACTGAACGGGTCAGGCATGAACCGTTCGGCCGTCAGTTCCGGTCGCTTGAAGTAGCCACGGGCCAACAGCTCGCCGCTGATCACCAGTTCGCCGACCACGCCCACCGGCACCGGTTGCCCACCGGCGTCGAGCAGGTAGATGGCGCGCCCGCCCAGCGGGCGTCCGATCGGCATGCTGCGGGGCAGGGCGGTGAGCCCGGTGACGTAGTCGCTGCAATCGAGCACGGTCGAGCTGACGGTGGTTTCCGTCGGCCCGTAGGTGTTGAGCAAGCGCACATGGCCGAGACCGGCCTGACCCCAGGCCGCGACACCTTCCGGCGGCATGGCCTCGCCACCGACGATCACCATTCGCAGGCCGGCATAGTCGCGCTCGCCGGCGGCAGCGAAATCCCGAGCCAGCATGTTCCAGTAGGTGGTCGTCAGGTCGCTGACGGTGAATCGCTTGTCGAGCAACTGGCGATACCAGGTTTCGCTGTCCCAGATGTCCGGCCCGCGCAATACCACCGAAGCGCCACAGATCAGGGCCGGGTAAAGCTGTTCGACAAAGGCGTCGAAATTGAACGTGGCAAATTGCAGGGAGCGATCCTGCGGCGTCAGGCCGAGGAATTCCAGGGCGACCCGGGCATGCCGGGTCAGCGCGCCCTGAGTGATGCCCACGCCTTTCGGGCGCCCGGTGGAGCCGGAGGTGAACATCACGTAGGCGAGGTTGTTGCTCTGTGTACGGCAAACGGGGTTGTCGCTGCGCTGCGCCTCAAGCAGGTCGAGTTCATCGACGCACAGGACGCTGACCGCCGGCACCGCAGGCAGGCATTCGAGCAGCGAACGCTGGGTCAGCAGGACGCTCAGGCCGCTGTCTTCGATCATCCACGTCAGGCGATCCTGCGGGTAATCAGGGTCGAGCGGAACGTACACGCCCCCGGCCTTGAGCACCGCCAGCAGGCTGATGATCATCTGCGCCGAACGTTCCACAGCGATGCCCACCCGAACTTCCGGGCCGACTTCACGCTCGATCAGCCTGTGCGCCAGTGCGTTGGCCGCCGAGTTGAGCCGGGCGTAGCTCAGTTGCACGTCGTCGCAGATCAGCGCGATCGCGTCCGGGGTGGTTGCGGCCTGGCGTTCGAACAACTGGTGCACGCCTTCGGCGGGTAGCGCGGCGGCGGGCGGGTTCCATTGCTCAAGCTGCGTGCGCTGTTCGTCCTCGCTCAACAGCGGCAGTTCGCCAAGGGCGCGGTTCGAGTCTTCGGTGAGGGCCATTAGCAGATTCTGCCAGTGCCCGGCCAGCCGCTCGATGGTCGCCGGGGTGTACAAATCGCTGCTGTATTCGATGTTGGCGTCGAGCCCGCGCAACGAATAGCTGACGTCCAGCGACAGGTCGAATTTCGCCTGACGGGTGCCGCTTTCAAGGAAGTCCAGCGCCAGATCGCCCAGCGTCAGCGGCACCGCGCTGGCCGCGTCGGTGCGCCAGTTGAACAGCACTTGAAACAGCGGATTGACCTGCTGGCTGCTCTGCAACTGCAGGTCGTCGAAGCTCAATTCCAGTGGGTAGTCGGCGTGATCCAGCGCGGCCAGGGTTTCCTGGCGCAGGCGCTGGAGGAAATCCCTGGCCGGCGATTGCGGGTCGATGCGTACACGGTAGACCTGGGTGCTGACAAAGAAGCCCACCAGCTCCTGGGTTTCGCTGCGATTGCGCGTGGCGTTGGGCACGCCCACGGTGAAGTCATGCTGGCCGCTGTAGCGCGCGAGCAGCAGTTGCCAGGCGCCCAGTGCGACCACGAACGGTGTCAGGCCCTGTTGCTGGCAGAACCGGTTGAGTGTTTGGGCCAGAGGCGTCGGCAGGCTGAAATCATGTTTGCCCGCCGGATGGCTGTGCTGCTCGCTGCGGGGGAAGTCCACGGGCATGTCGAGGGGCGGCAAGGCCTGTCCGAGGTAGTTCTGCCAGTACTCGGCGCTGGCACGGCACGCGGCACTGTCGAGGTATTCGCCACGCTGCCACGTCGCGTAATCGGCGTATTGAATGCCCGGACGGCGCAGCGGTGAAAGGTCGCCGGCACCGGCGCGTGCATAGGCCTGTCCCAGATCCTGCAGGAGAATCGCGTTGGACCAGGCGTCCGACGCGATGTGGTGCATGTTCAGCAACAGCACGTGCTCATCGTCCGCGACCTGCAGCAGCGTCGCCCGGATCAACGGGGCCAGGCCCAGATCGAATGGCCGGCCGGCTTCGCTGTGAATGCGGCGGGTGACCTGTTGTTCCCGTTGCTCGGCGTTCAGGTCGCGCAGGTCTTCATGGCCCAGCGTCAGTGTGGCTTGTTCGTCGAGCACCTGCATGGCGATGCCGTCGATCTCGACGATGGCGCTGCGCAGGATGTCATGGCGCTCGATGACCTTGTTCAGCGCCGCTTCCAGGCGCGAGGGTTGCAGCTCGCCTGTGATGCGCACGGCGCGCGGCAAGTTGTAGGCGGCGCTGTCGGGGTTCAGTTGCTGCACGAACCACAATCGCTGCTGGGCGAAAGAGAGCGGTGCCGGGGCCGGACGGGCGCGGGCAGGAATGCCTTGGGAATGTTCGCCGGCATCTGCCATCAGCAGCGCCAGTACCTCATCATCGAGTAAGTCGTTCATCGGGCTCTCGGGGGTGGACGGCGCTGTGGTCGCGGACGGAGTGGTCGGCCGTCGCGACCACGGCGCTGGACATTCAGGTGAAAGCCGCCGGGACGCGACGTCCGGGCGGCTGAAGGTGTTCGAAGGTGAAAGCTCAGGCGGTGGCGAGCGGCTTTTTCTGGGTCACGACCCGGCCACCCTCCATGCGCACCAATTGATCGGCGATGTCGAAATAACGGTCGTCGTGGGAGATCACGATGATGGTCTTGCCCAGGCTTTTCAGCTCGGGCAGCAGTTCGGTGTAGAAGATCCGGCGGAACGCCGGGTCCTGGTCCGCCGCCCACTCATCGAACACCAGCACCGGGCGTTCCTCCAGCCAGGCATTGATCAGCGCCAGGCGCTTGCGTTGTCCGGTGGACAGGTCGGTGGTGCTGAACACGCCGTCCTGGATACTCACCTTGTGAGCGATCTCCAGACGTTCGAGGTAGCGGCCGGTGTCCGCCGGTACTTGCTGATCGCCTTGCACCAGTTCATCGAACAGGTAGTAGTCGGCAAAGATCGTGGTGAACAACTGGCGGTAGTCATCGCGGGCCTTGGCGTCGACCACCTGGCCATTGAGCAGCACTTCGCCGCGTTGTGGGGCGTAAAGGCCCAGCAGCAGCTTGATCAGAGTGGTCTTGCCACCGCCGTTTTCACCGACTATGAACACGATGTCGCCCTGGGCGATGTTCAGGTTGACCGGGCCCAGTTCGAACGCGGCGCTGCCTTTGACCGGCGGGAACGCGTAATGGACGTTGTGCATTTGCAATTGCTGCACGGCGGTCTTGTTTGCCGGCGCCGATTCACGCAGCAACAGGTGCGGCTCCGGCGAGGAGAACTGTTCCGCCAGTTCGGCGATGCGCTTGAAGGCGATGTTGGCGCGGCTGACCACGGGCAGGGTGGTGACCAGGTATTCCAGTGGCCCTTTCATGTACAGCAACACCAGCACGAAGCCGCTGAGCACGGCCTTGTCGGTGCCCAGCCAGAACGATTGCAGGGCCAGGGCCAGGCCGATCACGACGAAGAACAGCATCGAGCCGAAGGTCTTGGCGACGACGAAGGTGTTGATCGAGCGAATGTGAGTGTTGCAGATCGAATCCGCCGTGCCTTCGATGCGCTGGCTGAACATGCGCTGGCGGCGGGGGCGGTGAATCCGCAGTTCCTTGGCGCCGGCGGCGATGGCGCTGTAGTGCTTCTGCAATTCGTCCTCGGCCTCGCGGGCCTGTTCGAAGCCTTTGATGCCACGGGCGCGGGCGATGTACTGGACCACGGTGCCGATCACGATGGCCACCAGCAGCAGGGCGAACATGGGCAGCGACAGGTAGGCCAGATACCCCAGGCAACCCAGCGTGACCGTGAAGGCGATGGCCAGCGGCGCGAAGGAAAAGGCGAAGTCGCTGACGGTGTCGACGTCGTGGGTCAGCACCGGAATCAGGCGATGGCTGCGAAACCGCTCGATCTGTTCGATGGGGGCCAGCAGAACTTTCTCGCCCAGGGCTTTGCGCAGGCCGGCAATGATGTGCTGGCCGACGTGGTTGGTGCCGATGTCCGACAGGATCGAGCACAGCAGGGCGGCAACGCATAGCCCGGCGAAGGTGAGCAGTACGTCCGTCGACGGGGTGGTCGCACCGTTCAAGGCTTTGTTGATGGTCGCCAACAGGGCGGTGACGCTGACTCCACCGAGCATGCCGAGGAGGATCGACACCACCACGACGACCCGGTAAGGCTTGAGCAGGCCGAGGACTTCACTGATGGCTCCGCGGGATTTTGTGGTCATGGAGGTTTCCGCTTCTAGTGCCCGCAAGGGCAACGTTTCAAGGATTGGGCTGGTTAAAAGACGAAACCCGCGGGCAGCGATTTAGCCACCCACGGGTTTATCGAGGACTCAGGCGACGAGCGAGAGGGCTCTGCCCGGGCTGTTACAGATCCCGCGCCACGCGAAAACCGATCCAGTCACCACGGGTGTCGCTGTAGGTCGCGTTGCGGTTGCCGGAGCGGGAAAACACCGGCGCTTCACCCCAGTCGTTGCCACGGATACGGCGGACCTTGCAGTTGCCGGTCGTGATGGCGCTGCCGTCGCTCGGGGCGCCTTCGTAGTCTTCGTTGTAGCAGTCGGCCGTCCATTCGTAGATGTTGCCGTGCATGTCATAGACGCCAAAGGCGTTGGCCGGGAAGCTGCCTGCCGGGGCGGTGAAGTTGTAGCCGTCAGCGGCGCCGTAGGTGTTGGCGTGTTTGGCGATGCTGTATTCCTTGCCTTCGTCGAAGGGGAACGGGAACGGCCCGGTGCTGCCGGCGCGTGCCGCGTATTCACGCAGGGATTCACTGACCAGGCGGTAGGTCTTGCCGGTTTTCTTCGACAGCCACGCCACATAGTCGTTGGCTTCGTTGAAATCCATGCACACCGCTGGATGGCGGTCGGTGTACTGCTTTTTCGGATCGCTGCCCTGGTAGTCCGGGATCCCGGCCTTGCACGCGCGGCCGGGGCGCTTGTCGCCATCGGGCATCTTGTAGCCGGTGTCGCTCAGGTAGGCATCCCATTGCCCCTTGAGCACCTGGAAACGGCTGATGGCCAGCGGCTTGGCGAAGGTCACAGGGTGCATCGGGCCTTCGTCCGGCTCACGACCGACTTCGTCGTCCGGGGTGCCCATGGTGAATGTGCCGGTGGGCAGAACGACCATTTCCGGGCAGTCCTTGCAGTCCTTGAACACGGTTCCCGGTCGGGACGGTTCGGCAGCCTGCGCCAGCCCCGGCAGCAGGCTGGCGAGCAGTGCGGCAAGGGTCAGCGCGGGGAGCGCCTTCAAGGAAAAACTACGCAGCTCACTGTTCATCGGTTCTCTCGTAAACAGGTGGAAAGGAATTCGTGGCGGCAGGCGCCTACAGCTGGGTCGCCAGCAGTTTAATGAAACGGTCGATCTGGCCTTCGTCGTTGAGCAGGCACGGTGCGCAGCGCACCACCGGTCCGACATCGCGCTCCACGGCATCGGCGACCACCCGGTTCTGCATCAGGAACGCGGCGATCTTGTCGCAGTCCTTGCCCTTGACCCGGAAGAACGTGAAACCGGCGGACAGCTGCGGGCTCAGTGGCGTGACGAGTTCGATCTGCGGGTGTTCCAGCAGGCGTTTTTTCAGGTAGCTGTTGAGGGCGTGAATGCGCGCCTCGACCTCGGCCTTGCCCAGTTGCAGGTGCAGCTTGAAGGCTTCGTCCAGCGCCCAGCGGTGTTCGAAGGAATGGTAGCCACCGGGGGTCATGGTGGTGGAAAACGCCGTGGCCTCGGAGAAGGTCGGGGTGATCGGCGTGACATATTTCACCTCTTCGAAACGACTGCAGACGATGCCGGTACCTCGAGGGCCGAACATCCACTTGTGGGTGCCGGCAACGAAGAAGTCGCAGTTCATGTCCGGGAAACTCAGGTTGTCCACGCCGAAGCCGTGCACGCCGTCCACCACGTAGATGATCCGGTCGCCATCGCTGCGCCCGCGGTTGTGCTTGTCGACGATGGCGCCGATCTCGCCGATAGGCAGTTTCATGCCGCTGCCCGAATGCACCCAGCACATGCCCAGCACCCGGGTTTCGGGGCGGATGCTGCTGTCGATGGCGGTGAGAATCTCGGCTTTGGTCGCCGTGTTCGGATCCTTGAACAGACGGATCTTGCGCACTTTGGTGCCTTCACGCTCCTTGCGCAGGGCCAGGATCGTGTGGGTGGCGTAGTGCTCGTGGGCAGTGGTGAGGATTTCCTGATCGGGGCGCACATGCACGCCGCCGTAGATCATGGTCAGGCCTTCGGTGGTGCTGCCGGTCAGGGCGATCTGCTTCGGATTGGCCTGCAGGTAGCGACCGGCCCAGACCCGCACGTTTTCCTCACGCTCTTCGATCACGCCCAGGTCCCAGTCCATGGCCAGGCCGGGGTTCTTGTCGAGGGCGGCGCGATGGCGCTCGATGGCCTCGCGCACCGGTTTGGGGTGAGTGGTGATCAGGAAGTTGGAGAAGTGCAGGTACGCCGGATCCTGATCGAACAGCTGCCGCAATTGCGTCCATTTATCCCCGGACGCAGCGGGTGCGGCTGCCGCTTCGGCGATCGCTGGCAGACTGGCGCCCAGCGGCAATGCGGCAGCCAGCATTCCGGCCTGTTTCAGAAACTCGCGACGATTGCTCATGGCTTGGCCGCTTCCCGTGCAGTGGCCAGGGCCGGCTTGGCGGCTTTCTCGACCTGATCCCAGACCCGCAGGAAGTTGCCGCCCCACAGCTTGGCGATGTCGGCTTCGGAGTAGCCGCGCGACAGCAGTTCGGCGGTGACGTTGCGGATCTCGCCGACGTTTTCGAAGCCTTTGACGCCGCCGCCTTCATTGAAGTCGGAGCTGATGCCGACATGGTCGATGCCGATCTTGCGCACCGCGTATTCGATGGCGTCGCCCAGGTCTTTCAGGCTGGCTTTCGGTTCGTCTTCGAGGATGGCGTAGAGACGGCTGGCGTACAGCCCGAACTTCTGCTCGGTCCATGCGGAAATGATCGGATCGCCCGGCATCAGGGCCATGGCCAGGTTCGGCAGGGGCGGCAGGTCGAACTCTTTGCGCAGTTCGTTGAGCCGGTCCTGGGTGGTCTGGGTCAGCGGGCGCAGGTATTGCGAGAACGCCACGATCTGTACCACGCCGCCGGTGTTCTTGATCAGTTGCATTTCCTTGTCGCTGAGGTTGCGCGGGATGTCCACCATTGCCCGCGGTGCCGAATGCGAGGCCACCAGCGGGGTGCGGCTCAGTTGCGCAACCTGCTCCAGCGCTTTGGTCGACATCTGTGACACGTCGATGATCACGCCCAGGTCGTTCAGGCGTTTGACCGCTTGCTTGCCCAGGTCCGACAGACCGTCGAGGGCGTCCGGCGAATCATTGAGGAACGGCAGCGGGCGCGACGAGTCGGCCCAGTCGTTGTTGCCGATGTAGCTGAAGCCGAACATGCGCATGCCGCGCGCCGTCCACAGGTCCAGCAGGTTCAGGTCGTGACCCAGCGGGTAGGCGTTGAGCATGCTGATGAAGATGGCGAACTTGCCTTCGCCGTGCAGGCGGCGCATGTCGTCCGGGGTGTAGGCGATGGCGACCTGATTGGGGAAGTCGCGCACCATGCCGGAGATGATCCTGTAGCGGATTTCCTGCTGGTTGCGCGCCTCGTCGATGAACCCGGCGGTAGGTTTGTGCGGCGCGTCAGGGCCGTTCCACATTTCCGGCCAGCCGAAGATGGTCAGCGCCGCGCCGGAGAGCTGGCCACGGTTGACCTTGGCCAGGTCGAACTGACCCTTGCCGTCCTTGTCGGCCTCGTTGCCGTCGGTGCCGAAGTTCTGCATCAGACTGATGTGGCTGTCGAACGACAGCATGCGCTCGTGCAGTTCGGCGGCCTGCTTGACGACTTTGACCGGGTAGCCCAGATCGTCCTTGAACCAGTGTTCCCAGACTGCGAAACCAGCACCGGCGGTGATCGCCAGAGCCAGCGGCAGGCCGATGAAAAGAGCCTTTTTCGAACGTGGTTTTGTCATTGCCAATCTCAGTCAGGTTCGCCATCGAGGTGCAGGCGCGAGGGCCTTTGCTATCTGGGAAGAACGACTGGCAACCGTGGAAATTTAGTGGGGCGGGGCGGGGTCGATAAGCCTGGGGTGACGGGCGCTTAAATTTGCCGCCGCAACAAACGTTCTAGCTTGGATAAAGCCTGCTTCATGGCTGACACAGGTAGGGCAATGAAGATTTCTCGACGATGGTTCATGGCAGGCCTGGCGCTGACCGGCGCTGCTGTGCCTGCGGCTTATTTTGGGCATCGTGAATGGACGAAGCCGGATCCGACGATCACCCCCGGCGAGGCGTCTTTCGACGTCGCCGACGTCGCCGGGCAACGCCTGGCGAATGCCTTGCGCGGGGTCTGGGACATCCGTTTCGAAGGCCGTGACGCGGGCCTTGAAGGGCTGCCGGCGAATGGCTTGCAGGTGTTTCTCGACATCGGCCAGAAAGGCCGGGGTGTCTGCGGATTTCTCGACACGCCGGCGCGTCTGCGCTCCGGCGAAACACCTCGTTACCGAATTCTTGGCGATCTTGCCGGTGCTGATGCCGCGAAGCTGAGCTGGCGTCTGATCAGTGCCGACGGCCGGATCGACTATGAACTGGAAATGATCCTTGACGAGGTCTGGGCCGACTTCGGCAATGCCGGTAGCGGCACCCTCAGTGGCAAGGCCTTGCGCCTAGATCGGCCATTGGCCTTGCCGGCGCAGGATAACGGTTTCGTCGCGGTCAAGCGGCTGTTTCCCGAGGCCCGCGAACGCACACCGCTGAATCCGACCTTGCTGGCCTGGCTGATCTCGCCCGAGCATCGCCTGTTTCACCAGCTGTGGCATGCGACCCGGGACAAGTGGCACACCTTGCCCGAGGACAAGCGTGAAGCCCTGCGCGGCATCGGCTGGCAGCCGGGGCCACGGGACAAGGAGCGCGATGCTCGTGGGCCGCGCAAGGATCGCAATGGCTCGGGTGTCGATTTCTTCTTCATGCACCGGCACATGCTTGGCACTGCACGCTCGATGCAGGATCTGCCGTCCTGGGAGTATTTTCCGTTGCCGCAGCCGGAGCTGATCCGCGACCGCGCCGGCTTCGCCCGCTACTTCGACAACCATGACGGCACGGCCCTGCCGCCGACCTGGTTGGCCGACGGTGACAACGAATACAGCCAGTGGGTCAGCGATATCAAGACCGCCGAGACTTACGAAAGCAACTTCCAGGTCTGGGAGTCGCAGTACCGCGATCCGGCCTATCTGGCCAGACTCACCCTGGGCCAGTTCGGCTCCGAAGTGGAGCTGGGACTGCACGACTGGTTGCACATGCGCTGGGCTTCGGTGCCGCGTGATCCGTCCAACGGCCAGCCGGTGCCGTTCGCCCGGGATCCGGCGGATTTCGCGCAACGCTGGTTTGGCCCGCAGAATGATTTTCTCGGCGATCCGTTCTCCTCCCACGTCAACCCGGCCTTCTGGCATTTCCATGGCTGGATCGATGACCGGATCGAAGACTGGTTCCGCGCCCACGAGCGTTTCCATCCGGGCGAGGTTTCGCGCCTGGTGGTCAACGGCGTGCCTTGGTTTGCTCCGGGTCGCTGGGTGGAGGTCGATGATCCGTGGCTGGGGCCGGTTACCCATGGTTGCAGCACCACGCCGGGCCTGCAGGTCGGCAAGACCGTGGAGATGGACCCGGAAACCATGAAGCTGGCGCTGCGCATCACCTTTCTCAATGACGAGAAAAAACTCGCCGCGCTGTTCCGCCGCGTGCCGCAACGGCCGTGGTATGCGCGCAACCTGAAAGCCAAGGCATAAAAAAAGGATCGCAACCTGTGTCAGGTTGCGATCCTTTTCCGTTTGTGCGAATCAGTGCTTCAGCGAATCTCCCAACTGCCTCCCAATGCTTTGTACAGCGCGATGCTCGCCTGCATCCGCGACAGGCGCAGTTGCACGTTCTGATCCTGTGCTGCGTAGAGCGTGCGCTGGGTTTCCAGAACCGTCAGCAGATCTTCGGCCCCGGCCTGGTAGCGGCTCTGGGCGATGTTGAAGGCGGTCTGGGCCTGATTCAGTTCTTCGGTCTGCCACTGCCGTTGCTCATCGAGTCCGCGAATGCTGTTGAGGGCTTTTTCCACGTCGGCAAAACCATTGATGATCGCGCCGCGATAGGTTTGCAACAGCTCGTCCTGGCGGGCCCTGGCCTTGTCGCGTTCGGCGCCGAGGCGGCCGTTGTTGAAGATCGGGGCGACGAGGCCGCCGGTCAGGTTATAGAACGGGCTGCGCAGCACGTCGCCGATCTGGTTGGCACCCGAGCCGAGGTTGGCGGTCAGGGTCAGCTTGGGAAGCATCGCCGCGCGGGCAACGGTCACGTCAGCCTCGGCCGCCGCCAGTTGCGCTTCGGCGCGGGCGATGTCCGGGCGCCGGGTCAGCAGATCGCTCGGCACGCCGCTGGCGATCTCCGGCCATTGCATCTGCTCGAACGATTCGACACTGGGCGGCAGTTGCTGCACGGGACGGCCGAGCAGGGCGGCGAGGCTGATCCGCGCGTCCTCGGCCTGTTGCTGCACGGTGGGCAACTGGCGTTGCTGCGCCGCCACCAGGCTTTTCTGCTGGGCCAGTTCCAGTGCGGTGGCGGAGCCGGCATTGAAGCGGGTCTGCACCAGTTGCAGGACGTTTTGCGCGTTGGTCAGGTTGAGTTCGGCGATGCGGCTCTGTTCGCGCAGCGACAGGACTTGCGCATAACTGTTGGCTACGCTGCTGAGCAGGGTCAGCTCCACCGTGGCCCGGTCGAATTCGCTGGCTTGCAGGCTGAACCGGGCGCTGTCCCGGGAGGCCCGGTTGCCGCCCCAGAAATCGATTTCGTAACTGGCACTCAGGCCGGCGTCGAAATAATCCACGGCTTTGTTGCTGTTGTTGGCATCGAGCTGGCTGTACCCGTTGCCGCGCAACAGCTTCTGCCGATTGGCATTGGCCGTGGCTTGCACTTCGGGCAACTGCGAACCGCCGGCGATGACGGTGTCGGCGCGGGCCTGACGCACCCGGGCAATGGCGGCGGCCAGGTCGTAGCTGCCGACCTGGGCTTGCCCGATCAATTGATTGAGTTGGGGACTGGAGAACCGGGTCCACCAGCGCGCTTCGTCGCGCGCACGGTTGTCGAGGTGGGGCGATTGCCAGGTCGCGGGCGGCTGCACGCCGCTGTCCGGACGCTGGACGGGACTGCCGCAGGCGCTGAGCAACAGGCATACGGTCAACAGGCTGAGGCGCGGTTTCATAGATCGATCATTCACTGGTAAGGGCCGTGACCGGGTCGAGCCGGGCGGCTTTGCGGGCCGGCATGAAGCCGAAGACAACACCGGTCACAAGGGCGCAGCCAAAGGCACCGAGCACCGCCATCAAGGAAAATGCCACGGCGACTTCGCTGAGAATCAGCACGCCACCGACGATCAGCGCCAGGGCGATGCCGGCGATACCGCCGACCACCGAGAGCATCACCGCCTCAGTCAGGAACTGGCGCAGGATGTCGCGCTGGCGAGCGCCGGTGGCCATGCGGATGCCGATCTCGCGGGTGCGTTCGCGCACGGTCATCAGCATGATGTTCATCACGCCGATGCCACCGACCAGCAACGAAATCGCGGCAATCGAACCGAGCATCAGCGACAGGGTGTTTTGCGTGCGCGCCTCGGCCTGGATCATCGCGGCGTTGTTGGTCAGCTCGAAATCCTTCTTGCCGTTGTGCAGACGCAGCATCAGTTGCTCGATGGCGTGTTCGGTCTCCTTGACCTTGCGCGCATCGGCAGCGGCAATCGCCACGTATTCCGGATTGCGCGTGCCGAACAGGCGGACGCTGGCGGCGGAGTAGGGTACGGCGATGCGGTTGTCGCTGTCGGAGTCGCCGGAGCTGGCACCTTTTTCCGCCAGCACGCCGACCACCTGGAACGGCACGTTCTCGATCAGGATGTATTGGCCGATGGGGTTGGCGACATCTTTGAGCAACCGCGTGCGCACCTTGTGCCCGATCACCGCGACGGCCGCCGCGCTCTGCTCGTCGGCCTCGGTGAAGTAGCTGCCCTGAACCACCGGCCAGTTGAAGATCGCCGGGAAGTTGGTGTCATTGCCGCCCACATAGCTCAGGTAGTCGGCGTTGCCGAAACGCACGCCGGCTTCTGAACCGTTGACCGGCATGATCCGCATGACTTGCGGCAGGCTGGCCAGCGCGGCGACGTCATCAAGGGTGACGATGCCGGGCGGTGTGCGCGGGTTGGGCGCCGAGCCGCTGAGGTAAATGATGTTCGAACCGAAGGCGCCCATCTGTGCCATGACCTGGCGCTTGCTGCCTTCGCCGACCGCGAGCATCACCACCACCGATGCCACGCCGATGATGATCCCGAGCAGGGTCAGTGCCGTGCGGAAACGGTTGATCCACATCACCCGCCAGGCGGCATGCAGTGCGTCCACCAGCTCGCCTTTCCAGGCACCTGTGGCTTCGGCGCCTTCGGTCAGACGCTGGCGCAGGTCCACGGCCTGCAACGCGCCGGGGTTGGCGGTGGTCTGGGCCTCGGGATTGTCCCGGGCACTGTCGCTGATGATCAGGCCGTCGCGGATCTCGATGATGCGCTTGGCCCGCGCCGCCACTTCGCGGTCGTGGGTGATGAGGATCACCACGTGACCCTGGCTCGCCAGTTCGTCGAGCAGCGCCATGACCTCTTTGCCGCTGTGGCTGTCGAGGGCGCCGGTGGGCTCGTCGGCGAGGATGATATGGCCGCCGTTCATCAAGGCCCGGGCAATCGATACCCGTTGCTGCTGGCCGCCGGAAAGTTGATGCGGTCGGTTGCCGGTGCGCGAGGCCAGGCCGAGGCGGTCGAGCAGGGCGGCGGCGCGGGCGTGGCGTTCGGCGGCGGATATGCCGGCGTAGATCGCCGGCATCTCGACGTTTTCCTGGGCCGAGCCGGACGGAATCAGGTGGTAGCCCTGAAACACGAAACCAAAGGCTTCGCGACGCAGCCAGGCCAGCTCGTCGGTGTCCAGGCCGGCGACGTTTTCCCCGGCGAAGCGGTACTCACCGGTGGTCGGCCGGTCGAGGCAGCCGAGGATGTTCATCAGCGTCGACTTGCCGGAACCGGAGGCGCCGACGATCGCCACGAATTCGCCGGCGTGAATCGACAGGTCGATACCGCGCAGGACATGAACTTCGGGCGCGTCGCCGCCACCGTAGGATTTGCGGATGTCCTGCAGGTCGATCAGAGGCGTCTGCATTCAACCTCCGCTGCCGGTGGCCGGGCCGATCACCAAATGATCGCCCTCGTTGAGGCCTTCGAGAATCTGCACTTTCAAGCGGTCGCTGATGCCGGTGCGCACTTCGCGGGTTTCGATCTTGCCGTTGGCGGCGATCACCTGCGCGGTCTGCAGGTTGGCGGTGGTGCTGCCTTGCAGCGCGGCAACCGGTGCGGTGAGCACGTTTTGCGCCTGGTGGGCGACGAAGAAGACTTGCGTGGTCATTTCCGCCATCAGCGCGTTGTCGGCGTTGTCGACGTCCAGCAACACGGTGTACAGCACCACGCGGGCACTGCCGCTTTTGCTGGTGCTGGCGGGGCTGCCGCCACCCTGGCTGGTCTGGTCCAGCGGTTTGGGCGGCACCGGCAGGATCTGCCGCACGGTGCTGCTCCAGCGCCGGTGACCACCGCTGAGGGTGGTGAAGTAGGCGGTCATGCCAGGCTTGACGTGACCGATGTCGGCTTCCGACACCTCGGCCCACACGGTCATTGGCGACAGCTTGGCGATGCGCAGGATCAGCGGCGTCTGCTGCTGGGCATTGAGGGTCTGGCCCTCACGTGCATCGAGGGCGACCACCGTGCCGGTCATCGGCGCGTAGATGCGCGTGTAACCGAGTTCGGCCTGATCGCTGCGCAGGCTGGCCTCGGCCTGGCGGATCTGCGCCTGATACATGTCGATCCGCGCCTGGGTGGCTTTCAGTTCGGCGCGGGCGGTCTGCACGTCTTCTTCGCGGGTCGCGCCACCGGCGGCGAGATTCTGCTGGCGCTGGTACTTCTGCTGCGCCAGTTCGTGCTGGGCTTTTTGCTCCTGCAATTGCGCCTTGAGGTTTTCGATGGAATAACGCCCGGCGTCGAGTTTGGCCTTCTGCGTGGACGGGTCGATTTCCACCAGCAGCTGGCCTTCCTTGACCACGTCACCGACTTCGACGTGGATCTTCTGGATTTGCCCCGATGCCTGTGCGCCGACATCCACATAGCGTCGCGGTTGAAGGGTGCCCAGAGCCGTTACGCTGCTCTCGATATCGCCACGGCCGACCTGGACGGTGGCGAACTGGTCACGGCCGGGCGGCAGGACCTGCCAGGCAGCAACGGCAATTACGGGGATCAGACAAAGGGCTACGAGCAGGGCGCGTCGGGCGGGACGGGGACGTTTCATGCAGGGTTCCGGCCAGTGTGAGTCGGCCCGTCGTCCGCCGGGTGCCGCAAGCGGGCCACGGCCGGACGCTGTCGCAGGGCGCGACAGACACGGGGAGCTGATGGTTAAACGAGAAACGAAGCGGGGAATTTAGGCGCTGAAAAACGCGGTAACAGGTATAGACCCAGACAATTTGTCGGGCAAACCGAAACAGCGCTTTAAATCTATATGAGAATTACTATAAATTACGCATCTGAATTTGCCACTATCGTGCCATTGTCTTTTTCGACAGTAGCGGATCTGGCTCAAGGATCGAAACCGCACGTTGCGGCGGGGAATCATGTTGGAAAACTACTATCGCGAGTTGGTGTGTTTCCTGAACGCCAGGCTTGGCAACCGTCAGGTGGCCGAAGACGTGGTGCATGACGCTTATCTGCGGGTGCTGGAGCGATCCAGCGAAACGCCGATCGAGCAGCCTCGGGCATTTCTCTATCGCACTGCCCTGAACCTGGTGATTGACGATCATCGGCGCAATGCCCTGCGTCAGGTCGAATCGCTTGAAGTGCTCGACAGCGAAGAGCGCTATTTCACCCCATCCCCCCACAACACCTTCGATCACGGTCAGCGACTGGAAATGCTCCAGCGTGCCCTGGCAGAACTTTCGCCGCTGTGTCGCGAAAGTTTTCTGCTGCGCAAGATCGAAGGCCTGTCACACCCCGAAATCGCACAACACCTCGGCATTTCCAAGGCTCTGGTGGAAAAGCACATCGTCAATGCGATGAAGCATTGCCGCCTGCGCATCAAACAATGGGATGCCCATTGAGCTGTCGCCGTTAAATTTTTTTTCACTGTCCTCGTTCCTACTCAACAGACGATCTGCTGTCCTGCTCAAGGCCGGTCAGGTCACTCAGGCTTTTCGTCCCCGATGAATTCGGGGGTACATCCAGAGGACACTGGAAATGACACAGGCAATTGCATCGCCCATCGTTCACGACCTGATCGGCGTCGGTTTCGGCCCTTCGAACCTGGCGCTGGCCATCGCTCTGCAAGAGCGCGGCCCGACCCAGGGCGAACTGGATGTGCTGTTTCTCGACAAGCAGCCCAACTACAGCTGGCACGGCAACACCCTGTCGACCCAGAGCGAGCTGCAGATTTCCTTTCTCAAGGATCTGGTGACCCTGCGCAATCCGACCAGCCCGTACTCGTTCGTCAACTACCTCAAGCACCACGGCCGCCTGGTCGACTTCATCAACCTCGGTACGTTCTATCCGTGCCGCATGGAGTACAACGACTACCTGCGCTGGGTGGCCGGGCAGTTCACCGAACAGAGCCGTTACGGCGAGGAAGTGCTGACCATCGAGCCGGTGCTGCACAACCATCAGGTCGAAGCGCTGCGGGTGATTTCCCGTGATACCGAAGGCCAGCAGTTCGTGCGCACCGCGCGTTCGGTGGTGGTCAGCGCCGGCGGCACGCCACGCATTCCCGAGGCGTTCAAGGCGCTGAAGGGCGACGGCCGGGTGTTCCATCACTCGCAGTACCTGGCCGAGATGGCCAAGCAGCCGTGCATCAACAACCAGCCAATGAGCATCGCGATCATTGGTGGCGGGCAGAGCGCGGCGGAAGCCTTCATCGACCTGAACGATTCGTTCCCGTCGGTGCAGGTCGACATGATCCTGCGCGGCTCCGCCCTGAAACCGGCGGACGACAGCCCGTTCGTCAACGAAGTGTTCTCGCCGGAGTTCACCGACCTGATCTTCCAGCAGAAGAGCAGCGAGCGTGAGCGTCTGGTCAACGAGTACCACAACACCAACTACTCGGTGGTCGACATCGACCTGATCGAGCGCATCTACGGCATCTTCTATCGCCAGAAAGTTTCCGGTGTTGCCCGCCATGCGTTCCGCACCCTGACCACTGTCGAGAAAGCCACCGCCACCGAACGCGGTATCGAACTGACCGTGCGCAACAACGCCACTGGCGAAGTCACTGTGCGTGCCTACGACGCGGTCGTGCTGGCCACCGGTTACGAGCGTCAGATGCACCGCAAACTGCTCGCGCCGCTGGAAGAGTACCTGGGCGACTTCGAGGTCGACCGCAATTACCGGCTGATCACCGACGAGCGCTGCAAGGCCGGTCTGTACATGCAGGGCTTCTGTCAGGCCAGCCACGGTCTGAGCGACACACTGCTGTCGATCCTGCCGATCCGCGCGGACGAGATTGCCGGCTCGCTGTATGAGCATGGCAAGAACCGTGGGCACAGCCGTTCGATGGCGGATCTGTTGTTGGCGACTGCCAGCTAAACCTGCGGCGTTTGCCAAATCGTCTTCGCGGGCAAGCCCGCTCCCACACTGGATCTCTGCTGACCACAAAATCTGTGTTCAATGAAGATCCCCTGTGGGAGCGGGCTTGGTCCGGGCGGCGATCCGACGAAGCGGCCTTCAAGTACACCGCAAAAACTCAATCCTGAACCCTTCCTGAACACCCGCCACATTCCCCGACACACTTCCTTTTGCGGGTTTACTCTCCAGACATCGGGGCGTAAGCTTCGCGCGTTTTCATCAATAGCGGAGACCCACAGTGGGTACTTGTTCGAGTGACAGTTGTCGGCCGGTCCTTGTAACCGGCGGATTCTCGGCAAGATAACGCGCATTCCTTTGTGCCGTTGTCTCGCCGAACAGCGAGCAGCGGCATCCCGATCATGACCGATCCCGGTCATGTCCCGACGTCCTTCTCATCGACACTGAAAAGCCTGTGAAGTCGACTTTATCGTCGTCATTGCAGCCCTATCGACACGCCTGTCTTTTCTGACCGGCGCGCCACGCCTTGCCGTGCCGGTTTCCCGGTGCCCAGGACGAGGACGTACCTGCTCGACGGTTTCCCGGCTGACCATAGGGGCAACAGCCATGAAACTTACGCTCAAGGAATTTTTCGCAGGCTTCCTGCGGACCCGCCACATCGCCCGGCACTTCCGTCGCCTGGCCTTGCTGGAAACCCTCAGCGACACCACGGTCAGCCGTGAAGTGCCGCCCACCCTGGCCAATACACTGGTGGACGCCGCCCATTGCGACAGCGGCGTGCTGCTGTCGAACCTCGGCACCCACACCGACGGCCTCACCGATTTCGAAGTCGATGTGCTGCGCGCACAGCATGGCCTCAACGAAGTCGAGCACGAGCAACCGCTGCCGTGGTGGACCCACCTGTGGCACTGCTACAAAAACCCGTTCAACCTGCTGCTGACCCTGTTGGCGGTGATCTCGTGGCTGACCGAAGACCTCAAGGCCGCCATCGTGATTTTCTCGATGGTGGTGCTGTCGACGCTGCTGCGCTTCTGGCAGGAAAGCAAATCCAATCAGGCGGCCGATGCGCTCAAGGCGATGGTCAGCAACACCGCTACCGTGCTGCGCCGGGACGCGCCGCGTGCTGAGTTGCCGATCAAGCAACTGGTGCCCGGCGATCTGATCGTGCTGTCGGCCGGCGACATGATTCCTGCCGATTGCCGGGTGCTCAGCGCCAAGGACCTGTTCGTCAGCCAGGCGGCGATGACCGGCGAGTCGATGC
Organism: Pseudomonas fluorescens; assembly: GCF_030344995.1. Classification (GTDB taxonomy): domain Bacteria; phylum Pseudomonadota; class Gammaproteobacteria; order Pseudomonadales; family Pseudomonadaceae; genus Aquipseudomonas; species Aquipseudomonas fluorescens_BF. The sequence continues at coordinate 2,407,119 of NZ_CP128260.1, forward strand.
CGGTGGAGAAATTCCCGCGTCAGGCCGATCGCGATACGCGCAATCCGCTGGAGCTCGACAACATCCTGTTCATGGGTACCAACGTGGTGTCCGGGACGGCGGTAGCGGTGATTCTCACCACCGGCAACAGCACCTATTTCGGTGCGCTGGCGCAGCGGGTCGGGGCGACTGATCGCGCGGTGACTTCGTTCCAGCAAGGGGTGAACAAAGTCAGCTGGCTGCTGATCCGCTTCATGTTCGTCATGGCGCCGCTGGTGTTGTTCATCAACGGTTTCACCAAGGGCGACTGGACCGAAGCACTGCTGTTCGCGCTGTCGATTGCCGTGGGCCTAACCCCGGAAATGCTGCCGATGATTGTTACCTCGACCCTGGCCAAGGGCGCGGTGTTCCTGTCGCGCAAGAAAGTCATCGTCAAACGCCTGGATGCGATCCAGAACTTCGGCGCCATGGACGTGCTGTGCACCGACAAGACCGGCACTTTGACTCAGGACAAGATCTTTCTGGCGCGCAACGTCGACGTCTGGGGCGAAGACTCCGATGACGTGCTGGAAATGGCCTACCTCAACAGCTACTACCAGACCGGCCTGAAAAACCTGCTGGACGTGGCGGTGCTGGAACACGTGGAAATCCACCGCGAGCTGAAGGTCGGCACGGCATTTCGCAAGGTCGACGAGATTCCGTTCGACTTCAACCGTCGGCGCATGTCGGTGGTGGTCGAAGGGCGCGGCCAGCCGCATCAACTGATCTGCAAAGGTGCGGTGGAAGAGGTTCTTTCGGTGTGCAGCCGGGTTCGTCACGGTGAAGTCGACGAAGCCTTGAGCGATGAATTGCTGGCGAAAATCCGTCAGGTCACCGCAGCATTCAACGCTGAAGGCTTGCGCGTGGTCGCGGTGGCGGCCCGGTCGATGCCGCAAGGGCGCGACACCTACAGCCTGAGCGACGAGCAGGAACTGACGCTGATCGGCTACGTGGCGTTCCTCGATCCACCGAAGGAAAGTACTGCACCAGCGCTCAAGGCGCTGGCCGAGCACGGCGTGGCCGTGAAAGTGCTGACCGGCGACAACGAACTGGTGACCGCCAAGATCTGCCGCGAAGTGGGCCTGGCTCAGCAAGGCCTGTTGATGGGCAACGACATCGAACACATGAGCGACGCGGAACTGGCGGTGGCCGTGGAAACCACCAACGTGTTCGCCAAGCTGACGCCGTCGCACAAGGAACGCATCGTGCGCATCCTCAAGGGCAACGGCCACGTGGTCGGGTTCATGGGCGACGGCATCAACGACGCCCCGGCGCTGCGCACCGCGGATATCGGGATTTCCGTGGACAGCGCGGTGGACATCGCCAAGGAAGCCGCTGACATCATCCTGCTGGAGAAGAGCCTGATGGTGCTGGAGGAGGGCGTGCTGGAAGGGCGCCGGACCTTCGCCAACATGCTCAAGTACATCAAGATGACGGCCAGCTCGAACTTCGGCAACGTGTTCTCGGTGCTGGTGGCCAGCGCGTTCATTCCGTTCCTGCCGATGCTGCCGATGCACCTGCTGGTGCAAAACCTGCTGTATGACATTTCGCAGATCGCAATCCCGTTCGACAACGTCGACGACGAGATGCTGAAACAGCCGCAGCGCTGGCAGCCGGGGGACGTCGGGCGCTTCATGCTGTTCTTCGGCCCGATCAGTTCGATCTTCGACATCACAACGTTCGCCTTGATGTGGTACGTGTTCGATGCCAACACCCCGGATCACCAGACGCTGTTCCAGTCCGGCTGGTTCGTCGTGGGGCTGCTGACCCAGACGCTGATCGTGCACATGATCCGCACGCCGAAGATTCCGTTCCTGCAAAGCCGCGCGGCCATGCCGTTGCTGGTGATGACCGCAATCATCATGGCCGTGGGCATCTTCCTGCCGATGGGACCGCTGGCGCACTACTTCAAATTGCAGGCGCTGCCGTCGATGTACTTCGTGTTCCTGCCGGTGATCCTGCTGGCATACATGGCACTGACTCAGGCCGTGAAAGGCTTCTACATCCGTCGGTTCGGCTGGCAGTAACAGGCAAGATTCCCCCCTTGTGGGAGCAAGGGGGGGCGGTTTCAAGGAGTTCGACATGCAAGCGATCAACAATCTCAACCTCACCTCATTGCTCGACACTTTGGTCAGCCTCAGCGCGGCCTTCATCCTGGGCGGCCTGATCGGCTTCGAACGTCAGTACCGGCAACGTACGGCGGGTTTGCGCACCAACGTGCTGGTGGCGGTCGGCGCGGCGATTTTCGTCGACATGGCCAACCGTCTGGCCGGTGCCGAAGGCGCGGTGCGGGTGGTCGCGTATGTGGTCTCCGGTATCGGCTTTCTCGGTGCCGGGGTGATCATGCGCGAAGAGGGCAACGTGCGCGGGCTCAACACCGCCGCCACGCTCTGGACCTCGGCGGCCGTCGGTGCCTGTGCCGGTGCCGACCTGCTGGCCGAAGCGGTGCTGGGCACCTTGTTCGTGCTCGCCGCCAACACCTTGCTGCGGCCGATCGTCAACAACATCAATCGTCAGCCGCTCGATGTGGTCTCTGCGGAAGTCACCAACATCGTTTACGTCATCGCCCGGCGCTCGCAGCAGAAAGCCGTGTTCGCCTTGCTTGAAGCCGAGCTTGAGCGCAGCAACTACCCGGCCAGCGATGTCGATGTACATGCCTTCGGTGCCGATGAAATCGAGATCGAAGCCACGCTGGCGACGACTTCGGTGGACGGTGATGAACTGGATGCGCTGGTGGCGCGAATCTCGACCTCCGCACTGGTGGTGCAGGCGTTCTGGAGTCCGAGTACCACGGAGTAACTTTTTTTATCCGGATGAGTGACGTTATTTTTCGGAAAAGTCCTACAGAGTACGCCCCGGCGCTTGGGTAGTCTTGCCGCCACTTGAAGCGACTACCCGGACTTTCACGTTGACCGACAAAACCCTGCGCATCCTGATCGCCGACTTGCAGCACTTTCACCGGATGAAGATCGAGCGCCTGTTCAATGGCCTCGATTACTACCGCATTGCCCCGGTGCAAAACCTTGCCGAACTGTTGACGCTGGTCGATTACGGCTGTGAGCCATTCGATGTCCTGGTGATCAATGCCGAACTGGCGGACGGGATGGCGGATCTTCGTGGTTTCCTGTTTGATCATCCGCAAATCCGGCGGGCGCTTGTCTACGGTGAACCGACGGACGCCTCAGGGGTTCCCGGGCGCTTTGGCGCAAAGATCATCACCAGCCCTGCGCCTCTGCCTTCAATCTGCGCCCTCGAGCAGCTGATGACCTCGGTCGAGGCTTCGTCTGGGTGCTCATCGCGTGTTCGATCACAGATCGCTCTATCGCACAACTGTCAGATCTGACAGGTGATCCAGCGTGCACACCGTGCAACAGTTGTAGCGCAGCTACCAATAGTCCCGTCCATGCAAGATCGGCGGCGTCATGGCATGTATTCGCCTCGGGAGTGGTCATGGGTTCAGCATTGATCGTCGATGATCATCCGGTGGTGGTGGGTGCTCTTCGCCTGGTTCTGGAATCGGCGGGTTACCAACCGATTCACGTGACTACCTGCGGTGTTGATGTAGTGCCAATGCTCCGAGAGCACGCGCCGGAACTGGTCGTGCTCGACCTGAAGCTCAAAGGATTCGGTGGTCTGGAGGTGTTGGCGCGCATCAGAGCCGTCGGGCTGGTCTGCAAGGTGGTGATTTTCACCTCGGCCGATCCTGAACACTATCTGATGCGCTGCCGACGTGCGGGGGCGATGGCTTTTGTCGCCAAGTCCGCCTCGATGCAGCATTTGCAAAATGCAATCAAGGCCGTCCGTTCGGGCTATAGCTACTTCCCGGAAATGCCTGCGGTCAATGCCGGGCAAACCGAAGCGCATCGCGATGAACGAGATTCGATTGATTGTCTGTCCACTCGCGAAATGCAGATCTTGCTGAAGCTGGCCGAAGGCGAGTCCAACAAGCAGATTGCTCTGGAGATGAACCTTAGTCATAAAACCATCAGCACCTACAAGACTCGCCTGATGCTGAAACTTGGAGTGAGCTCGCTGGTGGTCTTGCGAGAGTTTGTCAAACGCAACGGCCTGCTTTGAACGGTTGCCCCATGATATGTCCTCTGCGGATTGTGCTTCTGTCGATACTGTTGCTTGCAAGCGCAGTGCACGCCACCGAGGCGCAAAGGTTGGAAATCGTCTCCCGCACCCGTCTGGAGGGGGTGCAGGTTCGTCTGGATGAGCAGGACAAACAGTGGCTGAGCGCGCACAGGGTATTGCGCATCGGTGCCTCCTGGCCGGATTACCCACCCTTTGAACTGACCCGCAAACGCCATGAACTGGAAGGTCTCACGGCCGATTACGCTGACGCGATCGCCCAGATACTCAACATCGCCGTCGAGGTCTGGTGCTATCCCGACCGCGAAAGCGCCATGGCCGCGCTCAAGGCCGGGGATCTGGACCTGCTGGGCACGTCGAACAACTTCGAAATCGCCGATCCTGACCTGATGCTGTCCCGTGCCTACGCCGAGGATCAGCCGATGTGGGTGACCCGGCTCGATGAACCGTTGCCGGGCGACCTCGCGGGCAAGCGCATCGCCATGGTGGACGACTACCTGCCAGCCTCGACCATCGAAGAGGCATACCCACAAGTTTCCCTGCAGCGTTACCGCTCGATTTTCGATGCCCTGGGCGCCGTGGCGTTCGGCCGGGATGCGCTCTATCTCGGCGACTTCATCAGCGCCAGCTACCTGATCAACACGCATTTCTACAACGACCTGCAACTGGCCGGCCCTTCGGGCCTTGATGCCAATCCGTTCGGCTTCGCCCTGGCCCGCAGCAACATGCGTTTGAAACGTCTGGTCGACAAGGCCCTGCTGGCGATTCCCATGGAGCAGCGTCTGGCCATTGAACTGCGCTGGAGCGCCGGTCGCGCCGATATGGCGGCGCAGTCGCGGGTGAGCCTGAGCGACAGCGAGCAACAATGGCTGGATCAGCATCCGGTGGTGCGGGTAGGCGCAATCGATGATTTTGCACCGCTGACATTCTTTGACGCCGATGGTCGGTTCAGCGGACTGGCTGCGCAACTGCTCAACCTGATCAGTCAGCGCAGCGGCCTGACGTTCGAGGTGGTGCGGGGTCAGTCTCTGGATCGTCAGGTCGAGCAACTCAAAAACGGTGAGCTGGATCTGTTACCGGTGCTGACACCGAGCCGCGAGCGCGAAACGCAAATGCTGTTTACCCGTTCGTACGCCAATAGTCCCTTCGTCTTGATCAGCGATTCGAAGGCACAGGCGCCGCGCAGTCTGGAAGAGATGACTGGCAAACGTCTGGCGCTCTATCGCGGTAATCCGTTGCGCGATTATCTGCTGGAGAACGTGCCGCAGATCCGCCTGATCGAGTTGCCAAGCCCGGCCGACGGCACGCAGGCGCTGCTCGACGGCAAGGCTGACGCGACATTGAGTTCGTTGTTGGTGGCGCGCTACCAGATCGATCACCAGTACCGCGATCGCTTGCGCATTGTCTCGACTTTGGGCGATCAACCGGCCCGGGTTGCTATGGTCACAGCGCTCGACGCCCCGCAGTTGCAATCCATTCTGAACAAGGCACTGCTGAGCATCGCACCGCAGGAAATTGACGGCCTGGTCGCACGCTGGAGTCGTAACGTGGTGCTGCAAGACAGCTATTGGCAGCGTCATCGCGAGCAAATATTGCGCGGGTTTGCCGTTGCTGCAGGGTTGCTGTTGCTGGCATTGGGCTGGATCGGCTTTCAGCGTCGGCAGATTCGCCAGCGTCAGCAATGGCTAAGTCAGTTGCAGGAGGCCAAGGAGACGGCCGACGAAGCCAACCGTGCCAAGAGTACGTTTCTGGCGACCATGAGTCATGAAATCCGCACCCCGATGAATGCCCTGACCGGCATGCTCGAACTGGCCCTCAAACGTGCCGATGAAGGCGTGACCGATCGCCAGGCGATCGAAGTCGCGTCCAGTGCCGGGCAGCAATTGCTGGCATTGATTGGCGACATTCTCGACATCGCACGCATCGAGTCCGGGCATTTGTCGCTGGCCCCCGAGCGCGCCAATCTGCGCGAAGTGGTCGTGTCGGTGTGTCGGATTTTCGAAGGCCTGGCCCGGCAGAAGCAATTGTTATGGCATGTCGAGCTGGATGAGCTCAGCGACGTCGAGGTGATGCTCGATCCCCTGCGTTTCAAGCAAGTGCTGTCGAACCTGTTGAGCAATGCAATCAAATTCACCGACGACGGCGAGGTGAGCCTGCGCTTGCGCGTGTTCGCAGAACAGGACGGGCTGATTGAGGTGGGCGTGATCATCGAAGACAGTGGACGGGGGATCAGCGTCGAGGATCAGCAGCGACTGTTCAGTCCGTTTGTACAGGTCGGCGAGCATCAGTCTGTGACGCATGGCGGGTCGGGTCTGGGGCTGGTGATCAGTCGCAACCTGTGCCGGATGATGGGCGGTGACTTGTGGATGAGCAGCGAGTTGAACCGCGGCACTCAGCTCATGCTGAGACTGGAGCTGCCTGTGCTGGCGCCACTTGTGCAGGAAGCTCCGCCGGCGCCAGTGGCGATGACAGTGAAGTCGCTGAACGTGCTGGTGGTGGATGACCATCCGGTGAATCGCCTGTTGTTGTGCCGGCAGTTGAGTGAACTGGGCCATCACGCCGTTGACGCCGGTGGCGGTGAAGAGGGGCTGGAGCTGTGGCGCAGGCAATCCTTCGATGCACTGATCACCGATATCAACATGCACGGGCTCAACGGTTACGAACTGGCGCGAGCAGTGCGTCAGGAAGAAGTCGCGACGGGCAGGGCGCCCTGCCTGATCCTCGGATTTACCGCCAATGCACAGATGGAAGAAAAGCAGCGATGCCGGGCGGCGGGGATGGACGATTGCCTGTTCAAACCGGTGCTGCTGCGCGAATTGAGCCAGGCCCTGATGGCTGCCGTACCGGGTGACGTGCAGGCTGACAGCGTGGACGATCCGGCAGTGGCCGAGTTCGACCTCAGTGCGCTGTGGCAACTGGCAGGCGTGGACAACCCGCTGATCGGGCAACTGCGTGAGGAGGTGTTGAGCAGTTTGCGCATTGACCTCAAGCGTCTGGACGAATCAGCTCGCGATCGCAAAGGCTTGCGTGATCTGGCGCATCACGTCACGGGCGGGGCGCACATGATTGGTGCCGAGCGCGTGGTCTCGGCGTGTCGGGTGCTCGAGCAGGCTTGCCAGGACGATCAGCCCGAAGCGGCATTGACGGCCGCCATCGATTTGCTGCGCGTGGCCATGCAAGACCTCGCGCAGCAGCTTCAGGCCTGATCGGTCAGTCCCACTGCGGCGCGATGCCTTTGGGGCTGGTCAGGCGATGGCCGCGATCCAGTGTGGCAATCAGCGCCATGTCGGCGTCGCTCAGAGTCAGCGCCGTGGCGCCCAGGTTGCCTTGCAGGTTGGCGCGCTTGGTCGACGATGGAATCACCGCGTAACCCGACTGCATCGCCCACGCCAGGGTGACCTGCGCCGGAGTGGCTTGCAGGCGCTCGGCGACCTGCACGATCAGCGGATCCTTCAACACTTCACCATAGGCCAGGGTCATGTACGACGTGATCTGAATGCCCTGACTCTGGGCGAATTCCACGACCTTGCGGTTCTGCAGGTACGGGTGCAGTTCAATCTGGTTGGTGGCGATATTTTCCGCACCGACCGCAGCAATCGCCTGTTTCATCAGGTCGATGGTGAAGTTGGACACGCCGATCTGCCGGGTCAGACCCAGGCGTTTGGCTTCCAGCAGGGCGCCCATGAATTCTTCGACCGGCACTTGATCTTCCGGCGATGGCCAGTGGATCAGCGTCAGGTCGAGGTAGTCGGTCTGCAACTTTTGCAGGCTCTCCTTGAGGCTTTCGATCAGCCGGTCTTTGGCGAAGTTGGCGATCCAGATTTTGCTGGTGATGAACAGTTCGTCGCGGGCGATGCCGCTGGCAGCGATGGCCTCGCCAACGTCGGATTCGTTTTCGTAGATTTGCGCGGTGTCGATGACCCGGTAACCGAGCTCAAGGGCGGTGCTCACCGAGTCGATGACTACCTGACCTTGCAGGCGAAACGTACCAAGACCGAAAGCGGGAACAGACATGAAGGACTCCAGGGTTGCAGTGGGAATGAGCAGGAGTATCCGCGTCTGATTCCTTGGGAAAAACCGCTGTCGGGACAAAGTACTGTTGACTGAAAGTCACGAATCACCGCAGTCGGTCATCGTTCCATCAGTAGAACGATGAGGACGGTTTTGGCTGACTAGTACTAAATACGTGGCGAATTTATGATCGGCCTTATGATCAACCTGATGACGGAGTCCACCATGAAAAACCTTATCGGTATCTACACCAGCCCTCGCGGCCACTGGGTCGGCGATGGGTTTCCGGTGCGTACCCTATTTTCCTACGACAATCTGGGCAAGCACATCAGCCCGTTCCTGCTGCTGGATCACGCCGGGCCTGCGCAATTCACCCCGACCACTGAGCGTCGTGGCGTGGGCCAGCATCCGCACCGTGGTTTCGAAACCGTGACCATCGTTTACGAAGGGGAAGTGCAGCACCGTGATTCCACCGGCAGCGGCGGCATCATTGGTCCGGGCGATGTGCAATGGATGACGGCGGCTTCCGGAATCCTGCATGAAGAATTCCACTCGGAAAACTTCGCCAGAACCGGCGGCAATCTGGAAATGGTGCAGCTGTGGGTGAATCTGCCGGCCAGGGACAAAATGGCCGCGCCGGGTTACCAGACCATTCTGGACAGTGATATCCCGCAAATCGCACTCAAGGACGGTGCCGGCAGCCTGCGTCTGATCGCCGGTGAGTTCGACGGTCAGAAGGGCCCGTCCCGCACGTTCACGCCTATCGATGTGTGGGATCTGCGACTGAACAGCGGCAAGTTGCTCACGCTGGACTTGCACGAAGGCCGCAACACGGCGTTGGTGGTGTTGAAGGGGTCGATACAGGTCAATGGCGTGGAGTCGATGCGCGAAGGGCAACTGGCGCTGTTCGAGCGTGACGGCAAGCGAATCACCCTCCAAGCCAGCCAGGACGCAGTGGTGCTGTTGCTCAGCGGCGAGCCGATTGATGAGCCGATCGTCGGCCACGGCCCGTTCGTGATGAACACCGAGCAGGAAATCCACCAGGCCTTCGCCGACTTCCAGTCCGGCCGCTTCGGCCAGATGCACGGCTGAAAATCCCGGCAGACGCCACGCGTGTCTGCCGGTTTTTTTTGAGCGCGCGCAGTGGCGCTCATCCCGCCAAATCAATTCCTCCTACACTGAGCCCAATCTGTGCGATCTTCTCGCGACTGGCCCCTGTCGGAGTTGTTTGATGCTGTCTCTGCTCACCGATCATCCGTTGTTTTGCGCCTTGATCCTGATCCTGATCGATCTCGGTCTGTGGCGTCTGATCAGCTCCCACGGCAGCGCCTGGAAACTGTTGGTGCGGGTGCTGATCTTTGCCCTGTTCAGCATTCTGCTGTTCAACGAAGGGCTCAACCCGATGGAGCCTGCGCCGTGGGCCGACAACGTGCCATTGCACCTGGCGGCGACCGGGTTGCAGATCGGCTGGTGGCTGTTCGGCGCGCGCACCCTGACGGTGTTGATTGGCGCGGTGATGATGCAGCGGGTCGGGCACACCGGGCGGCTGTTGCAGGATCTGCTGGGTGCGGTGATCTTCCTGATTGCGATCATCGCGGCGCTGGCCTACGTGCTGGATCTGCCGGTCAAAGGCGTGCTGGCAACATCCGGGGCGTTGGCGATCATCGTCGGTCTGGCATTGCAGAGCACCTTGAGTGACGTGTTTTCCGGGATCGTGCTCAACACCACCAAGCCTTATCAACTGGATGACTGGATTTCCATCGACGGCACCGAAGGCCGGGTCACCGACATCGACTGGCGCGCCACGCGCCTGCAAACCAGTCAGGGCAGCATGGCGGTGATTCCCAACTCGCTGGCGGCCAAGGCCAAGATCATCAACTTCAGCCGGCCGAGCAATATGTTCGGGGTTGCCGTCAGCGTGCAGGTCAGCCCGCATGCGCGGCCCAGTTCGGTGATCGATGCCCTGGAGCGGGCGATGCAGGGCTGTCGGCAATTGCTGGAAAGCCCCGCGCCGAGTGTCGCGCTGAAGAACTCCAGCAGTGCCGGTACCGAATATGAAATCAGCGGGTTTGTCGCTTCGATGAGCGAAAAGCGCGTGGTGCGCAATCAGTTGTTTGACCTCGCTTACCGGCACCTGCAAGCGTCCGGGGTCAATCTATTGTCGAGTGATGAGCCTGGCGTGCCGAGCAATCTCTCGCGCCCCCGGGCGTTGCTGGACAGCTCACCGATTTTCTCCACGCTGCGGCAGGAAGAGAAAGAAACCTTCAGCCAGAACATGACCCTGCAGACCTTCCGTGCCGGCGAGATGATCCTCGCGGGCGGTGAGGTCAGCGATCATTTGTTCATCATCGAATCCGGTGTGGTCTCGGTGACGCTCAAGCGCCACGGCACGCCATTCGAGTCCGGGCGGATGGGGCCGGGTGAGGTGATCGGCGAGGCGGGGATTCTGTCCGATACGTCATTGCCGGCCGACTTTTCCGCCAAGACCTTCTGCGCGCTGTACCGCATCGAGAAGTCTTATCTCAAACCGTGTCTGGACGCCCGTCACGACATCAACGACGCGATGCAGGCGCTGCTCGATTTCCGCCTGCACAAGGCGCAATCCCTGACGGAAGAAACGCCGGTGGCGGTGCCGAAAAAAGGTTTCCTGCAATGGCTGCGCAACCGCGTCTGAGCCTTCAGCGCAGGCCGTAATCCGCCAGTTTGCGTTCCAGGTTCAGGCGCACCTGCGGCCATTCGTCATCGATGATGCTGAAACGCACCGAGTTGCGCTTGCGGCCGTCCGGCATGATGCGTTCATGGCGGACGATGCCTTCCTGCTGCGCGCCGAGCCGCAGGATCGCGTTACGTGATTTCTGGTTGTTTTCGTCGGTGGTGAACTGCACCCGCACGCAATCGAGCACCTCGAACGCGTGGCGCAGCATCAGGTACTTGGCCTCGGTGTTGACGAAGGTCTTCTGAAAGCGTGCCGAAATCCAGCTGCTGCCGATCTCCAGCTTGCGATTGAGCGGATCGATCTTCCAGAACCGGGTCGAGCCGATCACTTCGCCGGTTTCTTTCAGCACGATGACAAACGGCATGACCGTGCCCGCCTCACGGCCGTCGAGGGCCTTTTTCAGGTAGGCATCGACGGTGGTGGCCGAGGGCACCACCGTGACCGTGAGATTCCACAGTTCACCGTCGGCGGCAGCGCGGAGCAGGGCATCGGCGTCGGTGTATTGAAGCGGGCGCAGGATGATTCCCTGGCCTTGCAGCGTGGTTTGCATGAGGGGATTCTCGACGGTTCGGGCGAGGGCTTATTACGCCGTACGGGAAGGATGCGACGCAACCGTCGCGGTGGGCGGATGTCACAGTTTTTATCGGTCAAAGGCAGGAACCCGGACGATGAAAAAGATGCGCATTGCCACGTTCAACGTCAACGGCCTGCGGGCCCGACTGCCGAATCTGCTGGAATGGCTGAGGCGCGAGCAGCCGGACATCGTCTGTTTGCAAGAGCTGAAACTGGTGGACAGCGCGTTTCCTGCCGCTGAGCTTGCGGCCGCCGGTTACGGTGCCATCTGGCACGGCCAGGCGTCATGGAACGGCGTGGCTATTCTTGCCCGCGATGCGCAACCGCTGGAGAGCCGGCGCGGTCTGCCCGGCGATCCTGACGATAAACACAGTCGCTATCTCGAAGCGGCGGTGCACGGGGTGTTGGTGGGGTGCCTGTACCTGCCCAATGGCAATCCGCAGCCGGGGCCGAAGTTCGATTACAAACTGGCCTGGTTCGAGCGTCTGATCAAATACGCCCGGGATCTGCAAAGCAGCGACCACCCGGTGGTGTTGGCCGGCGATTACAACGTGGTGCCCACCGATCTGGATATCTACAACACTCGTTCCTGGCTCAAGGATGCGTTGTTGCAACCGCAAAGCCGCGAGTGTTACCAGCGATTGCTGGATCAGGGCTGGACGGATTCGTTGCGGCACCTTTATCCCGAAGATCGGCTTTATACGTTCTGGGATTACTTCCGCCAGCACTGGCAGAAGAACTCCGGGCTGCGGATCGACCATCTACTGCTTAATCCAAAGCTGAGCCCTTATCTGCACGAGGCCGGTGTAGATGCCTGGGTGCGCAATGAACCGCATGCCAGCGACCACGCGCCGACGTGGATTCGCATCGATTCGCGTAAAAGACGCTAGCCGGTGATTGGTTAATTCAATTGTCGATTCGATGCCCGGATCCCGTATACATGGCGACCATCGGCGGAACGATCCGCGCCCCCATGCAAAAGGACCCAGCAATGAGCGAGCCACGCCTGACGAATCTGAAACAGTACCTGCAACGCCTGGGATTCGATGCGCCTCCGGCACCGACCCTTGAAACCCTGCGTCTGTTGCAGCTGCGCCATACCGGCGCCTTTCCTTTCGAAAACCTGTCGACGCTCAGTGGCGAGCCCGTCCTGATCGATCTGCCCTCCATCGAACGCAAGGTGTTTAACGGCGCCCGTGGCGGCTACTGCTACGAGCTGAACAATCTGTTTCTGGCGCTGTTGCTGGAGTTGGGGTTCGACGCGCGGGGTATCAGCGGGCGAGTGGTGATGAATCAGCCCGAGGGCAGCTGGACGGCGCGCACCCACCGCTTGAGCCTGGTGACCATTGACGACGTGCGCTACATCACCGACGTCGGCTTCGGCGGCATGGTGCCGACCGCGCCGCTGATGCTCGATACCGACGCCGAGCAATCCACGCCGCATGAACCGTATCGCATCGAAGTGCAGGCCGATGGCTACATGCTGCGGGCCAGAGTCGCCGGCGAATGGCGGCCGATGTACCTGTTCGACCTGCAACGCCAGGAAGACATCGATTACACCCTCGGCAACTGGTACGTCTCGACTCACCCGGACTCGCCATTTGCCCAGCGCCTGATGGTCGCGCGTACCGGCGACGGCTGGCGGCGCACGTTGAACAACGGCAGTTTCGCGATCCACCGCATTGGCGCTGAAAGCGAGCGACGTGAAGTGGTGGATGTCGATGAACTGATCGAACTGCTGGAAAGGGAGTTCGGCCTGCGCTTGCCGCACCAGCCCGGTGCGCGCGAGGCACTGGCGCGCCTGATCCAGCCGGTTTGAAACCTAAGGTTTTGCCTCTGGCTCCAGCACCCGCCGGATCTCGTTCACGGCCGCCGACAGTTTTTTCTCAAGGCTCTTGAGGTCGGTGGCGGTGATGCCTTGCTTGAATTGCCCGCTGGAGTGTTCGAGTTCATCGGCGTCGCCACGGCTGTTAAGCAGTGCGTGGCGCAGGGTGTTGTTGATAACGGTCTGATAGCCGTAGCCCTCGCTTTCAGCGGCCTCGCGCGCGGCTTCGATCACCGCGTCATCGAGCATGATGGTGATGCGGGTCTTGCCCTTGGTGGGCGCGATGGCGCCGCGTTTACCCTGGCTGAAATCGTACTCATCCTTCATTGATCACCTCTGCGCAAAGTTGCCCTCACTCGCTGGGCTCGAATGCGTTGGCAGCATTCTTGCTTTTATCGAACTGAATCTTGAATGACTCCATTACGCATACTTTATATGCATGAAAAGGATGAGACCGCGCCGTCGGTCGCCGTGAACACTTCAGCCCAGGCGGATAAAACGTGGACTCGATTGGGGATGTGTTGCCGGATTTGTGGGGGATGAAAGCAGCGGGATAGAAGGTTGGGTGGCTAGCTAACCATTATGTGACTGATAAGTTGTATACAAGTCTATGGACATTTGTCCTGGCTCTTGCATACAGTGTGCGCATAACAAAAACCAGGGAACTCCCCCACCATGAAAACGCCCCATGTTTCACACCAACGGCCCGAGGACGAGAATCTCGGGGTCGGCGCGAATATGGCTTACGGCCTGCAACACGTTCTGACCATGTATGGCGGTATCGTCGCGGTGCCACTGATCATCGGTCAGGCCGCCGGGCTTTCGCCGGCGGACATCGGTCTGTTGATTGCTGCTTCATTGTTTGCGGGGGGGCTGGCCACGTTGCTGCAAACCCTGGGTTTACCGTTTTTCGGCTGTCAATTGCCGCTGGTGCAGGGCGTGTCGTTCTCCGGTGTTGCCACGATGGTGGCGATTGTCAGCAGTGGCGGGGAGGGCGGCTTCCAGTCGGTGCTCGGCGCGGTGATTGCGGCGTCGCTGATCGGCTTGCTGATCACGCCGGTGTTCTCGCGAATCACCAAGTTCTTCCCGCCGCTGGTCACGGGCATCGTGATCACCACCATCGGCCTGACGCTGATGCCGGTGGCCGCACGCTGGGCTATGGGTGGCAACAGTCACGCGCCTGATTTTGGCAGCATGCAAAACATCGGTCTGGCGGCGGTCACGCTGGTGCTGGTGTTGCTGCTGAGCAAGGTTGGCAGCTCCACCATCTCGCGTCTGTCGATCCTGTTGGCCATGGTGATCGGCACGGTGCTGGCGGTGTTCCTCGGCATGGCGGACTTCTCCAACGTCACCCAGGGCCCGATGTTCGGCTTCCCGACACCGTTCCATTTCGGCATGCCGACCTTCCACTTCGCCGCGATCCTGTCGATGTGCATCGTGGTCATGGTCACCTTGGTAGAAACTTCGGCGGACATCCTGGCGGTCGGTGAAATCATCGGCACCAAGGTCGACTCCAAACGCCTGGGCAACGGCCTGCGGGCGGACATGCTGTCGAGCATGTTTGCGCCGATCTTTGGCTCGTTCACCCAGAGCGCCTTCGCCCAGAACGTCGGGCTGGTGGCGGTGACCGGGATCAAGAGCCGCTATGTGGTGGCGACCGGCGGTATCTTCCTGGTGATCCTCGGCCTGCTGCCATTCATGGGCCGGGTCATCGCAGCCGTGCCGACCTCGGTACTCGGCGGCGCCGGTATCGTGCTGTTCGGCACCGTGGCGGCGAGCGGCATCCGGACGCTGTCCAAGGTCGATTACCGCAACAACGTCAACCTGATCATCGTCGCCACCTCAATCGGCTTCGGCATGATTCCGATTGCCGCGCCGAACTTCTACGATCACTTCCCGAGCTGGTTCGCGACCATTTTCCATTCGGGCATCAGCTCGTCGGCGATCATGGCGATCCTGCTGAACCTGGCGTTCAACCACTTCACGGCGGGTAACTCGGATCAGCAGTCAGTGTTTGCGGCGGCAGAAGAGCGGACCCTGCGTTATCGCGATCTGGCAGCCCTGCGTGAAGGCGACTACTTCAGCGACGGCAAGCTGCACGACTGCGACGGCAACGAAGTGCCGGTGATCGATCCGGATTCGGATCACGGTCATGGCGCGCCGAAGGCACACGCCAAGAGCAGCGAGCACGTCTGACCGTTGTAGTTGAATGAAAAAGGGCCGATCAGTTGCGAAACTGATCGGCCCTTTTTATGGCGCTGACTTTTTCAATGCCCACAAAAAAGCCCCTGAATCTATCGATTCAGGGGCTCTGTATTTGGCTCCACAACCTGGACTCGAACCAGGGACCCAGTGATTAACAGTCACTTGCTCTACCAACTGAGCTATTGCGGAATTGGTGCGTATGTTACTGATTTAAAAAGACTAGTCAAGCATTGCCGAAACTTTTTTACCGAACGGCTTTTCAGCCGCCGAAGGTAAAGGTGCCCATCAGCAGTTTTGCGTACAACGCTGTGGCGGCCAGTTGTACCAGCCACAGGGCCAGTCCGCCGAGAAACACGCCGGCCGCCACTTGCAGCACCAGGCTCTTTTCGCGTTTGCCCGAGGTGCGGGGTGGATAGTAGTCCAGCTCATCGCGGTCGGCGCGCAGGTCATCGTTTTTCATATCGGCTCTCTGAAATATCGTCTGTGTGCAGTCTAGAGGGTGTAGCGGCTTTTCTTCAGACAAATAAAAAACGGGAAGCCCGAAGGCTTCCCGTTTTCAGTGCAGCGCCGGATCAGATGACCTGAACGATGGCGTCCGTCACGGCTTCGATGTTGCTCTGGTTCAGCGCGGCGACGCAGATGCGGCCGGTGTCCAGGGCGTAGATGCCGAACTCGTTGCGCAGGCGGTGAACCTGTTCGGTGGTCAGGCCGGAGTAGGAGAACATGCCGCGCTGACGACCAACGAAGCTGAAGTCACGCTGCGGGGCTTTTTTGGCCAGCAGAGCAACCATCTGCTCGCGCATGCCGCGAATGCGCAGGCGCATTTCAGCCAGTTCGGCTTCCCACTGGGCGCGCAGTTCCGGGCTGTTCAGCACGGCGGCGACAACGCTTGCACCGTGGGTCGGCGGGTTGGAGTAGTTGGTGCGGATCACGCGTTTGACTTGCGACAGGACGCGGGCGCTTTCTTCTTTCGATTCGCTGACGATCGACAGCGCGCCGACACGCTCGCCGTACAGCGAGAACGACTTGGAGAACGAGCTCGACACGAAGAAGGTCAGGCCGGATTCGGCGAACAGACGCACGGCAGCAGCGTCTTCGGCAATGCCGTCACCGAAACCCTGGTAAGCCATGTCGAGGAACGGCACGTGACCTTTGGCCTTGACCGCTTCCAGCACGTTGTTCCAGTCCGCCGGGCTCAGGTCGACGCCGGTCGGGTTGTGGCAGCACGCGTGCAGCACGATGATCGAGCCGTTCGGCAGCGCATTGAGGTCTTCCAGCAGGCCGGCACGGTTCACGTCGTGGGTGGCGGCGTCGTAGTAGCGGTAGTTCTGCACCGGGAAACCGGCGGTTTCGAACAGCGCGCGGTGGTTTTCCCAGCTCGGGTCGCTGATCGCCACAACGGCATTGGGCAGCAGTTGCTTGAGGAAGTCGGCACCGATTTTCAGTGCGCCGGTACCGCCGACGGCCTGAGTGGTGACGACGCGGCCAGCCGCCAGCAGTGGCGAATCATTGCCGAACAGCAGCTTTTGCACGGCCTGATCGTAAGCAGCGATGCCGTCGATCGGCAGGTAGCCACGGGAGGCGTGCTGAGCGGCGCGAATGGTTTCGGCTTCGATAACGGCGCGCAGGAGTGGAATTCGCCCCTCTTCGTTGCAGTACACACCCACCCCGAGGTTGACCTTATTGGTCCGGGTATCGGCGTTGAATGCTTCGTTGAGGCCCAGGATTGGATCGCGGGGTGCCATTTCGACAGCGGAGAACAGGCTCATTTTTACGGCAGCTCTAATGGAGAGTGGAGGGACGTGTGGCGCTCCAGCCGAATGCACTAGAGCGGTGCACAAACGGGGAGCTAGTATAGAGGCCATCATCGATCAATGGCGACAGGCGAATCGGGTTTTCAGGTAAGTTTTTCCGATTATTTCTCGACCGTTAGTCGAATGGACTTGTCGGAGACTTTACCGGATGTAGGACGTTTGCCTTGAAAGGCGAGGCAATCGGCTCCACATTCAGCACAATCTTCGTTTTTCCTTGCGCGACATCGGTCGTTAGCGGTCTTTCTCGTGGTGCTGCGGTTTGCCCGCAGCGCCGCGATTCCAGAGGTGTTTATGTCTGAATTCCAGCTCGTCACCCGTTTTGACCCCGCCGGCGATCAACCCGAAGCCATTCGCCAGATGGTCGAAGGCATCGAAGCCGGGCTGGCGCACCAGACGCTGCTCGGGGTGACCGGGTCGGGCAAGACCTTCAGTATCGCCAACGTAATCGCCCAAGTGCAGCGCCCGACCCTGGTGCTGGCGCCGAACAAGACCCTGGCCGCGCAGCTGTACGGCGAGTTCAAGTCGTTCTTCCCGAACAATGCTGTCGAGTACTTCGTTTCCTACTACGACTACTACCAGCCCGAAGCCTACGTGCCGTCGTCCGACACTTTTATCGAGAAGGATGCGTCGATCAACGACCACATCGAGCAGATGCGGCTGTCGGCGACCAAAGCGTTGCTGGAGCGCAAGGACGCGATCATCGTCACCACGGTGTCGTGCATCTACGGTCTGGGCAGCCCGGAAACCTATTTGAAAATGGTCTTGCACGTCGATCGCGGTGACAAGCTCGATCAGCGTGCGCTGGTGCGGCGCCTGGCCGACCTGCAATACACCCGCAACGACATGGATTTCGCCCGTGCGACCTTCCGGGTGCGCGGCGATGTAATTGACATCTATCCGGCGGAATCCGACCTCGAAGCGATCCGCATCGAGTTGTTCGATGACGAAGTGGAGAGCATTTCCGCATTCGACCCGCTGACCGGCGAAGTCATCCGCAAACTGCCGCGCTTCACCTTCTACCCGAAAAGCCACTATGTGACGCCCCGGGAAACCCTGCTCGATGCCATCGAGGGGATCAAGGTCGAGTTGCAGGAGCGCCTGGAATACCTGCGCAACAACAACAAACTGGTGGAAGCCCAGCGGCTGGAGCAGCGCACCCGGTTCGACCTGGAGATGATCCTCGAGCTCGGCTACTGCAACGGCATCGAAAACTACTCGCGCTACCTGTCGGGACGTCCGGCCGGTGCGGCGCCGCCGACCCTTTACGATTACCTGCCGGCCGACGCGTTGCTGGTGATCGACGAATCCCACGTCAGCGTGCCGCAAGTCGGCGCGATGTATAAGGGCGACCGTTCGCGTAAGGAAACATTGGTGGAATACGGTTTCCGCCTGCCATCAGCGCTGGATAACCGGCCGATGCGTTTCGACGAGTGGGAAGGGGTGAGCCCGCAGACGATTTTTGTCTCGGCCACGCCCGGCAACTACGAAGCCGAACACGCCGGGCGGGTGATCGAGCAAGTGGTGCGCCCGACCGGTCTGGTCGACCCGCAGGTTGAAGTGCGCCCGGCGCTCACTCAGGTCGACGACCTATTGTCGGAAATCACCAAACGTGTGGCGTTGGAGGAGCGCGTGCTGGTTACCACGCTGACCAAGCGCATGGCCGAAGACTTGACCGATTACCTGGCCGATCACGGCGTGCGTGTGCGTTATCTGCACTCGGACATCGACACGGTCGAACGGGTCGAAATTATCCGCGACCTGCGTTTGGGCACCTTCGATGTGCTGGTGGGGATCAACCTGCTGCGTGAAGGTCTGGACATGCCGGAGGTGTCGCTGGTGGCGATCCTCGACGCGGACAAGGAAGGTTTCCTGCGTTCCGAGCGTTCGCTGATCCAGACCATCGGCCGGGCTGCACGTAACCTCAATGGCCGGGCGATTCTCTACGCGGACCGCATCACCGGCTCGATGGAGCGGGCGATTGGCGAAACCGAGCGTCGTCGCGACAAGCAGATCGCCTTCAACCTGGCCAACGGCATCACGCCGAAGGGCGTGTTCAAGGACGTCGCCGACATCATGGAGGGCGCCACCGTGCCCGGTTCGCGCAGCAAGAAGCGCAAAGGCATGGCCAAAGCCGCCGAAGAAAACGCCAAGTACGAAGCCGAACTGCGCTCGCCGAGCGAGATCACCAAGCGCATCCGTCAACTGGAAGAGAAGATGTACCAGCTGGCTCGCGACCTGGAATTCGAAGCGGCAGCGCAGATGCGCGACGAAATCGCCAAGCTGCGTGAGCGGCTGTTGGCCGTCTGATCTCTATCGCCTGATAACTGATCGTTCCCACGCCGAGCATGGGAACGATCGCTCACGGTTAGTGCGCCTCGCCAGCCTTCAGCCCAGCCGGCAAGGCCTTGGTCAGCAAGATCGCCAACATGCTGATCCCCAGCGCAATCCCGACAAAGTGAAACGCATCGTTGTAGGCCATGATCAGCGCCTGCTGATGAACGATCTCGCTCAACTTGCCCAGCGCCGCCGTGTCACTGCCGAACCGATCGGTCATCGACGCCAGGCGTTCGGCCACCTGCGGATTGGTCGGCACCACAGCTTCGCGTAAATAATCGAAGTAGGTCTTGGTGCGCGCGTCCAGCAGCGTCGCGAGCAGGGCGATGCCGATGGCGCCGCCGAGGTTGCGCAAAATGTTGAACAGACTCGACGCCGAGCCCGCGTCCTGCGGCAGGATGTACGCCGTGGCGATCAGCGAAATGGTCACCATGATCAGCGGCTGACCCAGTGCCCGGATAATCTGGATCTGGTTGAACTGCGGCCCGGCGAAATCCGGGTTGAGCACGCCGGATGAAAAACTCGCCAGTCCGAACAAGCCGAAACCGATCGTACACAGCCATTTCGGCGAGACGAATTTCATCAGTTTCGGCACCAGCGGAATCAGAAACAGCTGCGGCACGCCCATCCACATGATCACTTCGCCGATCTGCAGGGCGTTGTAATTCTGGATCTGCGCCAGATACAGCGGCAGCAAATAGATCGAACCGTACAGCCCGACGCCCATGCCGAGGCTGGAAATGCTCGACAGCCCAAAATTGCGGTTGCGCAGGATCCCGAGGTTGATTAGCGGGTTGGGCTTGGAAATCTGCACGATCACAAAGGTGATCAGGCTCAGCAGGGCGATGCTGCCCAGCGTCACGATCAGGCTCGATTCCAGCCAGTCCTTGCGATGGCCTTCCTCAAGAAAAACCTGCAGGCAACCGAGGCCGACGCCCAGCGTGAGAATGCCGGTGTAGTCAGTACTTTTCAGCAACTCCCAATGCGCTTCTTTCTTCTCCAGCCCGTACATCAGCCCGGCGATCATGATCAGCCCCGGCGGGATGTTGATATAGAAGATGTACTCCCAGCCCCAGTTTTCCGTGAGCCAGCCGCCGAGGGTCGGGCCGATGGACGGGGCAAAGGTGGCGGTCATGGCAAACATCGCCATGCCTTTGGCGCGGTGGTGTTCCGGGAGTTTGATCAGGGTCAGGGTGAACGCCAGCGGGATCAGCGCGCCGCCGGTGAAGCCCTGCATGGCGCGAAACACGATCATGCTCTCCAGGCTCCAGGCCATCGAGCACAGCAGCGACGAAATCAGAAACCCCAGCGACACCCACACCGCCAGCCGACGGGCCGACAGCAGCTGCACCAGCCAGGCGGTCAGCGGAATCATGATGATTTCCGCCACCAGATAAGACGTCGAAATCCACGAGCCTTCCTCCAGGGTCGCCGACAGGGCGCCCTGAATATCCTTGAGCGACGAGTTGGTGATCTGAATGTCGAGCACCGCCATGAAGGCGCCAAGCATTACGCTCATCACCGCGATCCAGTCCCGCCGGGTCGGTTCGCCGACCGGGCGGATCAGCGAATCACCGGCCATTGTCAGGGGCGTCTTTGATGTTCACGGTGGCGGTGACGGACATGCCGGGACGGATCTTGCCGTGCAGCGGGTTGTCAGCCTTGAAGGTCAGCTTGACCGGAATCCGCTGGACGACCTTGGTGAAGTTGCCGGTGGCGTTGTCCGGCGGCAACAGGCTGAACTGCGCGCCCGAGGCGGCGAACAGGCTGTCGACCCGGGCTTCGATCGGCGTATCGCCATAGGCATCGAAGAGCAGCTCGGCCCTCTGGCCCGGTTGCATGTGGCCGATCTGGGTTTCCTTGAAGTTGGCCTGGACCCAGATGTCTTCGTCCGGAACGATCGACAACAGATAGGCGCCGGCCTGTACCACTTGACCATTGCGTGCGGCGCGCTGGCCGATCAGGCCGCTGATCGGCGCGTGGATTTCGCTGCGGGTCAGGTTCAGTTCGGCCTGGGCGAGGTCGGCGCGAGCGTTGGCGATCTGCGCGTCGAGGCGTTTGATCTCTGCGGTCAGCGCGTTGACCTGCTGGCGCTGGCTCTGGGCATCGGCCTGCGCCTTGGCCACTTGCGAGCGGGCGATGTGGGCATCGGCGGCGAGGGTGGTGACCCGTTCCTCGGAGACGTAGCCGGGTTTGCGCAGGGTTTCTGCCCGCGACAAATCCACCTGCGAGCGGCCGAGCGTTGCCTGGGTGGTGGCGACTTGCGCGTCGCTGGCGGCGATCAGGCTGGCTTGCTGGGTCAGTTTGCTCTGGGCTTGCAGGCGCTCGGCCTCGCGGGTGGCGAGGGCGGCGTTGGCGCGATCGACGGCGAGGCGAAAGTCATCGCCTTCGAGACGGATCAGCAACTGGCCTTTTTCCACGTGCTGATTGTCCTGCACCAGGACTTCGTCGATGCGTGCGCTCAACTGGCTCGACACGCGGGTGATTTCACCCTGGACATAGGCGTTGTCGGTGCTTTCATAAAAGCGTCCCTTGAAAAACCAATGGGCGAAAAAGCCCCCGGCAATCAACAGGACCAGCAGCAGGAAAATGAACAGGCGACGCTTGAGTTGGGCAGGCATGGGCAAACTGTAGTCGAGGAATTGTAAGGAAAGTTATCAGCAGGCGAATCTGGCATACAGCCGATGAACGGTAAATGCCGTCTGTTGATATTCGGCCATTCACCACGGCCAACGGGCGTTCCAGACGCAACCTTGGCTTAAATGCCCTGCCCGCTGGAGCGGGGCAGGTGTCGCCTGTTACCATTCGCCGCTTGATCGTTCTTTGCTTTTCATTCTTTTCGAGACATGCCATGACCACCGTCCGCACTCGCATCGCGCCATCGCCTACCGGGGATCCCCACGTAGGTACCGCTTACATCGCACTGTTCAACTACTGCTTTGCCAAGCAGCACGGCGGTGAGTTCATCCTGCGGATCGAAGACACCGATCAGTTGCGTTCGACCCGCGAGTCCGAACAGCAGATCTTCGACGCCCTGCGCTGGCTGGGCATCGACTGGAGCGAAGGCCCGGACGTCGGCGGCCCGCACGGTCCTTACCGTCAGAGCGAGCGCGGCGACATCTACCAGAAGTACTGCCAGCAACTGGTCGACATGGGCCATGCCTTCCCGTGCTTCTGCACCGCCGAAGAGCTGGACCAGATGCGCGCCGAGCAAATGGCTCGCGGCGAAACCCCGCGCTACGACGGCCGTGCGCTGTTGTTGTCCAAGGAAGAAGTCGCACGTCGTCTGGCCGCCGGCGAGCCGCACGTGATCCGCATGAAGGTGCCGAGCGAAGGCGTCTGCGTGGTGCCGGACATGCTGCGTGGCGATGTCGAGATCCCGTGGGATCGCATGGACATGCAAGTGCTGATGAAGACCGACGGCCTGCCGACGTACTTCCTGGCCAACGTGGTCGACGACCACCTGATGGGCATCACCCACGTACTGCGCGGTGAAGAATGGCTGCCGTCGGCACCGAAACTGATCCTGCTCTACGAGTACTTCGGCTGGGAACAACCGGAGCTGTGCTACATGCCGCTGCTGCGTAACCCGGACAAGAGCAAGCTGTCCAAGCGCAAGAACCCGACCTCGGTGACGTTCTACGAGCGCATGGGTTTCATGCCTGAGGCGATGCTCAACTACCTGGGCCGCATGGGTTGGTCGATGCCGGACGAGCGCGAGAAGTTCTCGCTGCAGGAAATGGTCGACAACTTCGACCTCAAGCGTGTGTCGCTGGGTGGGCCGATTTTCGATATCGAGAAACTGTCGTGGCTCAACGGCCAGTGGCTGCGTGATCTGCCGGTGGAAGAGTTCGCCGCCCGAGTACAGAAGTGGGCGTTCAATTCCGAATACATGATGAAGATCGCGCCGCACGTTCAGGGCCGCGTCGAAACCTTCAGCCAGGTTGCACCGCTGGCCGGGTTCTTCTTCGCCGGTGGCGTGAACCCGGATGCCAAGCTGTTCGAATCGAAAAAGCTTTCGGGCGATCAGGTTCGTCAGTTGATGCAATTGATCCTGTGGAAGCTGGAAAGCCTGCGTCAGTGGGAGAAGGACAGCATCACCGCGACGATTCAGGCGGTGGTCGAATCCCTCGAGCTGAAGCTGCGTGATGCAATGCCGCTGATGTTTGCCGCGATCACAGGGCAGGCGAGTTCGGTGTCGGTGCTCGATGCGATGGAAATCCTCGGGCCGGACCTGACCCGTTTCCGTCTGCGCC
Source organism: Pseudomonas fluorescens (assembly GCF_030344995.1). Taxonomy (GTDB): domain Bacteria; phylum Pseudomonadota; class Gammaproteobacteria; order Pseudomonadales; family Pseudomonadaceae; genus Aquipseudomonas; species Aquipseudomonas fluorescens_BF. The sequence goes on from NZ_CP128260.1 coordinate 2,430,966, forward strand.
AGGCGATTGACCTGCTGGGCGGCGTGTCGAAGAAAGAAAACAAAGAGTGGGAAAAGCTGTTGGGCGCTATCGCCTGATTGCGTTTGACTCTGCAGGACGCGCCGCAGGTCAGGATCTTTTGATCCCGTCCTTCGGCGTTTTCCCCCGAATTTACGGGGGGAGGGCGGTAAGTGATTGTTATGCCGACAAAAAATTTTGAAATTTTTCAAAAATAAGTTTGACAGCCTTTCGATACGCCCTTAAGATTCGCCCCGTCCTCAGCGATGACATCAACGATGAGGGGCTATAGCTCAGCTGGGAGAGCGCTTGCATGGCATGCAAGAGGTCGACGGTTCGATCCCGTCTAGCTCCACCAATTTACACTTCGAAGCTTGGCCACACCGGCTTCGAAGCGATCAACACTCAGCGTTGATCAGTTGTATAGAAGGGTTTGCGTCCCCTTCGTCTAGTGGCCTAGGACACCGCCCTTTCACGGCGGTAACAGGGGTTCGAGTCCCCTAGGGGACGCCAGTTTTACAGAAGCGATGTTGCAAGATGTCGCTCCGCCGAGAGGCGAAAAATCCGGGGCTATAGCTCAGCTGGGAGAGCGCCTGCATGGCATGCAGGAGGTCAGCGGTTCGATCCCGCTTAGCTCCACCAATTTACAGTTCAAGGTCTGGCCACACCGGCCTTGAATCGATCAGTTCTCAGCGCTGATCAGTTGTATAGAAGGTTTGTGTCCCCTTCGTCTAGTGGCCTAGGACACCGCCCTTTCACGGCGGTAACAGGGGTTCGAGTCCCCTAGGGGACGCCACGATTACCCGCTCTGCGGGATTTTATAAGGGTCATTCAATTATTGAATGGCCCTTTTGTTTGTCTGGCGTTTGGCCAAATCCTCTTTTTCCTTAACACTGTGCTTCAGACCAGCGGTCACGCTTGTGACTTGCGGATTATTATTATGAGAATAATATTGCTATCGTAATATTCGGAGGCGACGATGAACGACAAGAAAGCTCAAACCCGCGAACGCATTCTCAAGGCCGCCAGTGCTGCACTGATCCAGCGCGGCCCGGCTGAACCGAGCGTGGGCGAAGTGATGGGTGCGGCCGGCCTGACCGTTGGTGGCTTCTACGCACACTTCGAAAGCAAGGATGCAATGATGCTTGAGGCGTTCAAGCAATTGCTCGGTCGCCGTCGCGACCTGATTGCCGACATGGACAGCGAGCTGACCGGTGAAGAACGCCGCGCTCTGGTGGCCGCGTTCTACCTGTCGCGCAAGCATCGCGATTCCAGCGATTCGGCCTGCCCGATTCCAGCCTCCATTGGTGAGCTTGGGCGGCTGCCGGAAGAATTCCGCATAGCGCTGAACGAGCACCTGGAACTGATGATCGCGCAGTTGGCTTCAAGCCCTGAAGACATCGATAAAGCGTTGGCCGACGTGGCCTTGATGGTAGGTGGTCTGGCGCTCTCAAGGGCGTTGGGCCCTGGTGATTTATCCGATCGATTGCTGCGCGCTGCCAAGTCGGCGGTGCGTTGACCTGAAGGCTACAAGCCCGAGGAGAGAGCGATGAGCACGTTGAAGTGGGTTCGCGGCGTTAATGGCACCTTGGGCTGGTTCGCACCGAAACTGGTGGCGAGCAAAATGCGGCTGGCGTTCATGACGCCGCGCGCGAATGCACCGCGAGACTGGGAATTGCCGCTGCTGGCCAAATCCGAGCGCATTACCTTGCGTTTCGGTCTCTCGGCCCTGCGCTGGGGACAAGGCCCGACGGTTTTGCTGATGCACGGCTGGGAAGGGCGGCCCACCCAGTTTGCCGCGTTGATCACTGCGTTGGTCGAAGCGGGCTACACCGTAGTCGCGCTGGATGGTCCGGCCCACGGCCGCTCGCCGGGCCGCGAAGCCAATGTCGTGCTGTTTGCTCGTGCGATGCTTGAGGCTGCTGCCGAGTTGCCACCGCTGCAAGCCGTCATCGGTCACTCCATGGGCGGCGCAAGCGCCATGCTTGCCGTGCAATTGGGCTTGCGCACTGAAACTCTGGTGAGCATCGCCGCGCCGGCTCGCATTCTTGGTGTGTTGCGCGGATTTGCCCGTTACGTCGGCATGCCACCCAGAGCTCGTTCCGCGTTCATTCGTCAAGTCGAGCAGGACGTCGGCATGCGTGCCGCCACCCTTGATGTCGCTCACTATCAACTGGATATGCCAGGCCTGATCGTGCATGCCGAGGACGACACCTTCGTCTCGGTCAAGGAATCCCAACTGATCCACGAATCCTGGTTTGACAGTCGCCTTCTGCGCCTGGAGGCCGGCGGCCATCAGCGCGTATTGGCTGACCCACGGGTGATTGATGGTGTGCTATCACTGCTGGCCGGTCGCAGCCTCCAGGCGCGGCAATCGGCGTAGTCATCCGTTACACTGCCCCGGTTGAATAATCTGACCGGGAGTAGGGCATGGGCTGGGATCGGGCAACGCCGTTTACCATTGATCTGCAAGTGGGCGCTGAGGACATCGACGGGCTGGGGCACGCGAACAACGCGGTCTACGTGACCTGGCTCGAGCGCTGCGCCTGGCGCCACTCGCAGCGTCTGGGCCTGGATCTGGTCGAGTACCGGCGTCTGGATCGGGCAATGGCCGTTGTGCGACACGAAATCGATTACCTGGCCGCTGCCTACGAAGGTGATGAACTGCAACTGGCGACCTGGATCGTCGATTGGGATCAGCGCCTGAAAATGACCCGTCACTTTCAGCTGATTCGCCCCAGCGATAACGCCACACTGCTGCGCGCCCAGACCACCTTCGTCTGCATCGAACTATCCACCGGCAGGCCCAAGCGCATGCCCGCCGAGTTCATCGAAGGCTACGGCCCGGCCATCCAGACAGCGGACATGGGTTTAACCCGCGAAACCCAGTAAACTGCCGCACGTTTTTCCTTGAGTGTGTGTTTCCCATGCAAATTGCTCTGGCGCCGATGGAAGGGTTGGTCGACGGCATCCTGCGCGATGTCCTGACCCGTGTCGGCGGTATTGACTGGTGCGTGACCGAGTTCATTCGGGTCAACGACCAGTTGCTGACTCCGGCCTATTTCCACAAGTTCGGCCCTGAACTGCTCAACGGTGCGCGCACCGCTTCCGGTGTGCCACTGCGCGTGCAGTTGCTGGGATCCGACCCGGTGTGCCTGGCGGAAAACGCGGCACTGGCCTGCGAGCTCGGCTCTGAAGTGATCGACCTGAACTTCGGTTGCCCGGCAAAAACGGTCAACAAATCCCGTGGCGGTGCGGTGCTGCTCAAGGAGCCGGAGCTGCTCAACCAGATTGTCGAACACGTGCGTCGCGCAGTACCTGCACACATTCCGGTCACCGCCAAGATGCGCCTGGGTTTCGACAGCCCGGACGGCTCGCTGGTGTGCGCCACGGCGCTGGCCGAAGGTGGCGCCGAACACATCGTGGTTCACGCCCGCACCAAGGTCGACGGCTACAAGCCACCGGCGCATTGGGAGTGGATCCCGCGCGTGCAGGACGTGGTCAAGGTGCCGGTGTTCGCCAACGGCGACATCTGGAGTGTCGAAGACTGGCGCCGCTGTCGGGAAATCAGTGGCGTCGAAGACATCATGCTCGGTCGTGGTCTGGTATCGCGTCCGGATCTGGCCAAACAGATCGCCGCCGCCCGTGCCGGCGAGGAAGTCATCGAGATGACCTGGACCGAACTGATGCCACTGATCCAGGACTTCTGGTTGCAAGCCAAAGCGCAAATGACCGCGCGCCAATCGCCGGGCCGTTTGAAGCAATGGCTGGCCATGTTGACCCGCAATTATCCCGAAGCCGTCGAGCTGTTTACCGTGCTGCGTCGGGAGACCGAGCCGGATCAGGTCTCGCGTTTACTGGGTTTGCCGGTCGCCGAAGCCGCCTGAAAAAATCTTCAAACGATCTCTTGAAAACAAAATGCAGGTCCCTATCTAAGGGTTACGCGATGCCGAATTCGGGTCGCGGAGACAAAAAACCTTGCTGATTGTTTTCAGGAGATTTGAACCATGAGTACTGCATTTTCCCTCGCTCCACTGTTCCGTTCCTCGGTGGGTTTCGACCGTTTCAACGACCTGTTCGAAACCGCCCTGCGCAACGAGCCAGGCAGCACCTATCCGCCTTACAACGTCGAAAAACACGCTGACGATCAATACCGCATCGTCGTGGCGGCGGCCGGTTTCCAGGAAGAAGATCTGGACCTGCAAGTCGAGAAAGGCGTGCTGACCATCAGTGGCGGCAAGCGTGATGCCAACGAAGGCGTCACTTTCCTGCACCAGGGCATTGCCCAGCGTGCATTCAAGTTGTCTTTCCGCCTGGCCGATCGCATCGAGATCAAGGCCGCCGGCCTGAGCAACGGTCTGTTGAGCATCGACCTGTTGCGCGTGATCCCGGAAGAGGCGAAAGCCAAACGCATCCCGATCAACGGGGTGCAGAAGCCGGCTCTGCAATAAGCCGACCGAGAAGAAGGGCGCCGAAAGGCGCCCTTTTTTGTGCCTGTCATTCCAGCAATCCCTTCAATCCCTCCAGCGGCAACGGCCGGCTGTGCAGATAGCCCTGATACAAATGGCAGCCCAACCCTTGCAGAAAGGCCAGCTGTTCCGGGGTTTCCACGCCTTCGGCGATCACTTCCAGTTCCAGGCTGCGGGCCATGGCGACGATGGCGCGGATGATTTCGGCGTCGTTGGGGTCGGTGGTGGCGTCGCGGATGAACGATTGATCGATCTTCAGCGTGTCCACCGGCAATCGTTTCAGATACGTCAGCGATGAATAACCGGTGCCGAAATCGTCCATGGCAAAACTCACGCCGAGTTTTTTCAGCCGACGCATTTTGCTGATGGTGTCTTCCAGGTTCTGAATGACGATGCCTTCGGTGATCTCCAGTTTCAGCAGCGAGCAGGGCAGACCGTGGCTGCTCATGCTGCGCTCGATGCGCTCGACGAAGTCGTTCTGGCGGAACTGCCGGGGACTGATGTTCACGCACAGGCTGAAGGCCAACGGATCGATCAGCTTTTCGGCGATCAATTGCTTGAAGGCTTCGCACGCCTCATCGAGGATCCAGGTGCCGACCTCCAGAATCAGCCCACTGTCCTCCAGGACTTTGATGAATTCGGCGGGCGATTGCGCGCCGAGTTCCGGGTGATTCCAGCGCACGAGGGCTTCGGCGCCGATGATGCGGTTGTCCTGGGCGTCGATCTGCGGTTGGTAATGCACGTCGAACTCGCCCCGGGACAGCGCCAGGCGCAGGTCGGTCTCCATGCGCAGCCGCTCGCTGGCCGCTTTCTGCATGGTGTTGTGATACATCTGCGTGGTGTTGCGCCCGGAATCCTTGGCCCGGTACAGCGCGATGTCGGCGCGTTTGAGCAGGTCGGTCGGGGTCGAGCCGTGATCGGGAATCAGCGCCACGCCGATGCTCGGCGTCACTTGCAGGCGCTGGCCGTCGAGGAACATCGGCTCCGACAGCAATTCGCGAATGGTGTCGGCCAGCTCGCGCACCTGGGCGCTGACTTCATTGCGCGTGCCTTCCAGGCCACTGAGCAACACCACGAATTCATCGCCACCGAGTCGCGCCACCGTGTCTTCCATGCGCACGCTGGCCTCGAGCCGCGCAGTGATGATCTTCAGCACCGTGTCGCCGACCGGGTGACCCAGCGAGTCGTTGATGTGCTTGAAGTGATCCAGATCGAGAAACAACAGCGCGCCACGCAGGTTGTGGCGTTTGAGCAGGGCGATCTGCTGGCTCAGGCGATCCATCAGCAGTGCGCGGTTGGGCAGGTTGGTCAGCGGATCGTGATAGGCAAGGTGACGGATCTGCGCCTCGGCGTTCTTCAGCAGGCTGACGTCGCGGGCGGTAAGTAACAGGCAGGCGGTTTCATTGAGGGTGATCGGTTCAACCGAGACTTCCACCGTCAGTATCTCGCCGCGCTTGTTGCGCCCGAGCATTTCCTGATGGTGCACGCGGCCCTTGATCTGCAGCTCGGCGAGCAGTGCCGAACGCTGTTTTTCTTCGGCCCATATGCCGACCTGATACACGGTTTTGCCCACCACTTCGTCGGCGCGGTAGCCGGTGAGGCGGCAGAAGCCGTCGTTGACCTCCAGATAACGCCCGGTGTCGCGCTCGGTGATGGTGATCGCGTCGGGGCTGGAGTGAAACGCCTTGGCGAATTTCTCTTCGCTGGCCTTGAGCGCCGCTTCCGAGCGCTGTTGCTGGGTGATGTCGCGCAACGTGGTGACGATGCACGGCTGGTTGCCAACGCTGATCTGGCGGCTGGAAATCACACAGGTCAGCGACTGACCATCCTTGTGCTGGACGATGATCGCGACATTGCTCAGGCCCTGTTCGCGGATCACCCGTTCGATGCGTTGCAGGCTTTTCGCCGAGGCGTCCCACAGGCCGATTTCTTCGGCGGTATGGCCGATCACATCGCTGGCGCTCCAGCCAAAAGTCTGGGAGAAGCTGGAGTTGATCTCGATGAATTCCCCGGTTTCCTGGCGCGTCACGCAGATCGGGTCGGGGCTGACCTGGAACAACGTGGCGAATTTCTCTTCCGAAGCCACCAGCCGTTGCTCGCGTTCAACCTGATCGGTGATGTCCAGCAGGGTGCCGGCCATCCGCAGCGGTACGCCGTTGTCGTCGCGATAGAGGCGGGCGCGGCTTTCCAGATAGCGCGAACTGCCGTCCGGCAGTTGCACGCGGTAAGTCAGCTGATAATTGCCCGCCGGGCCTTCGCGCAGGCTGCGATAGGCGTCGCGCATGCTGTCGCGTTCTTCGCCGGGGACGCCTTCGAAGAACTCTTCGAACGATTCATGGAACGGTTTCGGCTCCAGACCGTGTAATTGCGCGGCGCGGGCCGAGCCGTAGAGCATGCCGCTGGGAATGTGCCAGTCCCAGGTGCCGAGCTGCGCCGAATCCAGCGCCAGATCGAGGCGTTCCTGACTGTCTTTCAGGGCATGTTCGGCGGCCTTGCGCTCGGTGGTGTCGAGAAAGGTGCTGAGCAGGTACGGCTGGCCTTCGAGTTCGACCTTTTGCGCGCTGAGGATGCCGTCGTGGACTTGGCCGTTGCTGGCGCGGAACTGCACCTCCATGCTGATCAGCTCGCCCTTGGCCTTGGTTTTCTTGACCAGCTCCGCCCGTTGTTCGGGATGCACCCACAGGCCCAGCTCCAGGGTGGTGCGCCCAATGGCGCTCTGCACCGGCCAGCCGAACAGACTTTCGAAATATTGGTTGGCCTCGCTGATCAGGCCGTCTTCCTGACGGGTCAGCAGCACCATGTTCGGGCACAGGTGGAACAGCGTGGCGAAACGTTTTTCGGAGCTGCTGAGGGCCTGTTCCCGTTGCCGCTGGTGGGTGATTTCGCGGATCACCCCGATCATTCGGGGCCGGCCATGCTTGTCTGGCAACAGGCTGCCATTGATCTCCAGCCAGTGCAGGCTGCCATCGGGCCAGCGGATGCGGTGGTGCATCGCCTGTTCCAGCGGTGCGCCGGCAATCACTGCATGGAAGGCGCGGATGGTTTTTGCCCGGTCTTCCGGTGGCAGCAGGTCGAGGTATTCCAGGTCTTCGGGGAGCGGTTGCCGCGGATCGAAGCCGAACAAGGCCTGAGTGCCGCGCGACCAACTGATCTGCCCGCGCTCGATGTCCCAGTACCAGGCGCCGAGGCGGGCGCCGTTGAGCGCCGCGAGCAATTGCGGCGCGCTCTCCCAGCTCTGCTCGGAACGCCGTGGATCAATGGCCTGAATACGCGGCATCGGCGGAATACGGTCAACAGATTTCGGCATTGTTAAGGGGCCTTGAGCTGATTTGGGCGTTAGGCACAGGGACGGCAGCTCTATAGGAGTAGCACAAGTTAGCCGAGAGTCCCTGGCAGATCGATTTGAGCGTCCAGCAGGGCCATAAACGCCCGTGCAGCATTCGACAGCGTCCTTTCAGTGTGCAGGATATAGCCTAGCTGGCGACTGAGCTGTATGCCCGGTAAAGGTATGCGCGCCACCTGATCGTCGAGCATCGTGCGCGGCAAAACGCTCCACGCCAGGCCGATCGACACCATCATCTTGATGGTTTCCAGGTAGTTGGTGCTCATGGCGATGTTCGGCGTCAGGCCCTGAGCCTCGAACAGTCGTTGGACAATATGGTGGGTAAAGGTGTTGCCGCCTGGGAAAACCGCCGGATGGCCGGCAATGTCCGCCAATGTGACAGCGCCGTTGCTGATCAATGAATGTTCCGGGGCGACCACGAAATCCAGCGGGTCATCCCAGACCGGTGTGGCTTTGACCAGCGTATGCGGCTCCGGCGCCAGGGTGATCACCGCCAGTTCTGCGCGGCCATGGAGGATTTCCTCGTAGGCCACTTCCGAATCGAGGAACTGAATATCCAGCGCCACCTGTGGGTAACGGCGGGTGTATTCCCTCAACAGAGGCGGCAAGCGGTGCAGACCGATGTGGTGACTGGTGGCCAGGGTCAGGCGACCTGTGACTTCGCCGGTCAGGTTGGTCAGGGCGCGGCGGGTGTCATCGAGCACGTTGAGAATCTGATAAGCCCGTGGCAGCAGGGCCCGGCCGGCCTCGGTCAGGCCCACTTCACGACCGAGTCGGTCGAATAGCCGTACATTCAATTGCTGCTCCAGCCCGGCGATGCGTTTGCTGATCGCCGGTTGCGTCAGGTGCAGCCGTTCGCCGGCGCCAGAGAAGCTTCCGGTCTCGGCAATCGCGATAAAAGCATTGAGGTTGGCCAGATCCATGTTCGCATTCCAGTTGGTTATCCAAAGCATAAAAAATATGAATTTGAGTTATTTAATCTAACCCCATAGGATCGGCCTCACAAGCCAAAGGGTTATTGATAAGCCCAGGGCATAGAAACAAGCTGATGAGGAACCGTCTGATGGCCGGCAAAACGCTCTACGACAAGCTCTGGGATTCGCATTTGGTCAAGCAGCGCGACGATGGCTCGGCGCTGATCTATATCGATCGTCACATCATCCACGAAGTGACCTCGCCGCAAGCCTTCGAAGGTCTGCGTCTGGCCGGGCGCAAGCCGTGGCGCATCGATGCCAACATCGCCACCCCGGACCACAACGTACCGACCACTCCGGAGCGCAAGGGCGGCATCGAAGCCATTGCCGACCAGGTCTCGCGTTTGCAGGTTCAGACCCTCGACGACAACTGCGATGAATACGGCATCGTCGAATTCAAGATGAACGACGTGCGCCAGGGCATCGTTCACGTGATCAGCCCGGAGCAGGGCGCGACCTTGCCGGGCATGACCGTGGTCTGCGGCGACTCGCACACCTCGACTCACGGCGCGTTCGGCGCCTTGGCTCACGGTATCGGCACTTCCGAGGTCGAGCACGTGCTCGCCACCCAGTGCCTGGTCGCCAAGAAAATGAAGAACATGCTGGTGCGCGTCGAAGGCCAGTTGCCGTTCGGCGTGACCGCCAAGGACATCGTTCTCGCCGTGATCGGCAAGATCGGCACCGCCGGCGGTAACGGCCATGCCATCGAGTTCGCCGGCAGCGCGATTCGCGACCTGTCCATCGAAGGCCGCATGACCATCTGCAACATGTCCATCGAAGCCGGCGCCCGCGTGGGCCTGGTGGCGGCGGACCAGAAGACTGTGGATTACGTCAACGGTCGTCCGTTCGCACCGAAAGGCGCCGAGTGGGATCTGGCCGTCGAGTCCTGGAAAGATCTGGTGTCCGACGACGACGCGCATTTCGACACCGTGGTCGAGCTCGACGCTGCGCAGATCAAGCCGCAGGTCAGCTGGGGCACTTCACCGGAAATGGTCCTGGCCGTTGATCAGAACGTGCCGGATCCGGCCAAGGAAATGGATCTGGTCAAACGCGATTCGATCGTCCGCGCCTTGAAATACATGGGTCTGACCGCCAATCAGGCGATCACCGACATTCAGCTCGACCGCGTATTCATCGGTTCCTGCACCAACTCACGCATCGAAGACTTGCGCGCTGCGGCGGTGATTGCCAAGGGTCGCAAGGTCGCATCGACCATCAAGCAGGCCATCGTGGTGCCGGGTTCGGGTCTGGTGAAGGCGCAGGCCGAGGCCGAAGGTCTGGACAAGATCTTCCTCGAAGCCGGTTTCGAATGGCGCGAGCCGGGTTGCTCGATGTGTCTGGCGATGAACCCGGACCGTTTGGAGTCCGGCGAGCATTGCGCCTCGACGTCCAACCGTAACTTCGAAGGCCGTCAGGGCGCCGGTGGCCGCACCCACCTCGTCAGCCCGGCCATGGCCGCTGCGGCGGCGGTGAACGGTCGTTTCATCGACGTTCGTGAATTGATCTAAAGGAGCGCAGCATGAAAGCTTTTACCCAGCACACTGGTCTCGTCGCGCCTCTGGATCGTGCCAACGTCGACACCGACCAGATCATTCCGAAGCAGTTTCTGAAGTCGATCAAGCGCACCGGTTTCGGCCCGAACCTGTTCGACGAGTGGCGTTACCTGGATGTGGGTCAGCCATATCAGGACAACTCCAAGCGTCCGCTGAACAAGGAATTCGTACTCAACGCCGAGCGTTATCAAGGCGCCAGCGTATTGCTGGCCCGCGAGAACTTCGGTTGCGGTTCCAGCCGTGAACACGCGCCATGGGCGCTGGAAGAGTACGGTTTCCGCAGCATCATCGCGCCGAGCTACGCCGACATCTTCTTCAACAACAGCTTCAAGAACGGCTTGCTGCCGATCATCCTGAGCGACGCCGAAGTCGACGAACTGTTCAAGCAGGTCGAGGCCGCGCCGGGCTATCAGTTGCAGATCGATCTGCACGAGCAGACCGTGACCAGCCCGGACGGCAAGGTCTATCGCTTCGAGATCGATGCATTCCGTAAACACTGCCTGCTCAACGGTCTGGACGACATCGGCCTGACCTTGCAGGACGGCGATGCGATTGCCGCGTTCGAAGCCAAGCATCGTGCGAGCCAGCCGTGGTTGTTCCGCGACGCGTGAGCAAGATTTGAGATTGATGCCGTCAGGGCTGGCCTCTTCGCGGGCAAGCCCGCTCCCACAGTAATTCGCGGTGTTCACGAAACCTGTGGGAGCTGGCTTGCCAGCGATGAGGCCCGCAAAAGCAACACAAGACTCCAGCCCAAAAGGAAGTCCCCATGACCAGCACCGCCCAGCACAGTCAGGTTGTACAAAAGCAATTCGGTGAGCAGGCCGCCGCCTACCTGAGCAGCGCCGTTCACGCTCAAGGCACTGAATTTGCGCTGCTGCAGGCTGAACTGGCGGGGCAGGGCGAGGCTCGGGTGCTGGACTTGGGTTGCGGCGCCGGGCACGTGAGTTTTCACATTGCCCCGTTGGTGAAAGAAGTGGTGGCCTACGACCTGTCGCAGCAGATGCTCGACGTGGTGGCCGCCGCTGCCGTTGATCGCGGCTTGAGCAACGTGTCCACGGTCAACGGTGCCGCCGAGCGTCTGCCGTTTGCCGATGGCGAGTTCGACTTCGTGTTCAGCCGCTATTCGGCGCACCATTGGAGCGACCTGGGCGTGGCCTTGCGCGAAGTGCGTCGGGTGCTGAAACCGGGCGGCGTGGCGGCATTCATTGATGTGCTGTCGCCGGGCAGTCCGCTGTTCGACACCTATTTGCAGAGCGTTGAAGTGCTGCGCGACACCAGTCATGTGCGCGATTATTCGGCCGGTGAGTGGTTGCGCCAGGTCAGCGAAGCCGGTCTGCACACCCGCAGCACCACGCGTCAGCGCCTGCGTCTGGAGTACAACAGCTGGGTCGAACGCATGCGCACACCCGAAGTGATGCGCGCCGCGATCCGCCAGTTGCAGCAATCGATGGGCAACGAAGTACGCGAATATTTTGAGATTGAGGCCGATGGTTCGTTCAGTACAGATGTACTGGTGCTCTGGGCTGAAAAGTAATCTTGGAACGATAAGTATTTTTCCGGGCGCGCCAGCCGATGGCGCACCGACTGAAGACACGAGGAAAGCATGAGCAAGCAGATTCTGATTCTCCCAGGCGACGGTATTGGTCCGGAAATCATGGCCGAAGCGGTCAAGGTGCTGGAACTGGCCAACGACAAGTACAGCCTGGGTTTCGAGCTGAGCCATGACGTGATCGGTGGCGCCGCCATTGACAAGCACGGCGTGCCGCTGGCCGACGAAACCCTCGAGCGCGCTCGCGCTGCCGACGCTGTGCTGCTGGGCGCCGTGGGCGGCCCGAAATGGGACACCATCGAGCGTGACATCCGCCCTGAGCGCGGCCTGCTGAAAATCCGTGCGCAACTGGGCCTGTTCGGCAACCTGCGTCCGGCGATCCTGTACCCGCAACTGGCCGACGCTTCGAGCCTGAAGCCAGAAATCGTTTCTGGCCTGGACATCCTGATCGTCCGTGAACTGACCGGCGGCATCTACTTCGGCGCGCCGCGCGGCACCCGTGAACTGGAAAATGGCGAGCGCCAGTCCTACGACACCCTGCCGTACAGCGAAAGCGAAATCCGCCGTATCGCCCGTGTCGGTTTCGATATGGCCCGCGTGCGTGGCAAGAAGCTGTGCTCGGTGGACAAGGCCAACGTGCTGGCGTCCAGCCAACTGTGGCGTGAAGTGGTCGAGCAGGTCGCCAAGGATTACCCGGACGTCGAACTGAGCCACATGTACGTCGACAACGCCGCCATGCAACTGGTGCGTGCGCCGAAGCAGTTCGACGTGATCGTCACCGACAACATGTTCGGCGACATCCTGTCCGACGAAGCGTCGATGCTCACCGGCTCCATCGGCATGCTGCCGTCGGCCTCGCTGGACGCCAACAACAAGGGCATGTACGAGCCTTGCCACGGTTCGGCACCGGACATCGCCGGCAAAGGCATCGCCAACCCGCTGGCGACCATTCTGTCGGTGTCGATGATGCTGCGTTACAGCTTCAATCTGCACGAAGCGGCCGATGCCATCGAGAAAGCGGTCAGCGTGGTGCTGGATCAGGGTCTGCGCACCGGCGACATCTTTTCGACCGGTTGCACTAAAGTCGGTACGCAGGAAATGGGTGACGCAGTAGTCGCCGCGCTGCGGAATCTGTAATCTCTCGGGCCCGCTGCGAAATTCAATACAAAGCAGCGGCCCACTTTTCAAGAAGGTGTAGTTGCGATGAAACGTGTAGGTCTGATCGGTTGGCGCGGCATGGTCGGTTCCGTGCTCATGCAGCGGATGCTGGAAGAGCAGGATTTCGATCTTATCGAGCCGGTGTTTTTCACCACTTCCAATGTCGGTGGCCAAGGCCCGTCCGTGGGCAAGGACATTGCTCCGCTCAAGGACGCTTACAGCATTGAAGAGCTGAAGACCCTCGACGTGATCCTGACCTGCCAGGGCGGCGACTACACCAGCGAAGTATTCCCCAAGCTGCGCGAAGCCGGCTGGCAGGGTTACTGGATCGACGCGGCCTCGAGCCTGCGGATGAACGACGACGCCGTCATCATCCTCGACCCGGTCAACCGCAAGGTCATCGACCAGCAACTCGATGCGGGCACCAAGAACTACATCGGCGGCAACTGCACCGTCAGCCTGATGCTGATGGGCCTGGGCGGTCTGTTCGAGGCCGGTCTGGTGGAGTGGATGAGCGCCATGACCTATCAGGCGGCCTCCGGTGCCGGCGCGCAGAACATGCGTGAACTGATCAAGCAGATGGGCGCGACCCACGCCGCTGTCGCCGATCAACTGGCCGATCCGGCCAGCGCGATCCTCGACATCGACCGTCGTGTGGCCGAAGCCATGCGCAGCGACGCGTACCCGACCGAAAACTTCGGCGTACCGCTGGCCGGCAGTCTGATCCCGTGGATCGACAAGGAACTGCCGAACGGCCAGAGCCGCGAAGAGTGGAAGGCCCAGGCCGAGACCAACAAGATCCTTGGCCGCTTCAAGAGCCCGATCCCGGTCGACGGCATCTGCGTGCGCATCGGCGCCATGCGTTGCCACAGCCAGGCGCTGACCATCAAGCTGAACAAGGACGTGCCGATCGCCGACATCGAAGGGCTGATCAGCCAGCACAACCCTTGGGTCAAGCTGGTGCCGAACAACCGTGAAATCAGCATGCAGGAGCTGAGCCCGACGAAAGTCACCGGCACCCTGAACGTACCGGTCGGTCGTTTGCGCAAGCTGAACATGGGTTCGCAGTTCGTCGGTGCTTTCACCGTCGGCGACCAACTGCTGTGGGGCGCGGCCGAACCGCTGCGTCGCATGCTGCGGATCCTGCTTGAGCGTTGATCGCTTGATGCAATGAAAGAACCCGCGCCTTGCGAGAGGCGCGGGTTTTTTTTGCCTGCGTGGCGGCCACCCGGTAAAGTGCCGCTCCCCCCGTTTCGCCAGAGGTAGCACCATGACCCAGACCCTTGATATTGCCGTGATCGGCGCCACCGGTACTGTCGGCGAAACGCTTGTGCAGATTCTCGAAGAACGCGACTTCCCGGTTGGCACGCTGCATCTGTTGGCCAGCAGCGAATCGGCTGGCAGTTCAGTGTCCTATCGTGGCAAGAACGTGCGGGTGCGTGAGGTCGATGAGTTCGATTTCGCCAAGGTCAAACTGGTTTTCTTTACTGCGGGGCCTGCGGTCACCCTGAGTTACGCGGCTCGCGCTCATGCCGCCGGTTGTTCACTGATCGATCTGTCCGGTGCCTTGCCGGCCGACCTGGCCCCGCAAGTGGTGCCGGAAGCCAACGTCGAGGTGTTGTCCGGTCTGAAAGCGCCGTTTCAGGTCAGCAGTCCGAGCCCGTCGGCCACTGCGCTGGCCGTGGTGCTGGCGCCATTGCGCGAGCTGATCGAGCTGCAATATGTGCATGTCACCGCCAGTCTGGCCATTTCCGCTCAGGGGCGCGAAGCAGTCTCCGAGCTGGCGCGCCAGACCGCTGAACTGTTGAATCTGCGCCCGCTCGAGCCAAAGTTCTTCGACCGGCAGGTGGCATTCAATGTACTGGCCCAGGTCGGTACGCCGGATGCGCAAGGCCATACGCTGCTGGAAAAGCGTCTGGTGCGTGAGCTGCGTCAGGTGCTGGCGCAACCTTCTTTAAAGATTTCCGCAACTTGCATTCAAGCCCCGGTGTTTTTTGGCGATAGCTTTAGCGTGACCTTGCAGTCAGCGAGCGAGGTCGACCTGGAAAAGGTCAATGCTGCGCTTGAAGATGCCGAGGGCATCGAGCTGGTCGAGGCCGGTGATTATCCGACCGCTGTCGGTGATGCGGTCGGGCAGGACGTGGTCTACGTCGGGCGGGTGCGCGCCGGTGTCGACGAACCGTCGGAACTTAATCTGTGGCTGACGTCAGATAACGTACGCAAAGGTGCGGCCCTCAACGCCGTGCAGGTCGCCGAGTTGTTGATAAAAGACCTGCTGTAAAAGATACTTGGCAACAATTTGTCGACTGATTCTAGGCGAGCGCTATGCTTGCCCCGAGCACTCGATGACGTGTCACCCTCCGGGACTTTCCGGGGCATCAAAGAAATGATCGCGCGCGGCATGCTGTCGTCGTCGCGCGCAATGCCTTACGGCAGCGACAATCAACATCTTCTCGCTGGCCGAGGAACGTTCAAACAAAGGAAGAGGCTATGGTTCAAGTTCGCAAACTGGTGTTAGCAATAGCGGCCGCCTCGGCGCTGTCCTCCGGTATGGCGCATGCCCTCGGGCTCGGGGAGCTGACCCTGAAGTCGACCCTGAACCAGCCGCTGGTGGCGGAAATCGAGCTGCTCGATGTCAAGGACCTGACCGCTGCCGAAGTGGTGCCGAGCCTGGCCTCGCCGGAAGATTTCGCCAAGGCCGGCGTCGATCGCCAGGCCTTCCTCAATGATCTGACCTTCACCCCGGTGCTCAACGCCAGCGGTAAAAGCGTGCTGCGCGTAACGTCGAGCAAGCCGCTGTCGGAGCCGATGGTGAAGTTCCTCGTGCAGGTGATGTGGCCGAACGGCCGTCTGCTGCGCGATTACAGCGTGCTGCTGGATCCTTCGAAGTTCTCGCCGCAGACCGCTGATGCCGCCGCTCAACCAGCGCCAGCGCAAACCATCACCGCACCGACCACCGGCGCCACGCATTCGACCCACACCACCACGCCGCGCGACACCCTGTGGGAAATCGCCGCCAAGGCGCGCACCGGCGGTTCGGTGCAGCAGACCATGCTGGCGATCCAGGCTCTGAACCCAGACGCGTTCATTGGCGGCAACATCAACCGCCTGAAAACCGGTCAGGTGCTGCGTCTGCCGGATCAGGTGCAAAGCACTGCGCTGCCGCAATCGAAGGCAATTGCCGAAGTGGCCGCGCAGAACGAAGCCTGGCGTCAGGGTCGTCGTTATGTGGCCAAGCCGGGCACCGGTCAGCAGCAGCTCGATGCGACCAATCGTGGCCGCGCCAATACCGGTGCTGCGCAAAACGCCAAGGACAACCTGAGCCTGGTGTCCGCCGAAAGCGCCAAGGCGCGCGGCAAGGGCCCGGCTGGCGACGCCAAGGCCTTGAGCAACAAACTGGCGGTCACTCAGGAAAGTCTCGACACCACCCGTCGTGACAACGAAGAACTGAAAAGCCGCATGGCCGATCTGCAAAGCCAGCTGGACAAGCTGCAGCGCCTGATCGAGCTGAAGAACAATCAACTGGCGAAAATGCAGGCCGAAGGTTCGGGCGCTGCCCCAGCTGCGGCTCCCACTGCGCCAGTAGTGCCGGCGATCACCGCGGAACTGGCTGCCACACCGCCGGCAACTCCGGCAGAGGCTGCACCGGCCGCACCTGCGCCTGAGGCTGCTGCTCCGGCCCCGGTCGAGCCGGTTGTCGAGCCTGTGGTTGAAACCAAACCGGCTGCCGATGACGAGAAAACCTTCAACGAACTGCTGACCAATCCGATCCTGCTGGGTCTGGTCGGTGGCGGCGCGGTGGTTCTGCTGCTCCTGCTGTTGCTGCTGGCACGTCGCCGCAAGGCACAACAGGAAGCCGAAAAACACCTGCGCATGGCCCGTGCCCTGGAGGAGCAATCCTTCTCCCAGGACCTCGACCTGCCGGAAAGCAGCTTCGAAGGTCTGGAAGTGCCAGCCGCCAGCGTCAAGCTGAC
Source organism: Pseudomonas fluorescens (assembly GCF_030344995.1). Taxonomy (GTDB): domain Bacteria; phylum Pseudomonadota; class Gammaproteobacteria; order Pseudomonadales; family Pseudomonadaceae; genus Aquipseudomonas; species Aquipseudomonas fluorescens_BF. Next base: position 2,447,983 of record NZ_CP128260.1, read on the forward strand.
CCCGGCACCAGCTCCGGCTCCAGCTCCAGCGCCTGCCGCTGCTGCTGTAGTTGCTCCGGTGGTGATGGCCGAGCCGATCGCCGCGCCGTTGGTGGCGCCTGCCGCCGAGCGTTCCGACGACGTGCTGGACAAGGCACAGTCTCACATCGACGGCGGTCGTCTGAACCAGGCCGCCGCGTTGCTGGAGGAGGGCGTGAGCCTGGAGCCACAGCGCAGCGATATGCGTCTGAAGCTGATGGAAGTTTACGGTCGCCAGGGTGATCGCGATGCGTTCGTCGGTCAGGAGCGCCAACTGGTTGCCAATGGCGACAACTTCGCCAAGGTCGAAGAGCTGAAAAGCCGCTTCCCGGCCATGGCGGTCGTCGCGGCCAGCGGTCTGGCGGCAGCGGCCATTGCCGCCGAGCTGGACGAGGATTACGTCAAGGAGCTGTTGCTCGACGAGCCTGAAGCGCCTGCTGCGGCTGATGACGAACTGGACAGCGCTTTCGACCTGAGCCTCGACGATCTCGACAACATCACGCCGGTTGAGCCTGTGGCGGCTGTCGAGCCGGAAGCGCCGGTGGAGCTGGACGCGTTCCCGACTGACGACGACCTGAGCTTCGAGTCCGTGCTGCAACAGCAGACCGACATCAAGGAAAACCTCGACGACCTGTCGGACTTCGATCTGGATCTGGACCTCGGTGCCGATCCTGCGCCTGCGCCGGTCGAGTTGGCAGACGATGATTTCCTGCTGGATCTGGACGAAGGCGTGAAGGATCTGCCGCTGGTTGAAACCCCAACTGTGGCCGACGTGCCGCAGGACGACCTGGAGCTGCCAGCCGATTTCGACCTGTCCCTGGCTGACGAAATGGACGCGGCGCCTGCCGAGCCGGATGCGTTCGCCGCCGAACTGGACGATGTCAACGCCGAGCTGGATCGTCTGTCGAGCAGCATCAACGAGCCAAGCTTCACCGAAGCCGATGCCGCGCTGGGTGATGATCTGGGTGAGGATGACTTCGACTTCCTCTCCGGTACCGACGAAGCCGCGACCAAGCTCGATCTGGCTCAGGCCTACATCGACATGGGCGACAACGACGGTGCGCGCGACATCCTCAATGAAGTCATCAGCGAGGGGAACGACAAGCAGAAGAGCGAAGCGAGCGAAATGCTTTCGCATCTGGCCTGAGTCGGCATTCAGCACTAAACAAAACGGCAGCCCATGAGGCTGCCGTTTTTGTTTGGGTCTGGTTTCCCCGTCCCGCCGCCTTATAATGCCCGCCTTTGTAGATCAGCAGGCTGTACCGACTTGGCAAACATAGATAACCCGGCCGCCGAAATGGCACCCGAAGGCTTTTTCCGCGTCGCGCTGGGCGTTGAATACAAGGGCTCGCGCTACAGCGGCTGGCAGCGCCAGTCCACCGGTGTACTCACCGTGCAGGAAACTCTGGAAAAAGCCCTGTCGAAGGTCGCCGACTCGCCGATCTCGCTGCAATGCGCCGGGCGTACCGACGCCGGTGTGCATGCCTGCGGGCAAGTGGTGCATTTCGATACCCAGGTCGACCGTTCGCTGAAAGCCTGGGTCATGGGCGCCAACATCAATCTGCCCCACGATATCAGCGTCAGTTGGGCGAGGGTCATGCCGGCGCATTTCCATGCGCGATTCAAGGCGATTGCCCGGCGCTATCGCTACGTTATCTACAACGATCAGATCCGCCCGGCTCATCTCAACGAAGAAATCACCTGGAATCACCGTCCGCTGGACGTCGAGCGCATGGCTGCGGCCGCGCAGTACCTGATCGGCACCCATGATTTCAGCGCCTTTCGTGCCGGTCAGTGCCAGGCCAAGTCGCCGATCAAGAAGATGCATCACCTGCGCGTGACCCGTCACGGCAAAATGATCGTTCTGGATATCCGCGCCAACGCGTTCCTGCACCATATGGTGCGCAACATCGCCGGTGTGCTGATGACCATCGGTGCCGGCGAGCGGCCGGTGGAGTGGATGAAAGAAGTGCTGGAGAGCCGCGAGCGGCGTTCTGGCGGCGTCACGGCGCATCCGTTCGGTCTGTATCTGGTGCAGGTCGAGTACCACGACGAGTTCCCGTTGCCCGAGCGTTTCATCGGGCCACATTTCCTTACGGGTTTCTCGGAACTTGACGGCTGACGCCCTCGAACGCATTTGTTACCATCCGGGACTTTCTCGGATTTGCCTTGGGGTTTTTATCGACATGTCAGCCGTTCGCAGCAAGATTTGCGGGATTACCCGCATAGAAGATGCGTTGGCAGCCGTCGAGGCCGGGGCCGATGCCATCGGTTTTGTGTTCTACGCTAAAAGTCCCCGGGCGGTGACCGTGCAGCAGGCGCGGGCGATCATCGCCGCATTGCCGCCGTTCGTGACCACGGTCGGGCTGTTCGTCAATGCCAGCCGTTGCGAGCTCGGGGAAATCCTCGATGCCGTGCCGCTGGATCTGTTGCAGTTCCACGGCGACGAAACCGCCGCCGAGTGTGAAGGCTGGCACCGGCCGTACATCAAGGCCTTGCGGGTCAAGGCGGGCGATGACATCGCCGCCGCCTGCAATGCCTACCCGAGCGCCAGCGGCGTGCTGCTCGACACTTATGTCGAAGGCGTGCCCGGTGGAACCGGCGAGGCGTTTGACTGGTCATTGATTCCGCAAGGCTTGTGCAAGCCGTTGATTCTGGCCGGCGGCCTGACGCCGGAGAACGTCGCCGATGCGGTAGCCCGGGTGCGGCCGTATGCGGTGGATGTCAGCGGCGGGGTAGAGGCGAGCAAGGGCATCAAGGATCACGCAAAGATTCGTGCATTCATCAACGCCGTACGCTGATGTGACGGCTGGCAGACTGCCGCCGTCCACAGCTCTGTAGAAAAGAGGCTGAGGGTTTTTTCGGGGTGTACGCAGGTCAGTTCCGCTGACCCGGCAGCCCGGCCGATCATCGCCACACATGAATTTAGCTGAAGGGCATACGCGGGGCCGCGAACCAGAGCGTTCGGGCCGCCGGTACTGGAGAAAGAAAGCATGAGCAACTGGTTGGTAGACAAGCTGATCCCTTCGATCATGCGTTCCGAGGTCAAGAAGAGCTCGGTCCCTGAAGGTCTGTGGCACAAATGCCCGTCCTGCGAGGCTGTGCTGTATCGTCCGGAGCTGGAAAAGACCCTGGACGTTTGCCCTAAATGCAACCACCACATGCGCATCGGCGCACGTGCGCGCATCGACATCTTCCTGGATGCCGAAGGCCGTGCCGAACTGGGCGCCGACCTGGAGCCGGTTGACCGTCTGAAATTCCGCGACGGCAAGAAGTACAAGGATCGTCTGGTCGCTGCCCAGAAGCAGACCGGCGAGAAAGACGCACTGGTTTCCATGAGCGGCACCCTGCTGGGCATGCCGGTCGTGGTTTCGGCGTTCGAATTCAGCTTCATGGGCGGTTCCATGGGCGCCATCGTCGGTGAGCGCTTCGTGCGCGCCGCCAACTACGCGCTGGAAAACCGTTGCCCGATGGTGTGCTTCTCCGCCTCCGGTGGCGCGCGCATGCAGGAAGCCCTGATCTCGCTGATGCAGATGGCCAAGACCTCGGCCGTGCTGGCGCGTCTGCGTGAAGAAGGCATTCCGTTCATCTCCGTGCTGACCGACCCGGTCTACGGCGGTGTTTCCGCCAGTCTGGCGATGCTGGGCGACGTGATCGTCGGTGAGCCTAAAGCCCTGATCGGCTTCGCCGGCCCGCGCGTGATCGAGCAGACCGTGCGTGAAAAATTGCCGGAAGGCTTCCAGCGCAGCGAGTTCCTGCTGGAGCACGGTGCAATCGACCTGATCATCGACCGTCGCGAACTGCGTCCGCGTCTGGGCAACCTGCTGGCGCAACTGACCGGCAAGCCGACCCCGACCTTCGTTGCCGCGCCGATCGAGCCGATCGTCGTTCCGCCGGTGCCTGCCAACGTATGACCGAGCGCACCCTTGGCGAGTGGCTCGCCTACCTTGAACAGTTGCATCCATCGGCCATCGACATGGGGCTGGAGCGTTCGCAACAGGTAGCGTCCCGCATGGGACTGGGCCAGCCGGCGCCTCGGGTGATTACGGTCACCGGCACCAACGGCAAGGGTTCGACCTGCGCCTTCGTGGCTTCATTGCTGCGGGCGCAGGGCCTCAACGTCGGTGTCTACAATTCTCCGCACCTGCTGCGTTACAACGAGCGGGTGCAGCTCAATGGCGTCGAAGCCACTGATGCGCAGTTGTGCGAAGCCTTTGCGGCGGTCGAAGCGGGGCGCGGCGAGACTTCCCTGACTTACTTCGAAATGGGCACTCTGGCGGCGTTCTGGCTGTTTCAGCAAGCCGGGCTCGATGCGGTGGTGCTGGAAGTTGGCCTGGGCGGGCGTCTGGACACGGTCAACGTGGTCGATGCCGATATCGCGCTGGTCACCAGCATCGGTGTCGATCACGCCGATTACCTGGGCAACACTCGCGAATCCGTGGCCTTCGAGAAGGCCGGGATTTTCCGTCAGGGCAAACCTGCGCTGTGCGGCGATCTGAATCCTCCACAACCCCTGCTGGACAAGGCGCGCGAGCTTGCTTGCCCGTTCTTCCTGCGCGGGCGCGATTTCGATCTGGGTATCACGGATCAATTCTGGCAGTGGCGCGGTACTGATGCTGACGGTCAGGTCGTCGAGCTGCGTGATTTGCCGCTGCTTGATCTGCCGATGGAAAACGCCGCGCTGGCGTTGCAGGCTTATCTGTTGCTTGGTTTGCCATGGGATGCCGGGCAGATTGTTGCGGCGTTGCAGGCGACTCGCGTGGTCGGTCGCCTGGATCGTCGTTCGTTCGAATGGAATGGCAAGCGTCTCAACCTGTTGCTTGATGTTGGCCATAACCCGCATGCAGCGGAGTATCTGGCGCGGCGTCTGGCTGCGCGTCCGCCGGTCGGCAAGCGTCTGGCGGTGTTCGGCCTGTTGGCGGACAAGGATCTGGACGGTGTCATCGGTGAATTGAATGCCAGCGTCCAGCATTGGGCGGTGGCGCCGCTGGATTCGCTGCGTGCACGTCCGGTGGCTGAATTGAATGTTGCGTTGCAGAACCTTGGCGCGTCGGTCACGTCTTATGAGAGCGTGGTGGCTGCGCTGGAAGGGCAGTGCGCAGTGGCCACCAGCGACGACGAGATCTTGCTGTTCGGATCATTTTATTGTGTCGCCGAGGCCCTCGAATGGCTGTCTCGGCGCTCCACGGAGGAAGCGGCAAATGGCTTTGCTGGATAAAGCGTACAAACAGCGCATGGTCGGTGCCCTGGTGCTGGTGGCGCTGGCGGTTATTTTCCTGCCGATGCTGTTTTCCCGTCAGGATGAGCAGCGTCAGGTGACCGTCGATGCACCGGCTGCGCCGCAAGCGCCTGCCGTGGCGCAGATCCAGATGGAAACCGTGGCCGTGCCCGAGCCGCAGGTTCTGCCGCAAGAGCCAGTGCCGAGCGATGACGAAGTCGCGGAACAAGCAGCGCCAGCAGCGCCGATTGCTTCCGCTGCGCCAGCCCCGGCTCCGGCGCCGGTGGCCAAACCGGTTGCGCCGGCGCCTGTTCCAGCTCCCGTGGCCAAGCCAACCACGGCTCCGGCCCAGCCAATCGCTGCGCTTTCCACCAAGCCTGATACCACTCAAAGCCGCGTTGACGCCAATGGCCTGTCGGTGAGCTGGTCGGTGCAACTGGCCAGTCTGTCGAGTCGCGCCAGCGCCGAAAGCCTGCAGAAAACCCTGCGCAGCCAAGGCTACAACGCTTACATCCGTTCTGCCGATGGCAAGAACCGGGTGTTCGTCGGTCCGCTGATCGAGCGTGCCGAAGCCGATCGTCTGCGTGATCTTTTGAGCCGCCAGCAGAACCTGAAGGGGTTTGTGGTGCGCTTTCAGCCTGAGCGTGGCTGAAATCTATCGCCCCGATTGAAATGCACTGACATTCGCAGCTTACCGACAGCCCTGCGCTCTGCTAAAATGCGCCGCCTTATCCGTCTGTAGGCTGCACTGTGCCATTTACCTGGGTTGACTGGGCGATCGTTGCAATCATCGCCATCTCCGCTTTGATCAGTTTGAGCCGCGGCTTCGTCAAAGAAGCATTGTCGCTGGTGACCTGGATCATCGCAGGAGCCGTTGCCTGGATGTTCGGTGGCTCACTGTCCGAGTACCTCGCCGGATACATCGAAACACCGTCGGCTCGTGTGATCACGGGCTGTGCCATCATGTTTGTCGCCACACTGATCGTGGGCGCAATGATCAATTATCTTATCGGCGAGTTGGTTCGCGTCACCGGGTTGTCCGGGACCGATCGATTCCTCGGCATGGCCTTCGGCGCTGCGCGTGGCGTGTTGCTGGTGGTCGTGGCGGTCGGGCTGTTGAGCCTGGGGCCGGTACAGCAGGACGGGTGGTGGAAAGAATCACAGCTCGTACCAAAGTTTCTATTGGTCGCAGACTGGTCCAAGAACCTGATTCTCGGGTGGAGCAGTCAGTGGCTTGCCAGCGGAATCAGCGTACCCGCTGATATTCCGTTCAAGGAGCAACTCTTGCCGTCGGCCAAAACGCCTCAGTGAGTGTTGTTCAGTTCAGATCCATTAAGTAGGGGTTGCGTCGCATGTGTGGCATCGTCGGTATCGTCGGTAAGTCGAACGTCAATCAGGCGCTGTATGACGCGCTAACCGTGCTCCAGCACCGCGGCCAGGACGCTGCCGGTATCGTGACCAGCCATGATGGCCGGTTGTTCTTGCGCAAGGACAATGGCCTGGTGCGTGACGTGTTTCAACAGCGTCACATGCAGCGTCTGGTCGGCCACATGGGTATCGGCCACGTCCGTTACCCGACTGCCGGCAGCTCGACGTCGGCCGAGGCTCAGCCGTTCTACGTCAACTCGCCGTACGGCATCACCCTGGCGCACAACGGTAACCTGACCAACGTTGAACAGTTGGCCAAAGAGATCTACGAATCCGATCTGCGTCACGTCAACACCAGCTCCGATTCGGAAGTGTTGCTCAACGTGTTCGCGCACGAGCTGGCCCAGCGCGGCAAGCTGCAACCGACCGAAGAAGACGTGTTCGCTGCCGTGACCGACGTGCACAACCGTTGTGTCGGTGGTTACGCCGTCGTGGCGATGGTGACCGGTTACGGTATCGTCGGTTTCCGTGACCCGCACGGCATCCGCCCGATCGTGTTCGGCCAGCGTCACACCGACGAAGGCGTCGAGTACATGATCGCCTCCGAAAGCGTTTCGCTCGACGTGCTGGGCTTCACCCTGATCCGCGACCTGGCACCGGGTGAAGCGGTCTACATCACTGAAGACGGCAAGCTGCACACCCGTCAGTGTGCGACCAATCCGTCCCTGACTCCTTGCATCTTCGAACACGTCTACCTGGCGCGTCCGGATTCGATCATCGACGGCGTTTCAGTCTACAAGGCCCGTCTGCGCATGGGCGAGAAACTGGCCGAGAAGATCCTGCGCGAGCGTCCAGAGCACGACATCGACGTGGTCATCCCGATTCCGGACACCAGCCGCACCGCAGCGCTGGAGCTGGCCAACCATCTGGGCGTGAAATTCCGCGAAGGTTTCGTCAAGAACCGTTACATCGGCCGTACCTTCATCATGCCCGGCCAGGCCGCACGCAAGAAATCGGTACGCCAGAAGCTCAACGCCATCGAGCTGGAATTCCGCGGCAAGAACGTGATGCTGGTGGACGACTCGATCGTTCGTGGCACCACCTGCAAGCAGATCATCCAGATGGCCCGCGAAGCCGGTGCGAAAAACGTCTACTTCTGCTCGGCGGCTCCGGCTGTTCGCTTCCCGAACGTTTACGGCATCGACATGCCGAGCGCTCACGAGCTGATCGCGCACAACCGTTCGACTCAGGATGTAGCTGATCTGATCGGCGCTGACTGGCTGATCTATCAGGACCTGCCTGACTTGATCGAAGCGGTTGGTGGCGGCAAGATCAAGATCGAAAACTTCGACTGCGCGGTGTTCGACGGCAAGTACGTCACCGGTGACGTCGACGAGGCTTACCTGAACAAGATCGAACAGGCACGCAACGATGCCTCGAAGGTCAAGACCCAGGCGGTCAGTGCGATCATCGATCTGTACAACAACTGAGTTTCAACCGGCCCTTAGGGGCCGGTTTTGTATCTGGCAAAAGACTTTTATTTATCGAGAACAGGGCAAGGAGTGACAGCATGAGTCAGGAATGGGATGCCGGTCGGCTGGACAGCGACCTCGAAGGCGTAGCGTTCGATACCCTGGCCGTACGTGCCGGTCAGCACCGTACGCCGGAAGGCGAGCATGGTGATCCGATGTTCTTCACTTCCAGCTACGTGTTCCGTACCGCCGCGGACGCCGCCGCACGGTTTGCCGGGGAAGTGCCGGGCAACGTTTACTCGCGTTACACCAACCCGACCGTCCGCGCGTTCGAAGAGCGCATTGCCGCGCTGGAAGGCGCCGAGCAAGCGGTGGCCACGGCCACCGGCATGGCCGCGATCATGGCGGTGGTGATGAGCCTGTGCAGCGCCGGCGATCATGTGCTGGTGTCGCGCAGCGTGTTCGGTTCGACCATCAGTCTGTTCGAGAAGTACTTCAAGCGTTTTGGTGTGGAAGTCGACTACGTGCCGCTGGCCGATCTGTCGGCCTGGGATGCAGCGATCAAGTCCAATACCAAATTGCTGTTCGTCGAATCGCCGTCCAATCCGTTGGCTGAGCTGGTGGATATCACCGCGCTGTCGGAAATCGCGCACGCCAAAGGCGCGATGCTGGTGGTCGACAACTGCTTCTGTACGCCTGCCTTGCAGCAACCGCTGAAGTTGGGTGCAGACGTCGTTGTGCACTCGGCCACCAAGTTCATCGATGGCCAGGGTCGTTGCATGGGCGGGGTGGTTGCCGGTCGCAGCGAGCAGATGAAGGAAATCGTCGGCTTCCTGCGTACCGCCGGGCCGACTCTCAGCCCGTTCAACGCCTGGATCTTCCTCAAGGGGCTGGAAACCCTGAATCTGCGGATGAAGGCGCACTGCGCCAACGCCCAGCAACTGGCCGAATGGCTGGAGCAGCAGGACGGCATCGAGAAGGTGCATTACGCCGGTCTCAAGAGTCATCCGCAGCACGAGCTGGCTCAGCGTCAGCAGAAGGGCTTCGGCGCGGTGGTGAGCTTTGAGGTGAAGGGCGGCAAAGAGGGCGCGTGGCGCTTCATCGATGCGACCCGTTTGATTTCGATCACGGCCAACCTGGGCGACAGCAAAACCACCATCACCCACCCGAGCACCACGTCCCACGGCCGTCTGGCGCCACAGGAGCGTGAGGCTGCCGGTATTCGTGACAGCCTGATCCGCATCGCGGTCGGTCTGGAAGACGTCGCTGACCTGCAAGCCGACCTGTCGCGCGGTCTGGCGGCGTTGTGATCGAGTTGCCTACGCCGAAGACCGGCACCCATGGCCGCGTTGCATTGGTCACGGGTGCTGCGCGCGGGATCGGTCTGGGAATCGCGGCATGGCTGATTAGCGAAGGCTGGCAGGTGGTGTTGACGGACCTGGATCGTACGCGAGGTTCGAAAGTGGCAAAGGTGCTGGGCGAAAACGCCTGGTTCATCGCCATGGACGTTGCGGACGAAAGTCAGGTGGCGCTCGGAGTCGCGGAAGTGCTCGGGCAGTTTGGCCGTCTGGATGCGTTGGTGTGCAACGCTGCTGTGGCCGATCCGCACAACATCACGCTGGAAAGCCTCGATCTGGCTTACTGGAACCGGGTGCTGGCGGTGAATCTCGGCGGGCCGATGTTGCTGGCCAAGCACTGCGCGCCGTATCTGCGTGCGCACAACGGGGCGATCGTCAATCTGGCCTCGACCCGTGCGGCGCAATCGGAACCGGATACGGAGGCGTATGCAGCGAGCAAGGGCGGTTTGCTGGCGTTGACGCACGCGCTGGCGATCAGTCTCGGGCCGGAGATTCGCGTCAATGCGGTCAGTCCTGGCTGGATCGATGCGCGGGATCCATCCGCGCGGCGCGCGGAACCGCTGACCGACACCGATCATGCCCAGCATCCGGCGGGCAGGGTAGGGACGGTCGAGGACGTCGCGGCGATGGTGGCGTGGTTGCTATCGAAGAATGCAGGGTTTGTGACGGGTCAGGAATTCGTGGTCGATGGCGGCATGACCAAGAAGATGATTTATACGGAATGAAGCAATTTCGTCTTTTTTAGAAAAACTTCAATCCTGCTATTGACTTAGGTTCGCTACCTGCGTAAATTTCGCGGCCTCGGAGATGCAAACGGGTGATTAGCTCAGCTGGGAGAGCGTCTGCCTTACAAGCAGAATGTCGGCGGTTCGATCCCGTCATCACCCACCACTCCCGAGATACTTGCGAAAGCAAGAGGTAGGCTGAAAGTGCCTCCACCGACGCGCAGCGGTAGTTCAGTCGGTTAGAATACCGGCCTGTCACGCCGGGGGTCGCGGGTTCGAGTCCCGTCCGCTGCGCCATATTTAACGAGTCAGACATTGTCTGGTTCGCGATTGAAAAGCACCGAAGCTTTCAGTCAAACGAGTTACTTGAGCGCAAGCTCAAAGCGATACGCAGCGGTAGTTCAGTCGGTTAGAATACCGGCCTGTCACGCCGGGGGTCGCGGGTTCGAGTCCCGTCCGCTGCGCCATATCTGTTTCAAGGACCACTGAACGCCTTGAAGCACCGAAAGCAACCTCTGGTTGATTCGGCATCGATAGCAAAGACCCTGGTCGAAAGGCCGGGGTTTTTTGTGTCTGAAATTTGACCTTTCCCACATTCCTCCTTTGTAGCCAGCGACGAACGCTAGCCGTGGCTCGTTCGATGCCGCCGGGCAATCCGGCCTGCGTCCATGGGTCGCTGCGATGCGATGCCGCATTGATTTTTGATTCTTTGGTCAAATTTTTGTAACTGGTTGTTTGCTGCGAGCTCAGAAACCTTTAAAGTTAACCTTTCGGTCAGCTTTGCACTGTCATCACGCCCTTTGTTTAGCCAAAAAGGGCTTCTGCAAGACTCGAGATTCCCAGTAGATAACCAGAAGGGCGGATCCATAACCGCCCAGAGGATGATCCATGTCCAACCGTGAAATATCCCGGCGCTCGTTCCTTCAGGGCGGGCTGGTGGCGGGGGTGAGCGTTACGCTCACACCGCTCAGCAGTCAGGCGCTGGCTGCCTTGATGGAAAACAGCGTGACCGTGCCGTCCGAGCAGTGGCTCGGCAACAACGGCAAGGCGCGCCAGCGTAACGATGCCTTGTCCAAGGTCTGCGGCAGCAAGGTGTTTGCCCGCGACATCCGTTCCAAGGACATGCCGGGCTGGCCCCAGCAGCAAGGCCACGCCATGTTGCTGAAAACCATCAAGGCCGACCGCATCTACGACGGTTACGACCTGTCGTGGCTCGGCGCCGATCTGCAGCCTGATCGTATCGTTACCGCCGCCGACCTGGACAAGGACGGCATCGTGTTCCCTGAAGAGCACGCACCGGATCCTCTGCTGCCGGAAGGCAAAGTGCCGATGTTCATCGGTCATCCGGTCGCGATCCTGATCTGGAACGACTTCGAGCGTTTCCGTCAGGCCAAGAACAAACTCAAATTCAATGACAAAGCGATTCGTTACGGTGCGCAAGTACCGTTCTACGAAGGCGATCCCTATGGCAGTTTCCGCTACGTGCGCGTCGGTGGTCCGACGTCGGCGGACGAGGATGAGTTCGCCAGCCTGAAGGACTCGATCCTGTTCCCGATGCTGAAGAACCGTCGTCCTGTGTGGAATTCCCAACCGAACCTGCACGGCAACCTGACCGAGCGCGGCCTGTTTTACGCCGACCGCATGAAGAAAGAGATCGATACCCCGCCGGACAACTGGCTGGTGTTCGACGAGCGCTACAAAACCCCTTCGATCGAGCCGGCCGCGATGGAGCCGGACAACGGCAACGGCTGGTACGACCCGGCCACCAAAACCCTGCATTTCGTCGTCGCCACTCAGTGCCCGCTGGAAACCGCCACCGAGACCGCGAAGATGATTTCGCCGTCGCGTTTCGGCCTGGCCAACCTGAACATGCACCCGGGTTACACCGTCGGTTACGGCTCCAAGGACCACAACATTTTCGTCTACTACGCGGCCCTGGCGGCGTTGTACGGCGCAGGTGTGCCGATTCGCCTGGCCAACGACCGTTACGAGCAGTTCCAGAGCGGTATCAAGCGCCACCCGTTCGACATCCGCTACCAGTTGGCAGTGGACAAGACTGATCACAGCTTCAAGATTTTCCGTGCCGAGATGAGCGTCGACGGTGGTGGCCGGATCAACTACAGCCCGTCGGTGGCCGCCGTTGGCGCCACGGCGGCGCAGTCGATCTACTACATGCCGCAGAACGACCTGCAGGTCACCGCTTACCATTCCCGCGCCGTTGAAGCGGGTTCGATGCGCGGCTACGGCACGCTGCAGAGCATGGCCTCCACCGAGATGATGGTCGACGAAATCGCCGATCGCCTTGGTGTCGATGCCATCGATCTGCGTCGCAAGAACGCACTGCGTTCGGGGATGAAAAACACCCAGGGCGCGATCCCGGCCGGTGCGTTGCGCCTGCACGAGATTCTCGACAAGGCTTCGCTGCACGAAGTCTGGAAAAACCGCGACGCGATCAAGAAACAGCGCGAAGCAGCAGACCCGGACAACTGGTATGGCGTGGGTTTCGCCATTTGCCAGAAAGACTTCGGCACCGGTTCCGAAGCGCCGATGGCCAGTATCGAGTTCACCGCTGACGGGCGCATTTCCCTGCGTCACATCGGCATCGAGATCGGCACCGGCATGTCCACCTCGCAAGCGTTGGTGGTGGCTGACTTCCTCGGCAGCGCGGCTCACGACGTGAAGACCGGCGAAACCGAGTGGGATGAGATGCAGCTGGTGACCGCCGGCAATCCTTACATCATGAGCCAGGCCGAGCAGGACAACTTCCTGCGCAATCCGCGCTGGGTCGGCAAGCTGGCATCGGCCTCGTCCGCGACCAACTCCGCCTACTACTTCAGCCACGCTACCCGTGAAGCGGCGCGCGTGCTGTTCAACCACGGTCTGTGGCCGGCGGCGCTGGAGATCTGGCGTCAGGGCCCGTACGGCGGCCAGGCCAACCCTTACGTGGTGCGTCGCGAAGATGCGCATTGGGTCGATGGCAAACTGACCGCCAACGGTATGCAGCCGCTGACCTTCGAAGAGCTGGCCAAGCGTGCTCACGAGCGCGGTCTGGTCACCGGCGCCACGGTTCACGGTTTCAACCGCTGGAGCTGGGCAGAAGCCGAATACAGCATCGACGGCGTGCGCGAGCGTCTGCCGCTCGACGGTCTGGCGGTGAAGTACGGTGACGGCGCCCCGAAAGCGAAGAAAGTGCAGATGACCAGCGCCGGTTTCCACCTGCTGGACCGGCAGAACATCGCCTATCCGGTGGTTCAACTGAACAACGCCGCCGTGACCTACTACAGCCCGGTGGCAACGCTGGTCGAGTTGAAGGTCAACAAAGGTTCGGCAGAAGTCGAAGTGCTCAACCATCACTCGTGGCTGGAATGCGGCCGGGTGCTGGTCGAAGAACTGGTTCGTGGCCAGCTCGAAGGCGGGATCGCCATGGGCATCGGTCACGCCTTGATGGAAGAGATGCCGCTGTACGAAGGCGGGCCGGGGGAGGGTGACTGGAACTTCAACCGTTATCGCCTGCCGATGGCGCGTCATGTGGCGGTGTGGAAGCAGACGTCGGAAATCCTGCCGCCGCTGTCCCCAAGTGACCCGTCCAAAGGCATCGCCGAAGTGGTGATGATCCCGGTGGTCGGTGCCATCGGTAACGCTGTGGCCCACGCCATCGGTAAACGTGTTCGCGATCTGCCAATCACTGCTGCGCGCATCAAGGAGGCCCTCAATGGCTAACCGTCCGCTTCAACTGACCCTCAACGGTCAATCCGTCGGCCCGGTGGACATCCCTGATGACCTGCCGATGATCGATTACCTGCACGAATACAAAAACCTCACCGGTTCGCGCCTGGGCTGCGGCCAGGGCATCTGCCACGCCTGCGTGGTGATCGTCGACAACCCGGACGGCACCAGCGAAGAAGTGCGCACCTGCATCACCGGCGCGCATTACTTCGAGGGCAAGAAAGTCCGCACCATCGAAGGCCACGCCAAGCGTGACGAGCAAGGCCAGGTGACCGAGCTGAACCCGATCCAGCAGCGTTTCGTCGACGAATTCGCCTTCCAGTGCAGCTATTGCGCGCCGGGCTTTGTCAACGCCGCGACCGTGCTGGTGGAAAAGCTGCAACGCCAGCCGATCGTCAAAAGCAAACTGGAACAAGTCATCGAGGACAGCCTCGGCCATCACGTCTGCCGCTGCACCGGGTACGTGCGTTACTACAACGCCACCCGCAACGTGCTGACCGATCTCGGCCTGGTCAAGGAGGGTTAAGCATGAAGCAATTACTGACCCGCCTGACCCTGGCGGTCGGGCTGGCTGTGCCTGTGTTGGCGGCGCACGCGGATGATCAGGTCAAGCGCGGCGAATACCTCGCCCGTGCCGCCGACTGCATGGCGTGCCACACGGCGCCCGGCGGCGCACCGTTTGCCGGTGGCCTGCCGATCGTGTCTCCGTTTGGCACTATCTACGGCACCAACATCACTCCAAGCAAGGAGCACGGCATCGGTCTCTACACCGATGAAGAGTTCTTCGCCGCGCTCACCGAAGGCAAGCGTCGTGACGGCGCCAACCTGTATCCGGCGATGCCCTACACCTCGTATCACTTGATGCCGCGTGCGGATTCGGATGCGATTCACGCGTATCTGAAAACCATCGAGCCAATCGAGCGTGCAGCGCCGGTGACGAGTCTCAGCTTCCCGTTCAACGTGCGTCCGGGCTTGATCGGCTGGAACATGATGTACGGCAAAGACTTGAAGCTTGAGCCGGCCGAAGGCAAAAGCGACGCCTGGAAGCGCGGCCAGTACATGGTCGAAGTGCTCGGCCATTGCGGCGAATGCCATACGCCACGCGGCCTGCCGGGCGCGATGCAGTTGGACAAACGCCTGACCGGCGGCATCCTCAACGGCTATCTGGCACCGAGCCTGCTCGCCACTGATCTGGCAGCGCGCGGCTGGAATCATCAGGACCTGAGCACGTTCCTCAAGCACGGCATGAGCGCCCAGGGCACGATGTTCAACGAGATGTTCCCGGTGTTTCACAACAGTACTCAAGGCCTGAATGATCCGGATCTGGCGGCGATGGCGACTTTCCTGCTGGGCGACAAGCCTCCGGCGGCGAAAGAGTTGGCGGAAGTGCCGGTGGAAAAACTCAGTGCCAGCGCTCAACGCGGCCGTCAGGAATACCTGAACGTCTGCGCCGGCTGTCACGCGGCGGGTGGCGAGGGCAAGCCGCACATCGCAGTGGCCATGCGCGGCAACACCACGCTGCGTCTGGAAGACCCGCGCAACCTGTTGCGAGTAATCGAGGATGGTATCGGCGAGCAAAAATTCGCCGGGTTCGAACACATGCAGCCGATGCCGGGTTTTGCTGACAAGCTCAGTGCTGAACAGCTGACCGATCTGCTGAACTACCTGCGTCAGGGCTGGGGTGGTCAGTCGGCCGAGTTGGCGGTCGGTGACGTGCAGAAGCTTCAGGCTGACGCCCCGTCCATCGAGCACAAGGCGCACTGATCATGCAGCATCTCGATCTGCAGGTTGTGCGTCGGGCGCTGGAGTGGTCGACGGAGGGGCAGCGCATCTGGCTCTGCACCGTCCTGACCACCTACGGCTCGGCGCCTCGCGCGCCAGGTTCGCTGCTGGCGGTGAACGACGGCGGGCAGTGGATCGGGTCGCTATCCGGTGGTTGCGTCGAAGAAGACTTTCTCGAGCGCGTCGCCGAAGGTGCGTTTCTCGATGCGATCAATGTCGTGCGTTATGGCGAAGGTGACGATCCGCGTTCGCGGGTCAGTCTGCCGTGCGGCGGCATTCTCGATGTGCTGGTAGAGAAATTTGACGCCGACTGCGATGTGCAGGCGCACCTGCGTGAACTCGAATCGGCGTTGCTGGGGCAGCGCCGGTTGATTCGCGAGGTCGATCTGGCCACGGGCGCGCGCAGCCTGTTTGCCGATCGCGAGCAAGGGGCGCGGATCGAGCGTGAAATCGACCGGGTGCGGATTCGCATCGGGGCTGCCCAGCGTTTGCTGCTGGCGGGGTATTCCAGCGTGGCGCAGGCCTGTGCGGAATTCGCGGTCGGTCTCGGCTTCGAAGTGATTCTCTGCGACCCGCGCGATGAGGTGCTGGAAGGCGTGGTGCTCAATGGCGTGGAGATCCGGCGGCAATTGCCGTCGGTGTTCATTGCCGATGGCGGGTGTCATCGTGATACGGCGGTGGTGGCGTTGACCCACGATCCGCGCATCGACGATCTCGCAATGATGGAGGCCGTGCGTACCGAGGCTTTCTACATTGGTGTGATGGGCTCGCAGCAGACGTCGCAAAAGCGCTTCGAGCGCTTGCGCCGGATTGGCGGTCTGGGGGAGGGCGAGTTGGCGCGGATTCATGCGCCGATCGGCCTTAACCTGGGCAGCAAGACGCCGGCAGAAATTGCTTTGGCAGTGCTCGCGGATATCCTGCGGATTCGCAGCGGGATTGCACGGGATCAGCTGTAACCCGTGCTGGATATAAAAAGGGCCGCTATTCAGCGGCCCTTTTTTTCGCTCATCAGAAACCGAGCTTGTCGCGCAGTCCGTAGTACCACGCGCCCAGCGCGGCAAACGGTGTGCGCAGCAGTTGCCCGCCGGGGAACGGGTAGTGCGGCAGGTCGGCAAACGCATCGAAGCGCTCGGCTTGTCCGCGCAGTGCCTCGGCCAATACCTTGCCGGCCAGGTGCGTGTAGGTCACGCCATGGCCACTGCAACCCTGGGAGTAATAGATGTTGTCGCCCAGGCGTCCGACCTGAGGCAGGCGCGACAGGGTCAGCAGGAAATTGCCGGTCCAGGCGTAGTCGATCTTCACGTCCTTGAGTTGCGGGAAGGCCTTGAGCATTTTCGGCCGGATGATCGCTTCGATGTTCGCCGGATCGCGTGCGCCATATACCACGCCGCCGCCGAAGATCAGACGCTTGTCGCCGGTGAGGCGATAGTAGTCGAGCAGGTAATTGCAGTCTTCGACGCAGTAGTCCTGCGGCAGCAGGGATTTCGCCAGCTCATCGCCCAGTGGCTCGGTGGTGATGACCTGAGTGCCGCATGGCATCGATTTGGCCGCCAGTTCTGGCACCAGATTGCCGAGGTAGGCGTTGCCGGCAACGATGATGAATTTGGCTCGGACCTTGCCCTGCGGTGTGTGCACGACCGGATTGGCGCCGCGTTCAATGCGCACGGCCGGTGACTGTTCATAGATAGTGCCGCCCAGGGATTCCACGGCGGCAGCTTCGCCCAGTGCCAGGTTAAGAGGATGGATATGGCCGCCGCTCATGTCGAGCATGCCACCGACGTATTGATCGCAAGCCACCACTTCACGGATGCGGCGCTGATCGAGCAGTTCCAGTTGGGTATGGCCGAAGCGTTCCCACAAACGTTTCTGCGATTCCAGATGGCCCATTTGCTTGGCGGTGAGGGCGGCGAATACACCACCGTCCTTAAGGTCGCACTGAATGTTGTATTTGCTGACGCGCTCACGAATGATCCGGCCGCCCTCGAACGCCATCTGCCCGAGCAGTTGCGCCTGTTTCGGGCCAACGCTGCGCTCGATCACGTCGATGTCACGGCTGTAGCTGTTGACGATCTGCCCGCCATTGCGCCCCGAAGCGCCGAAGCCAACTTTGGCGGCCTCCAGCACGGTCACGCGAAAACCGTTCTCCAGCAGGAACAGGGCCGAGGAAAGCCCCGTATAACCAGCACCGATCACACAGACGTCCGTCTCCACGTCATCCTGCAGGGCAGGGCGTGGTGGTACGGCGTTGGCCGACGCAGCGTAATAAGACTCTGGGTAAGGGGTGTTCGCCATCCTGCAGCCTCTGTTTAATATATTTTACGAGTGCAGCGATCCTACCCCAGTTGAAAAACCTCCGCCAGCCACCGGGAAATCTTCTTGTGGCGGGCCGAAATTAAATATTTTGCATATTCATAGGGTTAGGTGAAAAAAAGGTGTTGACACCCCTCCGGAATTCCGTAGAATGCCGCCTCACAGCAGGCACGTAGCTCAGTTGGTTAGAGCACCACCTTGACATGGTGGGGGTCGTTGGTTCGAGTCCAATCGCGCCTACCAAACAAAATCCGCTCTGCTGGGCGGTCTGGAAGGGCTCACCGAAAGGTGGGCCCTTTTTTGTTGTCTGCGATTTCAGAGCATTTGCAAATTTCGGTTCCGTTGACCGCAGCTACACTCCGGCACATTTGCAGGAGTGTATTCATGAGTCGCCAATTCAGGCGTGCCGGTCCAGGCGATATTGAAAGCCTGTTGAAGATTGACCCAGTCGTTGAAAAAGATAGCTGCCGTCGCGAGTGCATCGTGAGGGCCGTTAGGGCGGGGGAGTGCTGGGTTGTCTGCGAGATGAGCGCTCCCCTCGGCTACGGATGTCTGGATCGAAGCTTTTTCGGTGAATGGTTCATACCTCTCGTGGTCGTCTCCGGTGCGAACAGGCGCTCCGGCGTGGGGCGACAAATCGTGAGCGGTCTCGAGCAACATGCTTGTGCAGAAAAGATCTTCACGTCGACCAATAGGTCCAACTCGCCGATGCGAGAGCTGCTGATCAGTCTCGGGTATCAGCGCAGCGGAACGGTGGAGAACCTTGATCCGGGGGATCCTGAACTTATTTTTGTAAAATTCTTGAGTCAGGCGCGTATTGACTGCGAGGGATTTTGCTCCATTCGTCGCCGAGCTTCGCGATCGCCCTTTTAAATAGTGTGGATATTTAAGGGGTTACGGATTTTATTAACCATCCGGTTATCAAAAATACGTTGTTACAAGACGAATAAATCAGTAATATTCGCCCCGCGTTCACCACCACGGTTTATGCATTTTTAAATCCCAAGCTTCCATCAGCTGCTTGGGATTTTTTTTGCCTGCGATTTGCCTTTCCCGCACCTCTGCCGATTTACTTGTCTCACCCGTTTCTGGTTTCCGGGAGGGGTGACAGGCAAGCCCACATTTTTTCGACTACTACTGTCTGGCTGATTTCATCTCTGCCGGACAGGAGTTCATCGATGCTGGTTCACTGGTTTCTTGCAGCGATTCATTTGCTGGCGTTTGCCTTGGGTTTCTGGGCGGTGTTGACGCGTGGGACGGCTTTCAGTCGGCTGGCGTCCGGTTCGGGTGAGGTGGGGCGCGTATTACTTGCCGACAATCTATGGGGGCTTTCGGCGCTGGTGTTGCTCATCACCGGTGGCATGCGGGCTTTTGGCGGTTATGAAAAGGGAACCAACTACTACCTGCACCAGCCGCTGTTCCATCTGAAGATGACGTTGTTTGTGCTGATTCTGCTTCTGGAGCTTGTGCCAATGATCACCCTGATCAAGTGGCGTGTGGCCAAGGCGCGCGGCGCTGCCCCTGACACTGGGCGTGCAAAGGTATTCGCGCGGATCAGTCATGCCGAAGCGCTGCTGTTGATATTGATGGTCGTGGCGGCTACCGGGATGGCGCGTGGCGTTACATTCGGCTAAGCGGGCGAGATTCCCAGACGCTATTCGGAAATGTCCGACAGCCAGCCCGTTGAATGACGGTTAGTATCGGTTGCGAGAGGGGTTGAGGCAGGAAGGGGCGTGGCACGCGCCGTCACCAAATAGGTGGGGGAATGGCAATACGGCGCTTGAATCTTTAGCCAGTCATTGCGCGCAGGCAAACGAACTGGCTACTGACTACGATAGGGCTCAGGGCGTTTGTGGCTTGTCCGGTGCGGTCAGGCCAGCCTGGATGCGCTGGTAGATCTCTTCCCGATGCACTGCAACGTTCTTCGGAGCATTGATGCCGATTCGAACTTGCTGGCCGCTGACGCCGAGAATGGTGATCGTGATGTCATCACCAATGTTTATGCTTTCACCGACTTTGCGGGTGAGTATCAGCATGGTCTTCTCCTTGATTGCTTTGTAGGGCACCTGATTCAGACAGTGCAGAGGTCGGTGGTACGTATAGATTAGTGCGAAGTCTTACAGTTTGGGTGCCTCTTTCTGACGCGCAGCAGCGGCATTAATTCCCAGCGCGTAACTATACAGGGGCTGTCGGCATCAATCTCGTAGTTTTATGCCGCAATTTGCGGGGCTCGGAAAGTATTCTCGAATGTTAAGATCGCCGCTTTGAGAATTCAGAGGGAAGCGTTGTGCGCAAATTGGTCTGGATAGTCGCGGCACTGGCATTGGCAGGATGTGGCGAAGGCAAGAGTGTGGATGCGCAAAAGCCGAAACCGGCGGTGGTAACAGCGCCTGCTGCGGTGGGCCCGCAGTGGGATCTGGAAGTGCGCGGTGAAACACCTCAAGCCGTCAGCGACCTCAGCGGCTGGCTGATCGAGCATGGCTTTGTGGCCAGTGTCATCAAGGACGCCAGCGGCAAGACCCGGATTCTCCTCGGCCCTTTCAATTCGAAGGCTGACGCCGAGGCGCGTCAGGCGGATGTAAATGCAGCGCTGATCAAGGCGAAGAAGCAGAACATCGAGACGCTGGTGCTTGAGCGCACGGCCGCGCAATAAGCGATCCATTCGGCGGAGCTGACTAAAGGGTGTCCCACGTGATTCGTTTTTAAAGCAATCACTGAAGATACCCAGAAGGAGCTCCGCATGGCCTCCGCCAATCCTTACAAGTTGTTCGACGTTGTTTTGCGTCACAAGCAGCAGTTGAGCCCGCATCT
This sequence comes from Pseudomonas fluorescens, assembly GCF_030344995.1. GTDB lineage: Bacteria > Pseudomonadota > Gammaproteobacteria > Pseudomonadales > Pseudomonadaceae > Aquipseudomonas > Aquipseudomonas fluorescens_BF. The sequence goes on from NZ_CP128260.1 coordinate 2,468,771, forward strand.
CATGCGGATCACGCTCGCAAGTCCCACGGTCACCGAGATGGCAACCTGGGCGCCGGATCAGCGAGTGAAACTGTTTTTTCCGGCTGCAGACGGTTCACCCGCCAGGCTTTCTCAGGGCGAGGGGTGGTACGCCCGTTTCCGCTCGATGCTGGTTGATCGTCGCCCGGCGATGCGCACCTACACCATCCGCCACTTGCGCGCCGAGTCGGGCGAAGTCGATATCGATTTTGTCCTGCACGGCGAGACCGGTCCGGCCTCCCGTTGGGCATTGCGAGCGCAGCCTGGCGAGTCGATGCAGATTCTGGCTCCCGATAGCCGGTTTTCGGCGCAAGAGGCGGGGGGATTTGAATGGAAGCCTCCGCGAACGCTCAAGCAACTTCTGCTCGTTGCCGACGCCACAGCGTTGCCGGCCGCCATCGGAATTCTGGAGGAGCTGGCGACTCTGGCTGAACCACCGCAGACCCTGGCGTTTTTTGAAGTCGACAGTCGTGAAGACATGTTGGCAGTTCCTGACTGGCCCGGGCTTTCGGTGCAATGGCTGATCCGCGATCATGCAGCCGCCGGCACGTTGATGGTGGAAGCCGTGCGGCAGGCGACATTGCCCGTCGATGCATCATCGGTTGGACAAGCAGTCGAACTGGCGGATGTCGACATCGAAGAAGAGATTCTTTGGGAGATCGCCGATACGGCCAGCGAGGGATTCTATGGCTGGATCGCCGGAGAGTCCGCTGCGGTCATGAGCCTGCGCAAATACCTGATCAAGGAGCGCGGCATCCCTCGTGAATCGCTCAATCTGATGGGTTACTGGCGTTACAACAAGTCCGGCAGTTGAGCACAAAAAAGGCCTTGAGTTTATCGCTCAAGGCCTTTTCTTTTGATCAAACAGTCAACTGCAGGCTTTCAGGTTCACCGGGCCGACAAATTCGTTGCCGCGTCCCATCACGCACGCCACGGTCTGGTTCCGCTGGCGCTCCCAGTCTTGCACCGGGTAAGTCTTGTTCCAGGCTTCGTACAGTTGCCGATCCTGCTTCGACAAGCGCAAGCCGTATTGTTTGCTCATGTAAAAGTAGGTGCGGGCGATCATGCCGCGGATCGAAGGGCGGGGCATGACCTTTTTCGCCTTGAAGTCGACCTGGGTCAGGCAGGAGCCGTACTGACCTTTTTCGACCGGCAGCCAGCCGTAGCTGAAATTGCTGCGGTCACCATTCACATCATTATCCGATCAGACCCTGCATTGACATTTGAGGCTTAAAACTAAATAAACCATATAAAACAATGGTATATGAGCGTTTTGTATCTTCTTTTAATTTTGCGAATCCCTGTCAACGTTGACATTTTAGGAGGCTAACAAGGCTAGAGCTTTTCCCGACGAACGGTATGGTTGTACAGCGTTTTGCCGCGTTCGCATCGTGTGTAGTGACAGCCACATTCAAAGAGAATCATTGTATTTCAGTTCCCTTCCTCGACTTTGGCTTGGCAGGACTTGCGGCCAATCGCCCCAGTTCCTGAGCTAATCTCCCACCTTTTTTTGTCTCCTTCTGCCGCAAAACCAACCTGCCAATACAAACTTATTCGCAGTTGAGTGCTGTCTTTTGAGCACCAAGAAGCACGGTACCCCCTTGCGTGGCTAAGACCCGCTCCACGTAGCCATTTCAGATAATTTGAATACCAAGATGCCTTTTCGAGCGTACAGCGGAGAAGCTTTTTTTCCTCGCGAGGCGTCGATTTAGAGCGCTTTGATGTTACGGTGCCACTCCTTTGGCCGAGACAATAGAGACAGTACTCAATGTCCAATTTGACACCCACTAACTTCGAACTGGATCTGAAGGCCAAGCCTAAGAAGAAAGCCAAGCAGCAAGGAGAGGGTGTCCAAGTTCAGCCCGTCAAAAAGCGGCCAATCTTCCTTGCGCTGCAAGGTGGTGGCGCTCGCGGAGTTGTTCACGTAGGCGCTCTTACCGCGATCAATGAGTTAAATCTTGATGTGAAAGGCGTTGCTGGAACTTCTGCTGGTTCGATCGTAGCGGCGTTGATCGCGGCAGGTTATACCGGTAACGATCTCCTTGATGCTGATCTTTCTGAACCCAAGCATCTTTTCAACAGGATGCCTGCGGGCACAAAGGCCAAGAAACCTACCGACCTATTCTCTGGAGTTGGGTGGGGCTGGCTGCGATTGATCAGGTGGTTGCCCATAGCGCAACGTCTTAAACTGATTTATCTCAGTGGAGCTGGTCTGATTTTTGGATACGCATACCTCAGTTATTTGGCTATTGCCTATAGCGTATGGCTGGGACTGCCTCTGAATTTGGTAGTGGCGATATTGCTGGGGTTGCTAGTCAAAAAAATCTCAGATGGCCTTACAACCCTTGATCATGTGCGAGATTTTGTGAATGCCGCCTTGATGAACAAGCTCGGCTGGGCTCTTCCATCGAACGGAGAGCCTCCTCGGGACGTAACTTTTTCGGATTTGAAAAAGGCGAAGAAGATTCCGCTCAAGATCATAGCGACCAACACGTCTGCTGAGAGCGTCGAGGTTTTCAGCGTAAAGACTACCCCAGATGTGGCGGTGGCTGACGCAGTCGCCGCCTCTATCTGCCTGCCCGTAATTTTCAAGCCTTGGAAAATCTCTTTTCAAAGAGCTGGAAAAAAGAAGACGGTCACTCACCATTTTTTGGATGGCGGTTTCGTCTCTAATCTTCCAGCCTGGCCTTTTGACGAAGAGCGGCTTATTAGCCCTGAGATTCCCACCATCGCCTTAAGCATTGTGACCCCTAACGCTGAGTCCAAACACTGGTCTTCATCCATCATCAACACAATCGTGAACGGCACCGCAGAGATAGATACCCGGGCGGTGGGCCGTCTTGCCAAGATCCCACTCAAAACAAACTGGGGCATGCTCGATTTCGATAAAGACTTTCACTCTGTCTACCTCGCAGCATTACAGGCGAAACAGGTGACGTTGGCTCAGCTATCCACTGAGTTAGTAGATGCGCCAAAGGCGCTCAGGTCTGCAGCGCAGGCAATTCTCCTGGACTTAACGAAGTTAATGGAGAGTTTTAAAGGCATCCTCCATCACGAAGATTCTCTGACAGGGAAGGTGCGGGTCGCGATTCTCGCTAAACGCGACCACACACCCCAGCTGCTCTCTTTGGTGTCAACCGCTGGTTACCAGCGCGACGCAGGTTTCGGCAGCGTAATCACTGCGAGCCATCCAGGTGGCGTTGCCTGGAAAGAAGGAGCTGTGCGTATCTCGAAAGTCGACCCTTCTGAAAGGATCTTCAGGGCCAACTCGCTGAGTGCTCAGTGGGTTATCTGTGTTCCATTGCGCCCTGTAAACATTGTGTCGGGAGCTTTCGCCAAGCCCTGCGTGATTATGATTGAGCTCGACTTTCTGATCTTTGATCACAACTCATTGCTTCGAGAGCATTTGAAGGATTTGAGCGCTTGCGCCGGAGATCTCGTCAATGCCTACAATCATGGTGATGGCATTGCTGATTTCGTACAAGGGACAAACTCATGCTTATAGCTATTGATTATGGTAATGGCGATGTCGAGGAGTTTGATTCGGCTAGTCGTCAGTCTGACTACCTGAAACCGGTCGGGCATGCGCAGCGGGTCAAGAAGGTATCCTCAATCATCGGAGCGGCCATGAAGCGGCGAGCCTTTTTTAAGGGATTGACTGCCCTCAGATCTGATGAACTCCTGAATTCAGAGCACTCCTACCATCAGGAGTACGAAGGGCATCTCCGCGATCTGGCGGCCATTCCCTATGACGGTTACCACACTGATTACTCTCGCTGGGCACTGGAATACGATAACCAGCAGCATGACGAAGAGTTGAGCATCTCCGACCTTTCTTCGTCGGGTTCCTTTTCTCTAGGCTCTTCCTCAGACGTTGACCTTTCGAAATATTTGGCTGACACGTCTACATACTTGTCTGGGACGTCTACTAGTCCTTCTCTCGATGCTAAAAAAGCTGCAGGTAGTAGCAGCGAGCTCCTTGGCTTGCCTTTCATCAAGGAGCTGGATCAGGCTGACGCTGTAGGCCGTATTGACGAGGCGGATGGGGCTGATGCGAATGACCGGGACAGCTCTCGCCAAACCGAGTTGCCGAGCGCAAAGCCACATCGCGATGATAAGTCGTTCGACACATGATGGCCTGTCGCACGCTAAGGATGCTGGTAGCTGCCAAGCTTAGGCTCACCCCCGGTGAGTCAAGGTCGTAACCCCTGTAAACATTGGCCCTAAGCGTGTGGTTCAAAGTCCATTTTTTTCGGGTTGAATGGACACCCACCAGCCCCGAATCCCCACCAGTGTCCATGCGATTCCTATATCAGTCCCAACCCAATACACGCGTCCCGAGTACTGGCTGGTGGCCATCCTTTACGTATATGCTCCGACTACTGCATCACTACCAATCCCATGTTTTCGGGAATGGTGTCGGCCTCTGCAAGGCTGCAACGGATGCGACATTGCCGCATTAACCTGCCGAGGCGAGCCACTTCTCCTACGGTATAGGAGGGTGCTACGACATGGAGATTGCATGAGCTTTTTTTCGGACGAAGAAATCGATTCACTCAAGATCACTCGGATGATCCTGCACGTGGTGGGTACCAAGAACTTCGAGGCACTGCCGGAGCGCGCGCTGGAGGAGGAAGCGTTCTTTATCGGTAAAATTGTGGATATGGCTGCTGCGCCAGTGTTCATGTTCAAGGCTGTCTCTACGACGCGGAATGAAATCGAAGCGATCGCAACCGGGGCCACGCCGTTTGTCATCGGGGCTCAAGGCCTGGCTGCTAGCTTCAACCGGGCACATGTTGTCGGTAGTGCCGACGGGGTTTTGTTGATGTTCGAGCTGGCGGTCAAAGACCCCAGCGTGAAGATCTATAGCCTGATCAAGTACGATTACAAGCTGGCTCTTGAGCAGAACGACGGTGCTCCAGGCAATAAGCTGCGCCGAATCGTGAACGCCTTGGTGGACGAAAAGAAAGCTATTCAGAAGACGGCGCTTGTCCGTGTGGTTAATGGTGTTGCTGATAAGAATGTTTCGGCCACTGATCGTACGAAGCATGGTGTAGATCTGGCAGATTACTTCACCGACTTTCTGTCGGTGGCTAGGGATGTATCTGACACTGAGTTGAGCGAGCTTACCCGCAAGGTGCTCAAAGGGGCGCTCCAAGCTTGTATCGAATACCTTCCTGGCAAAAATGTGGCCAAGGCCCTGAAGAAAGCACAAGCAAACCTCGGGACTCGGGCTCTGATCGATGAAAATGCGATCGTGGAAGCGGTAATGCTGGCTGCTGGTCATCCAGAAGATGACAAGATAGCTGGTCGCCTTGAGAAAGAGGCTCGCACGCGTGTTAAGAAGAGCAAGTTGCATGAGCTCAGCTTCAAGCCCGATCGTAAGATCCTCCGGCAGCCCTACATGCGCAAGATCGTTACGACTGAAGGCGTCACCATCCTGTTCCCTGACAGGGCTGAAAACCCGAACGTAAAGGTCGTGGAGCTGGAAGGGGGCAAGGTGCAAATCATCGTGGATACGGACAGGGTCACGGAGGACAGCGTTGTCACACCAAAGCCTGGCCAACCTACTTAACGATCTGTCACGTACGCGTCAGGCGCTGATCACTGAGGGGAATGCCACTCTCATTGTGTCTGACCTAACTGCTGATGCAGCTCGGTCAATCGCTCAAGCCGCTTCCGCTGCCGCCTGGTCGATCACCCTGTATGACAGTGCTGGTGGCGAAGCCGAGATCGAGGAGGGGGATGAGGCTTTCGGGCCGTTTCGCGCTGAGCTCCTGAAACCGCTTCCGGAGGCGCATGATCAGACTGCGGTTTTGTACCTGGCCACAGAGGCTGGATTCAGAGCTTTCCTGGACAAAGGTCACTCGGCATCACGATGGCACGTCCTTGGCCTGCTGAAATCCTTCAACACCCGCGCTCGAACGTATGCTGACTGGGGTGTTGAAGTGCTCTATGTGGAGTCTCAAGCAACGAAGTCGCCCCGGCTTTTGGTGAAAGAGTCAGCTGACGTCCGCACCGTGCCCGAGGATGTTCGCCACTGGTTGCTCGCAGATGGTCATGAGCTCGATGAAGCTGATCCGTTGCATATTGTCTGGGCAGCTCAGGCCTTTGACGCCCTTAGCCGTTGCTTCGCGAACGAGATCGACGCAACCGGGAGCAAGCTCAGTTTCAGAGGGCCACCTAAACTAAACCTCACACTTCCGAAGGCGACCAATAGTGCCCAGCAGATCACGCTGAACGACTTCAAGGTTGTGCAGGATGCTGCGGTTTGGGTGTTCGACAATGCGCGTGAGGCGGAAGTGAAGCACATCCTGCTATCTGCGGAGATCGCTCGGTCGGGTAGGGCAGATGGAGAGGCGGTTCAGTATTTCAGGGAAAACCTTGCTGCGGCGCTGGATTGCGGAAAGATCGCCTATCAGATGGCGGTCTCTGAGATCACAAAGGATACTCTCAAATCACTTGGAGACCTTCGTAAGGCTGTAACTGAAGAAACTTCAAAAGCGACAGATGCGACCCGTCAGGCGATCGCAGCGATTTCGACAGCGCTGACTGTGGGCCTGGGCCTGATCGCTGCGCGACTCACTCTGCAGATCGACCCATACCTTATTTCACTCGTGATGGCGGTTGCATTCGGCTATACGACGCTGAACGTGATGTCGGGCCGTAAATTCATAAACATTCAGCGTCAGTTACGCCAGGATTGGCAATCGAAACTGTATCGTTTCCTCTCGGAATCCGAATACAAGAAGATGGTCGGCGATCCCATTGAACAGGCCGAGAGCTTCTTTTACAGGATCAGTTGCCAAGGTCTTACGATGCTCGGGGCTGCGGCAGTGGGTATTGCAGCCTTTGCCTTCCTTTACGCCACGCCTCCTTTGGCATCACCAGCAGCCACTGTGGCGCCCCCTATCTCAGCACCCGTACCTGCAAACCCGCCACCAATAATTAGCGAGCCGGTATCCCAGCCTAAGCTTATGCCAGAACGTTCAGCTCCGACGAATCCAGCTGAAAAATAAGGAGCCTCTATGCGAGCGTTGGCCGAGAGATTTTTGCTGTGGCCATAGTGTTAGGCGAGACAGTGCTGGAGTGGCGAGTTCTTTGGTGGGATGGGTTTTGCAGGGTTTCCTAGTTTTCTGAAATTGACACCCCCGTCGTGGTCAAGCACTTAAGCAGAGTGTCGGGATTAGGTGGAATAGTTTGTAACCGATCGGTGTCCGATTGTTTTATGCGGTTCGTACTGCGTTTCCTACTTCCGCCGGTGGTATGGTCTTTGAGCTTCAGTAGATCTATCTAGAGCCGAAGCTCGATCCGTGTAACCGACATCGACAATGGCAGAGTCCACAGCCCCAAACGCAAAAGGGGGACGATGCGTTGGCCGGACGGTTCCCCCTCTGTTTGAGCTGCCTAAGGGATGATCGGATCATCAACGATATACTTGTAATGGTGCAGGATTGATCTTGCCGTCTCCTCTATAGGGGCGTGGACGCTAAACGTTTTACTGTATCGTCCGTTGAGGGTGCCTGCTTCTGCGTCGATCAATATGCACTGGCCGGGGTGCTTATCTGTATAACCAGACCACGTCATTCTCTGGCTGTGCGTCAACCCGCCAAATGGGCCAAGGAAAACAATTGCGGTAAACGCTATGCGGTTGTTACGAGCGCTCGTCAGCACTGAGTCTGCTAGCTCACTCACTTTCACTCGGTGATTTTTCATTACCTCTTTAAATGGAACTAACTTGCGTAGATCACCGACTACGACAGCGATCGCTTCCTTCTGCCAAACTCTCCATCCGAGAGCGTCTGCAGTCAGATCGTCTTTCGAATGCGTGGATTCGACAAATTTCTCGCCCAGAGAGGTGATACCGTCGTTGTTTAAGAAGCCGAGGCGCCGAAAGACTTCCACCGAAAGACCGCCAATGACTCCGAGCTTTTTAGGGTTGTACACGGTGGCCTGATTGAGAACCTCGAATCCATCGTCATGGATAATTTCCGAATGCCTGGCCACGTAACCTTGCTGTAGCAGCAGGAGTTCTTTAGAGCTCAGTTGCTTCAGCGCAAGGATGAAATATCGCCTGTATTCAGCGTCGAGGTTCCGCAAGGTTATAGCTGCGGTGAGGCGAGCGTAGGCTTCGGTTTTTTTACTGTCACTGTCATCCATGCAGGTCTGCAGCAAATCCCCGAAGTCGACCTTGAGACTTTCATTCCCAGAAATTATCTCCTGCAGATCCGCTTCGTCGAGCTCCGACAGGAGCGCTAAGCAGTATCGGTTGACCCGTTCTTCCCTGCGGGAGTCTAAGAGGATTTTGACGGCCTCATATGCACCTACGAATTTGTCTGCACCTACGAGTGGCGCGACCTTTGGGATTGCTGCTTTAAGAGCTGCCTTGTCTCTGTCTGTCAAAAATTTCATTGCGATTTCCGTGAGGGCTGCTTTCGAAGGCAGCGTATTCCGCCTGGCACATTTCATGGCAACGCTTGTGTCCCATCTTTCTGCACCGACCGCTGAAGAAGCAAGAGAGAGGATACCGATAGAGCAGCTGTAATACCGAATGAGTGCTCAAGGCTCTGCGTCAACACCGCACTCATTTCCTTTGGTGATGCCATCTCGCACCAGGAGAGGGTCTTTTGGATCGCTGAAGTTGCTGGAGACGTACCAGCGCTCTGTACAGACTTTCAGTCGTTCCATCGTAAGCGGCTGGGGAAGTCATCTTCCGAGCCCCAGCATTAAGGGGCCAAGGAAGCATCAGATTTTCCAGCGGGGACTATCGCGCAATTTACGACCCCGATGTTCACCTCATCTCCGATTTCCAAGCCCGTTTGGGCAATAAAATCAGGCGGCAAAGTCACGATGAGATCGCCTTTCCCATCCCGAGCATCTCGGCATTCGGTAATCCAACGTTCGCTTTCGTCCATGGTGGTGAAGCCAGTTCATCTTGAATTCTGATTTTTCTCGCGTGCTGTAACCGCGCCTGGGTCGGCCTGTCGGGCTGATCTTGGTGGCGAACCGATAATTCCAGATGGCGCCGACCAAACCGCGCTACCCTAGCCTTAATGGCAGCTTGCCATCCACACAATATGCCACTATCTTGTGCTTTTTTGCGATATCACTACCACATATGGTGTTTTTCTAAGCTGGCATCATCTTGACGCATTATCGCGTGGTCATGAGCCTTCAGGCTCCGGCGATATTCTGAGCTCGCGGCGATGACACAACACGTACGGATGAAATAGAAGGACTTCTTATGCGGTTGATCAATTTCCATACCGAGCACCCGGCAACTCAGGACGTATTTCCCGGTGGCAGCCATGACAAAGTGGCTAGCGCGATTCATCGTCACTTGCTGAGTGATGCACCTTCCAAGGTCGTGGGCTTGGACGGTGAGTTTGGCTCTGGTAAGAGCTCGATTCTTTATATGTTGAAGTCAAAGCTGATGGCCGCCGATTCTGACTTCAGGGTATGGGTATTTGATTGTGAGCAGAATTATCAGGGGTCGACCAAGAGCAATTTTATCGAGCTCTTCACCGATGAGGTGCTCAAGGAAGTACCTCATGTCAGCAAGGCTGCAGAGGCCCTGAAGGCCTCCCGCGACCGAGCCCTTGGACGGTTGTTTGAGTACAGCAAACGAACAACGAGTCGAGTCAGTGCTTGGGCGTTGGCACTGGTCGCCAGCCTGTTTTTTGCCGCCACCTCATTCCGGGAGCTTTTCGCACTTTCGCGTAGTTCTCATGCCGCCATCACAGGGACGTCGCCGGAAGCCGTCGCGCTCACCAACACACTGCAAGACCCCTTTTGGTGGCTTGTAGCTGTGCATCTCGTTTCATTTTTCAGCCCAGTGCTGATCCTTATCGCCGCTAAAATCTGGCACAGGAAGGTGCAGGTTGGTGCCCAGAAGTGGAGCCTTCTAAGCTTGTTCAAAGGCTCCAGCGATGACCATATTGAGGAGAAGATCGAGGTGGGCAAAGAGGTGACGCCCCTTGATCTCAAGAAGACGCTTCTCGAACAGCTGAAGGTGGTTGAGGACAAGCGTTTCGTTATCATTCTGGACAACCTTGATCGCTTGCCAAAAGAAAGCCTTCGCTCGGTGTGGAGCGACCTGGAGATCTTCATTGAGGCTGCTACCAAAGCTTCGAATCTGACGGTGATCGTTCCGTTTTGCTCAAGCAAAGTAGCCGAGTACCTGAAGGCAGACGGAGATCGACGTTACGATGCCAGGGATTTCATAGCGAAAAAATTCCCAGTGGTATTCCGGTCGCCACCTGTCATTACCTCAGGCTGGAAAGATGGCTTCCGTCAGTTGTGGAAACACACCTTTCCGGAAATCGGCGGGGAGGTCATAGAGCAGAGCGCGCAGTTGCTGCAGCGCCACAGTCCCATGGCCAACAATCTGGTCACTCCACGGCTGCAAAAAAAATTCATCAATGACATCGCAACAACGGCCTTGGTGGTAGGAGAGGAAATCAGCCTGCTCGCTGTCGCCAGTCATCTTCTGCTCTGTAAGTACGCCGAGCTCTCGTTGGTGGAGATTCTTCGTACTGATGGGTTCTCGGCGGTGTATGTGAAAGAAATTGGGGAGGAGCAAGCTGGGCTGGTCAAGGACACTAAGGTCTTGCTGGGTAGTACCCTGGGCGATTCCATGGAGACCGGTTGGCAGATTCAGTTCCTGCAGATTCATTATCTGACCTCAGGTGATATCGCGATAGCCGAGCTATTGGATACACCATTGGCAGAGGCATTGGCCAGCGAGGATCACGAGGCGCTAGGTAATCTTACTTCACTGTTCGGTTTCTCCGACGCCATGAAGCGACTAGTTGCCCAGCGGCCTCTGCTGGCATCTCTGCTTCCAACTATTGCCGAGGCACATCAAGCACGCGAAGGCGATTGGATTGGGGATGTTTTGGAACTGTTCAACACCGCGCAGTTGAAGTTGTTCGACGAGTCGGAGACAGGCTCTGAAGAGTTCTATGATGCCGTACGTTATTGCAAAGGTCATGGGCTGAACGGGCAGCTGCTGACTGCTCATGGCGGTCAACTGAAAACCAACCTCATGGCAATTCTGAACTCTGCCTTCGATCAAGAGCAACTGCAGCCGGCCTGGAATCTCCTCCAAGAATACGACAATTATCTCCAAGCTCTAGGTTTTGGGTTTGAAGAGGTCGTGGTGACGCGGTCTGAGTATGTGATGCACCTGCTCCCTGATATCGCCCATTTGAAAGTGATAAAAGCCAATGGCTTCACACTCGCAAGCGCGCGCCTGCCAGATGCGCAATTGCAGTTGGTTAGCTGTGCTGACCACCAGATCGGCGTAACTGTTTTGCCGACAGAATGTGTCGTGCCAGCGCTCGAATGGTTATACGGGGAGCGTAAATTGGGTGCAGGCATCACAGGAGGAATCTCGGCGGGGGACGCGGCCCTCTTGGCGAAATTTACAGGTGCTGCCGGCGAAGTGGAAAACGCGGTGCTGGGATTGGGATTGGCCACGAACGTTGATCCGGTTGTAGGTGCTGCGGTTACCACGTTGCTGGCAAACAACGCCAGTCCGCTAATCAAGGCGGTGGCTGCGGTTACGTTTATCCGCCAGGCTGACGCCGATTCGCTCGCCCAGCTGGATGATTTGGATGATGTGTTCGCATCTTCAGTCTTCCGGGCTTTGGCGAACGCATCGCTCACCACGGGTGCCTTGTTCCAATTGATTGCCAACCCCCAAGTGGGTAAGTCAGTTGCCGGATATTTGGCTTACCTTATCCAAGGACGACGAGTTGGAAGTCTGAACTGTGATTGGGTAACTACAAAGTTCAGCGTGCTTGCTCAGGCGCTTGCGGGCGTTGGCTTAGCCGAGGCTGATATCGCGGCTTGGCTCACGGGGTGGGATGTTCATATTGAAAAAGTCTGCAAGGATGTTCTCAAGGCGGATATTCAATTGATAAATGTCATCATGGCGTCGGACGAGGAGGTGTTGTCGAGCACTCGGCAGGGGCTTCTCAAGCAGCTCACGAGCGATGAGCTGACTCGCGATGAATGGGCGCAGATCATCTCAGCAGGAGCGAAACAGCATCAGGCGATCCTGAATGGGGTCGTGCGCAATGGAGTTTCCATACCGACGATCGCGGCTGTCGGCGATGCCTTGATCGACGTGCTCACTTCCCTGGCGAACGGCACTGTCATCTCACCGTGGGGAGCAGCCCAATACACCATGATGGATTCGCTGTTAAAGCTGCTTGATGCCCAGCAGCGTGATGTGATCGGGATTCGCTTGAGGTCGATGCTCTTTGCCGAATCAGTAGAGCCCGATGATTTCGCCATCCCGTTGTCGAAATATGGTCATCTCATTCCGGATGCTCAGCCTTCCAATCCGCAAGAGGTGCAACGGATCGTACTGTTCCTTGCCTACCTCAGCCGGAACCCCGAAAGCCTTCCAGCCTTGGCCAAATTCTTTGATGCGAAGGCCGAGCAGATCGCAGCTTTCAGATATTCAACTGAGCTCAGGAATACGATGGGGGAGGCCGTTGCCAAGCTTTCGGAAATCACCCCGGCCCTGTACAAAAAGTTTGCTCAAACCAAGGGCTTCAAGCGTCTGATCCAGTCGCTCAAAGGGGCCGCGCGTGATCCGGAACCCGAGCAGGATAAGTAATGGGCTCTTCCAGATCCGGGTCTCCCTGATGAAGCGTGCTGGCAATAGCGGCGCAAATGCCAGTTATTGGATGGAGGCTGTCACGACTTGGCTGCCTCAATCCAACGCTGGTAACTCTGCTCAGCATGAGCCGGATTCTCAAGCTTCGGTTTTGAACGCAAAGCGAAGGCCTTTTCAGCCAAGGTCTCCAGCCGCTCTGCTGCTTTCGGTAGCCAGCCATTCTTGATCGCCCAGAGCTTGATATTCTCTGCCGGCTCTTGGTGGTTACGCGAGCGCAGGATTCTAAGAATGCGTTTAGCGTGATCATCATCGGTGGCGTTCAGGACGGGGGTGCTTCGGTTGATCACTGAGGTCAGAGACTTCATGGCGTGCTCAACGATCGGATCGGCAATGAGCTTGATCGCGGGGGCGGCAGACTTCCCAAATTTTGTGTGCTTGCCCAGCACTTGGGGTGACCAGGTTCTATTCCAATTTTCAATTGCATCGGGCGTCCATGGGACAGCCACGACAGCCACCAGGTTTTGCAGCGAATCGATTTTGTCCATCATATCCTGGCTGGCAAAGATGGCGATCAGCACGGATGGTTTGGATACCCATTTCAAGGTCTTCATCGTTTCGCAGCGCATCTGGGCGCCGCTCGGCAATATCACGGGCACTCCTTTGACCAGCCTACTGTGCATCGTTGTCCCTAGCGCCTCATGGAGGGCGCCAGAGGTGAGTGATGCTTTGGCGGGCACCAGGAAAGTGACATCAAGCGTGCTGGAGGTTTCGCAGAGACGGTCTGCAACCTTGACACCTGCCAAGATGTGCACAGGGCTCTGATTGGTATCGGGTAGGAATAGCCGCTGAACGTTGGGCATCTAGTCTTCCTTGTCAAAATGGTCGTCACGGGCGTGAGTCGGATCAGGGTTTCGGAGCTTGTCTCGCTTCATCTGATAGATCAAGTGATGGAGTCGAATGCACATCGGTTGGTGCTGGCTGAATGGTCGAATTCAGACGACCCATGCAGGCCGTTCTGGGCTCGTGGTTTAATTCACATCTTGGCGAAAGGCAGCGGATAAGAGAGGGGCTGATGGATAAGGATCAAGATATGGAAATGGTTACGGACGCCCCTAGCAGTGGGCGTGAAGCCGATGTCCCACCGTTGGCTTCGGATGATCAGGTCATGGCAATTTTGGAGCACTGGCGCAGCGCATGGACTGACCTCAGTCGCACTGAGGCGGTAATTGCTCAGGGCCCGAGTTTTGTCCTCTGGTATTCCGATAAAAACGGCACTGCGAACCCGGGTGGATTTTTCCCTGCTGATGAGCTTAATCAGCTAATACCGCTAGAGGAAGTACGCGAAGCGGTGCGTGAGCAGCTAAGGGAGATCGATCATGCCCGCCAAATGACAATCGTGCTGTTATTCAGGAATGAGATGGGAGTGCAACCAGCGATAGCAGCGATACCCAAAACTGCAGAGTGCAAGCCGCAAGTCTGGTTTGAGATGACCAAGATCCGGAAGACCCGCATTGCTCAGAAAGTCTGGATACCACTTCGCGCTGCCTCAGTGATCTCTAGGGAGGGAGAGTACGGCTACGAGGGGTACCTTGAAGAGTACCTCGGTGTCGGTTCGGTGATGTTTAACCTTGCTCATCGTGAGCAGATTCATGAGCTTGGTTGGAGCGATATTGGTGGGAACACTTTCGCTGGCGGTTTCGAAACTGAGTATGTCTGGCCGAAACCCATTTACTCTACGGACGATGGTCACCCAGAAGACCTTGCCCAAGAGTCGCAAGGTGCCGTAGACGAGCCGGGGAAATTGTTTGCGTCTATCCGCGTACCCTTCACGAATCTGAAACTGTCTTTGAATGCGATACCGAGCAAATCGCTACCCGCTCATCCAGTTCCCCTTGAGAACGAGCCAGAAGCTGAAAGTCCCGCAGAGCCTCAGCGAACCATGACTTACTCCAGGGCCGGTGATTGGCGTAGCCATCACGGTGGCGCTGTAGGCACTGGCTTAGTCATTGAGCAGTCGTTTGATGGTGAGGCTCCCAGCGAGTGGCATCTCCATCAAGATTTTGTGATCGCGCTGGGCTTGCAGCGGCAAGGGGATAGCTGGCTTCGACCTGCCGAAGGCTATCAGGAGGTGGTGAGGCTATCGCGGGATGAGGCCGGGAATCCCGTTCTTTTGGAGGTACGGTCGGAGTACCTTCGCGACTACCTAAAAGCACATGGGATGTATTTGTTGGTCTCTAGCTTCCAAAGTCGACGTCAGATCGTATCGGATGCCTCTCATATCAAATGGGCTTCAGGGTATGTTGAGGAGGTGGCAGGGGAGGATAAGTGGGAGGGCATCAATCAGGCTATCCACGAAGGGGGTAGTCATTACGGTTCCTCTACCGCTGTTTTCCATGCATCTCGCACCGATGTTGACGCCGAAGATGAAGTGCCTGTGTTGGGCCTGCCAACTGACGACTCTGTGGTGTCCAAATCTTGGTCGGTCAAGCATCAAGGAAGGAAGCTCCACAGTTTGAGCGGTTCGCTGTGGAAAACCGACGTGGTCGAACCAGCCCGGGTCAGTGAGCGGGTATTGAATGAACCACCACTTGCGAAAGTGGACTTTGCGGTTGATGGCTCCGGGGAGCGGGTCGATGGTGCTGAGCTACGGGATCGTGGCTGCTGGCTATGGTTCCGACCGACCGTCACGACTCTGCTTAGCAGTTATCGGGGTTTCTCTTTGAGCTGGTATACCCGTGACACGGGCTCCATCGGTATTTCGCAAGGGCACAGTGTGCATTTCGGCCTTAATGATCTCGGGCTAATCAATGTCTACGCCAAGGACATCGGGCTGCTTCCATTATGGCAACAGCGAGTATGGGCAGGAGCGAACGTGGCGCCAGATGGGGGCGTTTCAGAAGAGCTACTGGCATCGCAGGCAAAAGCTGACCCCGCCGACACTCAGGCCCCAGAAGCGAGGTTGCGACCTGCTTATGATGCGGTCAATGCGGAATTCGAGAAGCTCACTGGTAAATATTTGTTTGCCCAGCACCACGCTATCAATGACATCTTCGGTCGAATTCATCGTTTCCGTGCACTCGAACCAACGGGCGTGTTGGAACTGGCTAAAGACCTGGCTAGGGTCACTGTGGAGTCGCTGGATGGAAATGGCCTTTCAGTCATCGCCGCTCCGCCAGGCAAAATGAAGCCTGGATCGGTCAAGCATTTGGAAGCGGTGTTGCAGAGTGGGGTGACCCAGGATGAGGCGAGAGCACTGACCAAAGTGCTAGTGGGTATCAATGAGCTCAGGCAGGCAGATGCTCATCTACCATCCTCGGAGTTTGCCAAAGCGTATGGCCTGGTCGGAATCGATCAACAAACAGACTTGGACGTGGTGAAGGGGCGTCTGATGCTTGAGTCGCTGGTGGAGTCGTTGGTGCAGATGGCGGAGGTCTTTTCTCGATTACCCCGCAAGAGCAGATAGGCCTAGCCGGTGCCGTCCCAGATGTGGGCAACTCTCTCTGAAGGAATTTGTGCAGGACGGGTTGCGTGGTGGCCACACCAATCGAATAGAAACGTCATATTCAAGAAGGAGCTTGTTTTGGTTGAAGCTGTGGTTGTGGAGCGCATTCTCTGCGTAGTGGACAGGTGCCTGAAAAGCCAGTTCCCTGACGATTATTACAAGCGTTGCCTGTACGCGTCGTTCGGCATACATAGTCTCCTTCAGGCCATGGGGTACAGCCCTGCGGTAGTAGGAGGGAATTTTTTAGCGTTCGTCGTCTCGCGAGATGAGCGTCAAGCAGCCATGCAGGGCTATGGATCTGACTCTGCTGAGCACTCTCACTACTGGGTTGAGCTCAACGGCTCGATTATTGACCTGGGTACCTACTATTTGCCTGTTGGTTCGAGCTTCGTTGCGTCTGATATGCCAGCGTTGTTTTGGGATACCGCGAATCTCATGCCCAAAGCGTTGAGATACGCTCCTGAAGCCCGCTACGCATCAACGGAGACGTCGCATTTTGAACCGCAGATCGAGGAGAGGATGACAGTGTTCATTGCGGCTTGTCATGCGCGTATGAAGCAGCCCCTCGTCAAACCGAAACTTGGGAGGTGGCTCGCGACAACGCCATCATCATTTCAGAAGGCGGCAAGCAAAGGGGATGTGTGGGCTAAATCTGTGATTCGGTATCAAAGCATGCCGGCTGAACGTCAACCTATTTGAAGTATCCGGGCAGGTGGGCTCCCGGGGGGGCCATCCGCTTTTTTCACTCCCAATAATCCCCTATGCCCATCTACGCTTTCGACGTGCCCAGCTCGTCAAAGGGACGGATAGCTCGTGCGTTATCGAGCCAGTCCTCAGGGTCTTCAAGTTTCTCTCTAACGTAGTCGCCGTCGCGATTGCGGTAGCCGAAAGCTAGGTGCCGCAGATTTTCACGGTGGATCATGTAAGCCGCCGTGACCCTAGCCTGACAGGCATACTCTGCTCCATCGAAAACGGGGGCGAGCAGTCCCATCCTGGCCAGCGTGAGCTCTGTCTGCTCTCGCACAAACTCGACGAAAAGTTGCTGAGGGTCTGCCACCTCCGCTTTTAGCTCCTTGGGCCGACCATCTTCATGTTCCAGGCCGTAGAGGTAAGCCGTCTCCTGAGACTCCACAAACAATACATCCTTGAAAATCCGACATGCTCCTCCGGGCTCGCAAGCCTTAATGTCAGCGAGCCAAAGCTCGTCATGCTGGGAGTCTGGGAAACGCCCTGCGAAACGCGGGTTTGAGGCTGAGTAGATGGTGGCTGGTGTGATGCTGTCCTGCATGGTTGCGCTCCAAAAGATAGCGTCGAGTGTGATCCGTCATCGAGTGTAGTTACTTATGGGGACGACCAATGACTACTACTCTGAAGATGAGCTTGGGCATTGAGGTATAGGCTGATATCTGACCCATCACGAACGACGCGTTTTAATGGCAAGCTAGGCGTTCTCTTCCGGGGCTTTGCAGGCTTTGAGCTTCGAGCAGGACAGCCCATTCGCTCTGCGCAATATAGGAGATAAGCCATGCCTCTCGGTTACGACCCAAATGCCCCCAAACAGGCACTCAATCTTTTGGTCAACGGTGACCTACTGGACAGGGCAGTGGTAATGGATCTGAACCTCTCCGCCGTCTTAGAAAACGCCATAGCTGAAGCTGTCGCCCGGTGTCGTGACGGTGAGCAAGGCCTTGAAGAGAACCCGGGAGCCGTACAGGACGAATCCCTGGCTCAGATTGACCCCAATGTGCTGACTGCAGCTGTTGGCATTTTCGGAAACGCGACTCATGCGAAAAAGTGGCTGACCACCCCAGCGCGGGCGTTAGGCAACAAGCGCCCAGCAGAGGCGGATGTCGAAGAAGTCATGGATCTGATAGGGCGTATAGAACACGGCTTTGGTGCCTAGCAAATCGTGTCTGATCTGGCGGCTGTAGTAATGCCCGAATCACCTCCACCCATAAATCGCTCACAGGTCATGCCAATGCCTCTGGACGGTGGATCTTGGGAGTCCTAATTCTTTCGCCGTGTCTATCTGCGTTAGCCCTTGGCTTTTCAGCTTCTGAACACGCACGCGCGTAGCGGCGGCGCGAATGCTCGTCGGGTGCGTGCCATCCACATCCAGTGCCGATGAAGGTGGAATTTGATCAGCCAGCCCGAGGTTTTGCAGTTCGCTGAGTGCCTGAAGCAGCACAGCCCTGGGTGATTCCTGCGAGTCAGAAGCTGTGGCAACGGCTATTAGCGCAGCGGGGGAGAGGTCGAGCATACGAGCTAGATCTGCTGCCACTTTTAGCGTTGGCGTGGTCTTCCCGCTTTCCAGCTGACTGATATGGGACGCAGCCACGGTGCCGCTGAGATCCTTTTGCTTAAGACCTTTCACGAGGCGAATGGCGCGCAACGCTGCGGCGAAGCCATTTTGAATAGACATTGAGCCGTCTCAAAAGGAGACGGTATGCCCCGTTTGCTTGAGCCCAAACAAATCTATATATTGATCGTGGTGGGTTTTTGGGGTTTTTGCGGCTAGCTCATGACGCTCCAGTCGTACGGCGTTCTAGCTACCGGGTCACTGGGGCACCGGGCTGCGATGGATGCCAGCTGCTCAAAGTCAGCGCTCCGCTCGCGTGTTTCCTGCGGCGGCAAATTAAGACTCAGATTGCTTTATGTGCAGGGTAGGTATTAAGGAAGCCTAGGATGTCAGAGCTGAGGAAAGTAACAGTTACCGTCAAGAATTATGAATTTCACTCATCTCAAGACTGCGCCCGCCTCTACAAGCAGGTTCGCTTCTTGGATGGCTCAGGCAAGATTTTTTACTACAAAAACCTAATCATTCCTAAGTACCTTGAAGGCAAAGGCGCGTTTGTATCTGATGTGCCAAGGACGTGGTATGTAAAAAATATTCATAAATCCGCCGTTGTGCTGGTCGCGTTTGAAACCAAAAACGGTACGGTCGAATATGACCTTGACGAAGTTCGTCAATTGTCACGATCCGGTTTTTGGGCTGGAATTCTGATTGGCGTCGCGTCGATTCCAGCTGGCATCGTCATTTCGTTTGCAACTTTTGGTGCGGGGCTTTTGCTGATTCCATTCGGCCTATACCAGGCTTACAAGCAGGTTTTCAGGATCCCAGCGATCCTGAGTCGAAAGCGGCTGCTGGAGGACTTTTCCCAATTAGGAATCAGTGTGGGTGAGGGGTGGTCGCGCTAGACGTCTGATGCAGTGGGTGGATGTAGCCGTCAAAGGCTACGAACGCATCCACTGAGTGCGCTGCTTTCTGATCGACCACCTGCCTCCATAATTGAAGCACCATCAGCATGGAGATACTCAGCTTCTGAGTACTCATCATTCACCCTGATTCGAGGGTCATCCAGGATCAGCCGCTCTACCCAGGCCGGGTAGAGTATGGCGCATGGTCAGCTTTAACTAGCTCAATATAGCGATAAGCCGTCAATTGGAAGGCCATACAGAAGCCTCTCAGCAACTCTATGGTCGGCCAGGCAAGCCTCCCTGTCCCAGGCAAAGGTTCCTGAATGAAGATCCTGATTTACTCGGATTTGCATAACGAATTCGATCGCTTTATCCCTCCGGCTCTAGACGTCGACCTGGTGATTTTGGCAGGGGATATCGACCTGCTGAACCGAGGTGTGAGGTGGGCCAATGAGACGTTCAGCAGTGATGTGATTTATTGCAGCGGCAATCACGAGTTTTACAAAGGCCATCTCACGCGCACTCGCGAGAAAATGGAGACAGCAGCGGCCTTGCATGTTCACGTCCTGGATAACCAAGTCTGGACGTCGAACAACGTTCGGTTTCTGGTCGCGACGTGTTGGACAGATTTCAGTGGTACTGGGGATGTGATGGCCGCCTCCAGTGCCTGTGTGCGGGGTCTGAACGATTTTCGAATGATCCGTACAGGCAGTGAGTATCGACGTATCCGGCCTGCAGATCTCATCGAAATGAATCGTGCTTCATACGAGTTTCTCCGCGAGCAGCTCGCCACCCCCTTCGGTGGCCAAACCGTAGTCGTAACCCATCACTGTCCGATTCCTGAGGCTTCCGGGTCAGAGTATTCAGGGCACTTGAGTGCTGCCTATTTCAATCGTTGGCACGCGCTCGTTGATCAGGCTGATGTCTGGATTTTTGGGCATACCCACCATGCGATCGATCGGTCTTTCGGACGGTGCCGGCTGATCTCAAATCCGCGTGGGTATCCATCAGAAATAACCGGTTTTAACCCGTGCAAAATTTTGGAGATTTGAAGTGTTGAACGACGCCAGGTGCTCAGTGAACGACGAGCCCCCTATCCCCCTGAAAGTCTTGGCTGCGAAGCGTATCAAGTGGGGTGTGATCATCGATGCCTACTTGATCGATGTCGCGAGGGTAGGGGCACGCTACTCGGCCATGGCTTTCTCGGATCGCTCGGGCCTCATTCAGGACGGAGAGACAGTCGCCACCCCGCCGGCAAAGACTATCGATGAGCAGCAGGGCTTTGTATTACTCCAGAGCCTTTGTGGTCGTGATCATTACGTCGTCGTGAATTGGCTCGAAGCCGGTGAAGCCAGTATTCGTCCCAGCCCATAAGGTGCTCTGTTTGAATCAGGTGAGACAGGAAGTAGGGCATAAGATTTCGGCAATCGTCTTCGACGGCTTCGGTACTCTTGTTCGCATTGGTCAACGCACCAACCCCTACAGCGCTTTGTTCAGAGAAGGCCGCCGTCAGGGGGTGGCGGTATCACCTGACAGCACTCATTTCGCAATGACGGCGAACCTCAGTTTTGACCAGGTAGCTGATCATCTGGGAATTGAGCTTTCTTCTTCGAAGCGAGCCGAGATGAACGATGCGTTGGGCAAGGAACTGGCATCTATCGAGCCATATCCAGATGCGCTTGAGGCGATTGACCAGTTGCTGCAAGCAGGGGTGGCCATTGGTATTTGTTCGAACCTTGCCCAGCCCTACGGCCCTGCGATCAGGAAAGTCTTTCCGCACGTCCAGTGTCACGCTTTTAGTTTCGAGCTGGGTGTCATGAAGCCTGACCCTCGTATCTATCTGAGTATTTGCCGCGAGCTGGGGGGGGCGGCTAGCCTCGATGGGTTTGAAACAACCCGAGAAAATGACCGAGTGGTGATGATTGGCGATTCCAGGAAATGCGACAGAGATGGCCCTAGAGCTGTGGGAATCGAGGGGTATCACTTGGATCGGTCAGGGATGGGGCAGATCAGTGACCTCATGCAATTCGCCAACTTGGTCACCGAGCGCAATCGCGCCATTTGAGCAGCAACCATTGAATGATCAGAGCAGCCCAGAGCTCAGCACAGAACGCCCTTAGTGGATTACCCATTCAATCGACTCTATTCCCTAATTGAGCTCACTTGATCAGTCCTGCGCATAGACTCTGAGCCCAGGTTGGCATGAGCTTGCTGAACCTGACACTTCCTCGATTCACCCCGGTCAGGCTAATAGTTGTTTCAGGGCGTATGCTGGCCCTATGAAATCGCACGTTTTCTGCCTATCTTTGAGCTGGATCTGCCTCTGCCAGGGACTGTGCCATGCTCGAAAAAATTGTTCTCCGCAATGTTTCCAGTTACTCGCCTCATGCTGCCGTTTCGATTGCTCCGCTCAAGCGCGTGAGCTTGTTCTATGGCCAGAACGGTACAGGCAAGACCACAATCGGTAATTTCCTACAGGCCCCAGGTGACGACTGTTATGGCGTCTGCGGGGTGGAGCCGGTCAAGGCCGGTCGTGAGGTGCTGGTCTACAACCACCACTTTATGGAGAAAAATTTCCAGGAGGCCGCGTCTCAGCCAGGTGTATTCACGCTCAACGAGGGTAACATTGAGGCCAAAGAGGCATTGGCAGCCGCAGAGGCATCCATTGCAGATTTAACGGTCGCCCATGATGCTGAAATGGAGAAGGGGGTTAGCAGTAAGAAGATTCATGACGCTGCTTACGAAGTACTGCTGGATAGTGTTTGGAAGCCGAAGCGAGAGTTTGATGGGAGTGCACTGGCCTATTGCTTCAGTTTGCTCAACACGAAGGAGCGATTGCTGCAAGCCGTTCGCAACGTGCCGCTGGTGACCTCTACCGATACTTCCCAAGGGCTGTTGGCTGAGGCGGCTGCGTTAAAAGAGACCAGTGATCAGGAGATGCCGGGCATTCCGCCGCTGGCGTTTCAAGTGCAGAGCCTGGAGGGCGATCCGATTCTGCAAGAGGTCATCACCGGATCAGGTGACTCGTACCTTTCCGCGTTTATCCAGCAGTTGGGAAATTCTGACTGGGTCAAGCATGCTCTGCGCTATGAGACAGAGGCGCACGAAAAATGTCCTCTTTGCCAGCAAGTCCTGCCACCGGATTTCTACGCTGAGGTTCGGAAGGTCTTCGACAAGACCTACGAGGAACGCCTGGATGTGCTCCGACAACTCGAAGTCCGGTACCGGGACGGGGTCGAGAAATTTCTACGTCGATGCGAAGCCCCGGAGTACCAGCCCCAAGCGATCAGGCTACATGTCACCAAGCTGCAGGCGGTGTTCCAAAAAAATCTGCAAGCCATCGCCGAAAAGGTCGCCAGTCCATCCTTGATTACGACTCTGGATTCCACTGCCTCACTGATGGCCAAGTTGAATGGCGAAATCGCGGCTGAGCAACAGAAAATCGACGAGATCAACGCCAAAATAAAGAACCGAAAGCAGCATTAAGACAGCATCAAGCAACGCTTCTGGAGCTGGTACAGGGGGGCGTGCAATGCGTTCATCGTCACGTTCGACAAAGTCGAGAAGGCCCAAAGCCGCATACGCCAGGCGGCCAAAGATGAGGTGCAGAACCTCAGAAGTCTTATCCAGGAGCAGCAGGAAGTCGTGCGGACGTCCAGAGCGTCCATCACCAATACCGACCAAGCGGTCGAGAACATTAGGTATTGGTTGCGAATGCTGGGTCTGAAAGGCTTTGAGCTGATCAAGCAGGAGGGCTCTGTGCCCCAGTATCGGCTTGAGCGCCCAACCCAGACAGAAGGGGTGTTCAAGACCCTCAGCGAGGGCGAGAAAACGCTGATCTCATTCCTCTACTTCTTGGAGGTCTGCAACGGAGAGATGGGCTCTGGGGCTGGGAAGCTTAAGAGTGACCGGATCATTGTCATCGACGATCCGATTTCGAGTCTTTCCCATAACTACGTCTATGATATCGCTTCCTTGATCAGGCGCCAGGTGCTGTTGCCGAAGGAGCGCTTCAAGCAGGTGATCATCCTGACGCACAACCTCTTCTTCTTCCATGAGATGGTCAAGCTGTTGAAAGAGGATGGAGAGAAAGCATTTGCGCTGTTCCGCATCACCAAGTCCGAGTACAGCTCGGTGGTGGCGATGGAGGAGCGAGAAATACAAAATGACTACGAGGCCTGCTGGCAGACCATTAAGGATGCCCTACAGGGGAGGACGTCTCCCAATGTGTTGCCAAACATGATGCGCAACATCTTGGAGTGTTACTTCAGCTTCGTGCACCAGACATCGTCACTGCGCCAGGCGCTGATGAAGCTCAGCGAGGACAAGCCAGAATTCAGGGCGTTTTTCCGTTACATCAACCGTGAGTCCCATACGGACTCTATCAACATCACGGACTTCGGTGAGATCGATCCTGCCACTTTCATCGACCGCTTCAAGGACGTATTCGTGGAAACGAATTTTGAAGCGCATTTCGACAAGATGATGGCGTGAGGTTGTTAAGGGGAATGGAGGAACGCCGGTTAGAGGTAAGGGGGCTTTTACCGAGGCAAATGCTGGCCTTTTCACGCCGGCTCTCCACTGATAGCATTACGCCTGCAGCTACCACCAAAGGACTCTCCTTCCTGCCTGGCACTCATCTGCTCGCTTTGCACGTGGCGTGTAAAGGCTATCAGCGGCCCGCTGAGATCAGATGGAGAATACGCCATGACCGATCATGGAAAAGTTGTTCTGGTTCGCCAGTACAACCGTTTCCGGCTTGGGCAGTGGGAGATCGTGTGCACGCACATGCGCTCCCTTCCGCGCCGTTAATTGAACGTACCTAGGTGGTAGCTGCACTCTCCCTATCACGCTCCTTCCTGTGCCAGCTTGACTATCATCTGCGCCTGGGCCCAGGCTGACCTTCTTCTGGAACTCGGCGACAGCCTGCTCAAATTGCACATCTGAGAGCTTCTGAGCGCGTCGGTAAAAATGGCCTTTTTTGGGGGCAGTATCGTACAAAGTATCCATTGGTGCGCGTACCCTGTCTTGGACGGTGACGTACGGTGCTGCACATGCGGACATTACACGATTTTCTACAATCCGGTTTTCCGGTCTCCGCCCGCCCATTGAGGTGGCTCCGACGGCATGTATGCCTGCGACCAAATGCCAGTCACAGCGGCTATTTCCCCGCATACAAGGTCTGAAGGTTTGAAGTCACCCGCTCCTACGCGGGCCTTAGGTGAACACGTGCTGTGCGCTTCAGGGGTTGGTTAGTTGCCATAGGGGTTGTTAACTCCTATGACGTGCCCTTGGCGGCTATGGAGCTACCTGGCTGGATTCTTCTATGAGGGTCTCCAGGAAATCGAGCACATTTTCGGAAGATATGAGGTGCAGATGCGGCGGCGTTCCTCCGCCCCGTATGCACATTCCAACGAAGTGAAACTTTTCTCCAAACCTTGCAAACACAGGCCCTCCGCTCATCCCATTCAGGTCAACAGACGGAAGATGTTGGTCAAGCTTCATCGAGTAGATGTCGTCCGTGAGTGGTCGGGCGGTTAACAGCCCGGACGCGACGAACGGATGTTCCTCAATGTCGAAATTTTCGGTGTCAATATTGTCCTCAAACTCTGGGTAGCCCACGGCATAGACCCGCTGACCAGGACTTATCTCCGAGACCTTTCGGCATAAGCCATCGAGATTCCATGACCACCACTCGATACCAGGTGCGGTACTGGCAACATCGATCTGCCATACGAAGACATCCTCTGAATCGTCTTGAGAGTCTTCTGCACCTTTGAGGGGGTGTCGTCCTGCATGGACTGGCAAAATGTTCTTGGACTCAGCCAGCACTAGCCTGAAAATCGCAGGATCTATTCCGTCGACGACGTGTTTAGCAGTAATCGCGAATTGTCGTCCTTTGTAAATCACTACAAAAAGCGATCCTTTACCGAATCGGGCGTTATGCATACACGGTTTGCCCGGCAGCGTTTGCCACAAGACCGGACGCGTGCCTGTCAGCAATGCGCTGTCTATTTCTGCCCACGCTGCTTTTTCTGCAAACTCTCTCCAATGAAGTGCCTCACGCTCAAACTCTTCCTCACTCATGCACAGCTCTTCTGCGTTACTGGCTGTGAGTAATCGATCAAGTTCGAAGATGGCAGGGCTATACAACCAATCCGCTGCGTTTTTAAAGTCGTTGTAGGCCAACCGATCGGCCCTCCCAACCCATCGCATGGCTTTGCCGTAAGCGTCGATACCTAAGCCTGCTTGCTTACCGAGTAAAACAGTGCGGTAGGCCTCGTTGTCTGATTTTTCTGCCTGCTCTATCAGGAAGGGCAGTGATGCCTCGTCAATGCTCCTGTATCGCTCAACATAAACTTCCGGCTCTTCCAAGATGTAATTGCGCTGTGGAAGAAATTGCGGGGTGCTCAAAGTCTAGGCTCCTGATCCTCCCTTAAGGATCACTGAAAGGGGGGAATTTCTACGGTTCTGTTTATGCGTGCTTCATTTCGGGGGGCATTGTACTCAAGTCGGGGCGGGTTGAGACCAGCCCGGCCATGCAGACAGCGCAGCTTTGCTGCAGTTCTTTGCCAAGCTGATCCTGGCCTACCTCAGCCTTACAATGCTGTGTCCACTTAGCTGTACTCGTCGGGTTCAACCCAATTAACGAGCTGTACGTCTGTGTGAGTGGTCAAGGCTGCAATTTTCTTTATGCCTGCGACTATACGGGGGGCGCTTTGTGCAGCACTAGCCTTGGCGCCCATGACCAAGATTTTGGCGGCCTATGTAGCTACCACCACCATTTTGCCGAGAAAGATGACTGAGCCGGCTACCGGGCTTTCTTGAACGGTTTGAAAAGCTTGTCGGGAACGATGTAGAGGTCGCCATTTGCGCGCGAGCAGGCCACGTACAGCTTGTTTCGAGTCTGTGGATTGGCTTCGTGTAAATTGCCATTGCGGTATCGTTTCCAGGTGTCGGCGCCTAAAACGACACAGACGTGCTCGAAGTGATCCATGCCTTTGCTCGCTCCCCAGTTGAGCGAGTGGCAATCGTATTTGTCGTGTTCTTTCAAAAAGAGCTTCACGACGTTTGGATCAGCGTGAAGGATTGCGGCTTGTTCAGGTTCTTCGATCGTAATGATCTCACTGACCCGCTCCTGCTGCGCGCCCATGGTGATCTGCAGCTTCGCGTTGATGAAATCGCAGACGGTTGTAGAGCACCGCCAGCTGTGCCCCAAAGTGGTTTTGTCCACCTTGATTCCGGCGTCACGGAATCGTTTCTCGTACTTGTTGATGTCGTCATGCAACGATTTATTAACCGAACCGTCCCGGCTGGTGTCGTAAGTATGCTGATAGAAGTCACCAACAAAGGTCATACCCGCCTTTGCTTTCGAGATATCCAGCAGTAGGTTGAAGTCGTGGCCGGCGAAATCCTGTACCTCGTCGACGTATACACAGTCATAGAAACGCTCGATCCGCGCGCGTATGGCCGGTATGCATTTCCTCATCTCCAGCAATTTAGCCAGGCGGTTGTAGTAGAGCCTTCGACTGGCATCCCTAAAGCGCGCCATATCGCTGAGCGGCGTCCGAGGGTTGGTTGGCAGTCGAAAGTTCATGCCCCGAGTATTCAGCTCTAATTGCAGCAGTGGCCGGTAACAAAAACCGTGCAAAAAGGAGAAGTACGTCATGACGGTAATGTTGGGCGGAATCGTCCCGAATTTTTGGATGATGCGGTGTCGAAGTTGGCGATAGTTGTTCTCGGTATAGGTGACGATCAGGGAGCGCTGATCAAGGCTCAGGCGATCAATCACCAGGCTGGTTTTCCCGGATCCGGCAACCGCGAAAATCACGCTCTTATCCACTGGATCGCCTCCTGGATGTAGGCAGGTGCGACGAGTTCTTCTGGCTTCTTCGTAAGGAGCTCGAACGCCACATCCGCCTTGTTTTTGAGCATGTAATCCTGAACCGTTAGGGTCTTGCGTGCGCCCCCGAATAGGCCGTCACAGATTTTCTGGTTATCGAGGTAAAGGCCGATCTCGAACGTAGAGCGCTCATTGCTCTCGTCAGCGAAAATCCGGGCACCGTCGTACAGGCTGGCCTTGTAATTCTCGACGCAATTCTGCTGGTGATCATGGTCGTTGTCCCGGATTGCCGCGACTCTGATCCCAAGGAGCTTGCCGAGCTCTAGATAGCGTTTGAAGCTGGTACCACCGATCGAGATGATGTGGACGTTGTCTGACTGCGGAGTGGTTCCCGCGTGCTTGTTGTAGAAGTGTTCCAGAAGGATGAATTCGGCATCCCCCTCGACCAAAATGACCCTGTTCGACAACGCAAACTCAAGCACATTGTTGTCCGGGGCCTTCATGAAGAATTCGGCAGTGGACTCCGTCAGATCCTTGAGCCGGCCTGCCTTTTGTTCGGTTCCCAAGAGTAGAGCTCGACGAAGATCGAGTCGTGAGCAGATGTGACTACTGTGGGTGGCGATGAAGAGTTGAGTTCCCTGGGTGCGGGTCAGACGCTCTACCAGGCGCTTCATGTTCGTGTGGCTCAGATGGTTCTCGGGCTCTTCGAGCAACAAGGCGTGTAGGCCACCTCTGGCGTCATGCTTCTGCAGCGCAAAATTGGTCTTGATGAAACACTGCTCGCCCTTACCACGGTTTTCGATTGGGATCCCTTCCTTGGTGATCACAAGGTCAGTTTCCAGATTCGAACGCACGCTGGTTCGCAACGCGAACTGGTACTCGCCCAGCGTGGCATTCAGCTCCTTGAGATTGTCTTTTTGGAAGACTTCCTTGCCCTGACGGTATTGGTTTTCGAGCCGATGGCGGTCTGGCACCTGGGTGTGGAAGCCGAACACTGTCCGTGTATATTCCCGCGCGGCGTACTCAGTGTCGATTCGAGAGCTGTCGATGAGCAGGTGCTTCAGAGGCTTTCGATAGCTGACGTGGGGTGCCCCGGAGAAGGTGGAGAACTGCACCGCATAATATTCGTATGGAAAGCTCTCTTTGTTGTCCCGAAGCAGTTCAAGAATGGTTCCGCCGAAATCCTCCACCAAAGGAACGATGGCCATGCGCAGGCCATCACTGTCTGCCCCCGTCGAGTTCTGGCGTCCGTACAGGCCTTGGTCATCACCCGCCTCAAGAAAAATGTCCACTATCACCTCTGGCAGCAAATCGAGGCGAGCTGGGCCTGCCAGAAATTTCCTTACTGCAGATTGGTTCAGTAGTGCTTCGTAGCCGATGGTTTCGACCCGGCTGCGACTCGCACTAAATGCGAGATCAAGGGCCAGTAGGACGCTACTCTTGCCCGTCTCATTGTCCCCGATCAATACGTTGGTGCCGGCATCAAACTGAAGAGTCAGATCGCCAAAGCTTTTGAAATTGTGCAGCACGAGTTTGGTGATGGCCGGCATGAGCGTTTCCTGTTTGACCTTAGGCAGGGGGGTAAGCGTTCATCAGTCGATTTTGGAGACCTGGGCTTTCAGAACCATGGTCAACGTCAATCTGCGTTTAGTGAGGGTTTTGAAGCGTCCCTCCCTAGGGGCTTTTTCGGGTGCGGTTGTGGAGTGTTTCCACATGCCCAGAACTACGACCTCATCGTCCTTTTCAATGCCTTTGAGCCATGCTGGATCCCTGGCCCAAATGCTCACCTCCAGGCCAATGCCATTTTCTGCGTCATCCGGATCGACTCGGAACTTGTTCATCTGCAGGTTGATAACGTTCTTGGTTTTGTCACCCCTGATTTCAGTCCTGACGCTGCTCACCGCACCCTGAATCGCGACGGGATGTTGAACGGCGTTGTGCGACACTGCGTAATACGCTTCCGCATGGCGCTCCGGTTCGAAATAGAACTGATTCCAGGCGACCTTCACATTGCCCTCAAACACCAGCTCCAGATGCTGTTCAATGTCCTGATCTTTGTCACAGAGTGCGCGGAGCTTCAGAGCTCTCTTGGCGGAGTTGATGTACGCAGGAAGAAGATTTGGGTTGTGGGTGTAAGTCCGACCCGCTGTCGCCCGAGTGCCCCCATCATCCTTGAAATTACGACCACCTTTTTCCAGGGCTTCCTTGATCATGACCAGGCGCATCCGGTAACGATTGTGTTGGATGCTCTCGATCAGGTCTTCGGAGGTGCTGGCAATCTCGTTAATTTCCTCGTCCACACCGAATCGACAATTCGCGGCATGAGCACCTTTGGGATAGAGGCGAAAATAGCCCTGGACGAAAACAGACTTGTCATACATTTCACGGGTGTACGGTGGGTTGTGAGCGACTGGCGTACCGCATTTGCATTGAAGAGGCTCGGCACCTGTGCCCTTGGTGTATGTGTCTGCTTCCCATCTATCGCCGTTCTGGTCGAAGGCATGATCCATTTTGATGCCCATACTCACTCCTCATGTCAAAGGCGGATCCGATTCCATTTCATATCGAGCCTGAAGCGGCGGTCGCCCTGTTGGCGACTGCGTGGTATCCGATACGGTTGCGCTCCTGATCTCGGCGTCTAGGTGCCCGTTTTATGGCTATAGGCCACCAGTGTACTGATCGAGGACTAGCCTGCAAGCATGGGTTTTCCGCATTCTGAGCCGCTGTCCATCCCCGAAAGTTTTAGTCTGATGGCATCAAGATGGGGCCGCGTCCGGGCATGTTTTCGGCTGATTGGTTTTTCAGTGACACCAGCTTCGCCTCGCACTGCGCCCCCCACCCGGTCGTTTCCATCCGCTTAATCCCGTCATGAGTTGAGCTCAATGTGCGTGGGCTTCAAGCGTTGTGGTGGCACTATGGTATCGAGCCTCTGATAAACTCGCTGTCTTTTGCGGTGTAGTTGGCGGATGACAATGGAGTGGCAACCTTCTTTTCTATCGCGTCTATTCAGAAGAGCTGCTTCTTGGCGTCTGACGATCGAGAATGATGAGCTGAGCGTCATGCTGGGCGACCAAACGTATTCGATACCTCTCGAAGCGTTCTCCTCACTGCGCTTTCATCACCGCTTACTGTGGACGAATGTCTCTGTCTGGATCGGTCATGAGGTTCAGCTCATTGGCTTGGCCCATTCAGCGCGCAGCACCCTGGATCACCAGCTTCGGGCGGTAACGAGCAAGCAGCATTTTCGCGCTCACTACGCCAAGATCATGGGCTGGCTGAAAGAGGTCGAACAGGCCGTGGCTACAGCTGATGCAGAGCATCGCTGGCTGACGCACGACACGCAGCAGGAGCTTCTCTCCAAGAGGGATGCCCTAGGGATCGATGCTGCAAAGCTCAAGGCGTTGTTTGACTCTCCAGTTATCCAGGCAGCGATGGGAGATAACAAGACGCGCGTGCAAGGACGGTTGCGTCAATGGTCTCAGGACTGGACTGAGCATTGGAAAGCTCGTAATCAAGTGCACATGATCCGGGAGCTCGATGCTTGCTCAGATCTTCTGGATAACGTCGAATCCCGAGAGCTCAATGATGAGCAAGCAAAAGCCGTGGTTTGCTTCGACAACCGGGTTCAGCTTATTGCCTCTGCCGGCTCCGGCAAGACTTCTACGATGGTTGCCAAGGCCATTTACGCGGTTCATCGAGGTTTTGTGGCCCCATCCGAGATCATCATGCTGGCCTTCAACAAGGATGCGGCTCAGGAGCTGCAGGAAAGGGGAGCTCAGTCTCTCGCACGGCTAGGCATGACCGGTGTCACGATCAATGCGCTTACGTTTCACTCAATCGGCCTCAAAATCATTGGCGGCGCTACGGGCAAAAAACCAAGCGTCCCGAAGTGGGCTACCAAGGCGGATCTCGGGCTGGAAAAGCTTGGGGTGATTGTTGATACGCTTAAAGACAGGTCAGATGAGTTCCGCACCAAGTGGGATCTTTTCCGTTTGGTCTTTGGACGGGATCACTCCACTGCGCCGTTGAGAGATGTGGCGGAGGCCTTTGACAGGGAAGGGGAGGCTCGGCTAATCACACTCAATGGCGAGCACGTCGCGAGCCAGGAAGAGCGTTTGATTGCCAACTGGCTCTTCTACAATGGTGTTGAGTACGCCTATGAGCGACCCTACGAGCACGACACTGCAACCGCTGATCACCGTCAGTATGTGCCCGACTTTTATTACCCGCAGCTGAATCTCTATCACGAGCATTTTGCCTTTGACGCAGATGGCCAAGCGCCCGCGCATTTCGTGAATTATGCAGAAGGGGCCGATTGGAAGCGGAAGACGCATGCCAGCTATGGCACGCAACTGATCGAATCGACTTCACACCAATTGCGGACGGGTGAAATCTTCGCTCTTCTCGCCCACGAGTTGACGTCGCGGGGTGTGGAGCTAGATCCAAATCCCGACCGTCCGATCCCGGACTCCGGCCTGGTACCGCTGGATCATATTGACTTGGTAAAGGTGCTCAGATCGTTCATCTCGCACTACAAAAGCAATAGCCTGACGGCGGCGATGCTGTACGAACGGTACGACGCTCTTCCAATTAGCGTCTTCAAGTTCCGGTACAAAATGTTCCTGGAGCTTGCGATCCCGGTGATCGAAGGGTGGGATGCCGCCCTGAAGGAAGACCGTGGGATCGATTTTGAGGACATGATTAACATGGCCGCAGATTGTCTAGAGCGTGGCTACCAGTCGCCTTACCGCTTGGTCATGGCTGACGAGTATCAAGACGCCTCGCGCGCGCGTGCGAGGCTATGCCGGGCGTTGGTTCAAGAGCCTCACAGTCATCTTTTCGCAGTGGGAGATGACTGGCAGTCGATCAACCGGTTCGCAGGCGCCGATGTGAGTGTCATGACAGGCTTCGTCGAGTGGTACGGCCACGGCGAGGTATTCCGACTTGAGAAAACGTACCGGTGCCCACAGGCCATCTGTGACGCCTCCAGTCAGTTTGTGGCTAAAAACCCGGCTCAATTGCAAAAGACAGTGATTTCTGTGACTGAGCCCATCGGCCCCGCATTCCAGGCGTTTCAGTTGTCCAGTAGAGACCAAGTTCGGGATGGTCTGCGACAGTACCTGGACGACCTCTACCAGCAGCTGTCGACTGGCGTGATCCCTGGAGCCAGTGGTAGGTTGATCTCAGTCTTCGTCCTAGGGCGCTACAAATCCGATGCGCAGTTCATCCCCCAAGGATGGGAGCGGCGCTACGGCAACAAGCTTGAAATCAGATTCAAAACTATCCACACCTCAAAGGGCGACCAAGCCGACTATGTTCTGCTGCCAGGGATGATGGTTGGAGGGTTTCCGAGCCTGAAAGGGGATGATCCTGTCTTCAGCCTGGTGATGCCGGAAGGTGACACCTACCTGCATGGAGAAGAGCGCCGGCTTTTCTACGTTGCGTTGACTCGGGCGCGCAGGTCGGTCGCCATGTTCACAGTGACTGCCAGAAACTCGCCGTTCTTGGCTGAGCTGGCGAAAGACGGTGTGGTCATCGTCACGGACATGAAGGGTGAACCAATCCAAGAGGAACGATGCCCAGTCTGTCAGCATGGGGTCGTGCTTCAGCGCACGGGTAAGTTCGGTGATTTCAAATCCTGCTCGGGCTTTCCTCGCTGCAAATACAAACCCGATAAGCCGAAACGTCAAGGAACTCGACAGCCAAAGCTGACCCGTCGTCCGTATTGATTCAGTTAGCCTTGATCTTGGGCGCGTTCGCATTTCACAGCCGACGATCGAAAAC
The DNA here is from genome assembly GCF_030344995.1 of Pseudomonas fluorescens. Classification (GTDB taxonomy): domain Bacteria; phylum Pseudomonadota; class Gammaproteobacteria; order Pseudomonadales; family Pseudomonadaceae; genus Aquipseudomonas; species Aquipseudomonas fluorescens_BF. Next base: position 2,501,747 of record NZ_CP128260.1, read on the forward strand.
CCAAGCCTGTCGACCAGATATACCACCGTGCTACACATCTGCTGAGTGGAGCCGTCTGTCGTTACTTGTCACTGAAGGAGTGAAGCGTGCGTATTACGGGACGTAGTGAATCCGAGGTGTTCGCTGACCTTGGCGTGCTTACCGCCAAACAGGGGTACGTTCACGCGATCGCGTACATCTGCCATCGCGATAACATGGTCGCCTTTCGAGATGAGTATACGGCTTCTAATCTGAGTGAGCTCTATGATGCCAATCGACTTCTCAGAACTGAAATCAACACCCTGCTAGGGCTGATGGTGCGACAGCCGCTGGATCTGACGCTCCCAGAGCCTGCTCAAGTCCAATCTTATGTAGAGCAAACTGATGAGCTGATGGCTGAACTCCATGGCTCAATGAACAGCGTGATCTTCGAGGCGCTGAAGCGCAAATCTGCGAGTGCGACAGATCGCATGTCTATTTGGGAAGGGGCTGCGCTGAGGGAGCCAATCTTCTACGGCCCGGAGTCCGCTTACAGTTTCCAGTACCGAGATTTTTTCGTCGACAAGCACGAGGACGATGACGCTTGGCTTCAGCAGAATAAGGGCTTCACGAGTCGTCAGGCACAAACAGTTGCCCGTGCGATGTGTTCGCTCATGGACTTACGTACAACCCAGCTGCATCTAAATGGTAAGAAAGCACTGGAAGCCGTCGGTTCACCACTGGCTCACTTCGAGTTCACCACTGAGGAAGTCGCTCGAAAAACAGGGCTGGACATTGGCGTCGTACAGGCTGTGTTTGAAGCATTGATGTTCACCGGTCAGAACGCGGAATTCCGGGAACTCGGAGATTACAACAGTGTGGTCGGGACGCCGTTATTGCCGACTGATCGCGGGTCGGTGCTTCTTTTCATGCACTACGCAATTTACGAATCACTCTACGAGTCACCGTTCTTTTGGATGAAAGACGACCCTGGCTATCGCCGACAGGCCTCTGACAACCGTGGCGCTTTCGTTGAGCGTTTTGCTCACAAACGATTAGCTGCGGTCTTTGGAAAAGCCAACGTTTACACGAACGTCAACATTCTTTACGGGAAGAACAGGGCCGGAGAGGCTGACGTGCTGGTGATCTTCGGTGACCGCATGATCATCGTTCAAGCCAAAGCGAAGAAGCTAACACTGGCCGCACGAAAGGGGAACGATGGTCAGCTCAAGGCTGACTTCGCTGCGGCTATTCAGAAGGCATCTGATCAAGCCTGGGACTGCGCTGAGGCGATTCTCTCGGGTAGGTGCCGGATGATCGATGATGCAGGGCGCGAGATCGCCATGCCTAATTCGATTAAAGAGGTGTTTCCGTTCTGCGTGGTATCTGACCACTATCCCGCGCTCGCGCTCCAGGCGAGCCAATACCTTGAGTTCGAAACTACGGAGATCGTCCGGGCCCCATTGGTGATGGACGTTTTCCTACTGGACGTCCTGACGGAAATGTTGGACTCCCCCCTGCGACTCTTCAGCTACGTACGCTTGCGGGCGATCGCAGGTGACAAACTCAGAGTTAGCCATGAGCTGACAGCTCTGGGTTATCACCTGAATCAAAATCTCTGGCTCGACCCAACCTACAGCATGGCATCGGTGGACGACTCGTTCGCGGGTGACGTGGATGTCGCGATGACGGTGCGCAGGGAAGGATTCCCAGGGAAAAGAACACCGCCAGGAATTCTGACGCACATGCTAGGTACTCAGTATGTGCAGTTGATTGCCCAGATTGAGCGAGCAGCAGATCCTGCAATGCTTGAACTTGGTTTCGTGCTGCTGTCGCTGGATGGCAGGGCGTGTCAGCACATCCACCAGGGTATAGCCGGTATCACGGGTATGGCCATGAGAGATGGACGCCCTCACGACTTCACCTTTGCCATTGATGGAGGGGAGACGGGGATTACGTTCCATTGCTACCCAGCTCCAGATCCTCACGCGATTGAACACCTGAAACTGCATTGTGAAAAACGCAAGTACGTGGAGCGAGCTGCTACATGGTTCGGCGTTTCCGTCAATACGCAGGGAAAAATTCAATTCGGCATGATGTACAACCTACCCTGGGTTCAATCCGACGTAATGGACGAGCTGACTAAGGGAATGCGAAAGCCCGTAGCCATGGGCGCGGCGATGAAAATCTTGGAAAGAGGCATGCGTCACTTGGAGCCGGGCCGCAATGACGCATGCCCATGCGGTAGTGGAAAAAAATATAAGAAGTGCTGTCGCTCTTGAGTTTACTGCGCCCGCTTTGCGCTGTGCACCAGTAGGGCAATTCGCAGAATGTAGTGGCCTGTGGCTCAAGGTGCCGGGAAGCAGATCTCTGTTTGCAGCGAATGCGTAGCGTGGGAAATCCGCGCTTTGCGAGGTGACGGAGCAGCAATGCCCCGAGTAGCTTGTTCCAGCCCTGGGACACCTCCACTGCGCTCCAGGCCTTCAATTTCGGATCGTATATTCTAGATAGGTCTGCACCCTATCACTTGGGAAGCTTGTGGCGAATCGACTGCAGAAGCGTTATGACGGAAAACTGCTCGTTCGTACAGTTTATCCCGATAAATACGTAAGGAGAACATTTGTACTCCTGTTGGCGGCGAGGTTAATGGAAATCGTGGATGACCGCTTTGTCTTATTCTCGCACGAGGAACTGTTGCAGCAACACTGCCTTCTGCTTTAGATCGATTTGGCAGTAATGGGGATGAGTTAACGGCCTCCCGAGAAAAATTGCCATCAGGGTTGTCATGTGCGCGACTTAAGGACGAGCTGTGATACATACATAAAGGGCGAACCGATCCAGGGTGCGATCATGCAGATTGCGCCTATCGGGCGTAACCATATAGGTGGATAGCTGGAGGGGAAGGATCATGGATGGCGACTCTTATGATTTTGGCGAGATAGCTGCTCACTTGGATCACCTTACAAACACTGATCTCCATGAGGCATTGAGACAGGCGAGAAAACTGAGCCTTGAGGGGCGGAATCGGCTCAACAACATGCAGTTGCGCGCAACAACATTAGTTAACGCTGGAGTGCAATGCCAGCAGCAAGATGCGATCGATGAAGGGCTTGCTCTCTATCGCGAACTCCACAGCGAGTACCCCACACCGGATACCGTCTTCAACTTAGGCACTGCGATTGTCAGCTCGATTGGCTATTCGCCCAATGATGACGGGTGGTTGGATCATAAGGAAGACACGAGACACCTGCGCTCAGAGGCCAGAGCATGTTTTTGGTGTGTGGCTCAGGATGCTGAAGCGAGCGCTTCAGCACGTAGTCAGAGCTGGACGAATCTCGCTAATCAATTGGCAGATAGCCAGCGTTTGAGCGAGTGTCACGACGCGCGACTTGCAGCCTTAGCGCTAGATCCAAAAAACGGCGTTGCTGCTTACGCAGCAGCTCGCTACCTGATTTACAGCTACCAAATAGGCCTATGTTCGGATCTGGCCGTACTAGAGGCCGCTGCGCATGCCAAGGTGGGACGAGAAAACCGAGATCGAATCATTGAGTACGCAGGACTGCAGGCAGCGGACGGCATGCTTGGGTTCCTCAATCGCTTCCAGGAGCCTCCACCTAGGGCGCCGCACAATGACCCCTTCGTTGCCTGGGTTGAGAAAGAGCGACTGACTCTTGGCCCGTCAGTTGAGCTTGTAGATCCGGAAATGGGCAAGCTTGATTGGTTGCGGCTGCCGGGCATTCTGGAGAGAGAGGCTGGAAAAGGAGTAACGCCCCCACCGATATTCGCGATGTTCAACCAGATGAAAGGCGACTTCATCCTGGCCCGTGATTTGGCCTGGCGCTCTCGGGATGAAGCGGGGTGGCCTACCTCAGGATGCTTCGATGACACCCTTGATTACGCCGTATACGGCCCGGCTACGTCTGCATTGATCCTTGCGCACCGCACAGCCATCGACCTTTTGGACAAGGTCGCCGCCGCCGCGAATCACTATTTCGAACTTGGCCTGAAACCACAGGACATCTTTTTCGGAAAAATCTGGCGCGTGCGACCAAACAAGGCAGGTGAAACCCCGCTGACTCCCAAGGTCGAATCCATAGTGCGTCAGGGTGTGCATGCTATTTACGGTTTAGTCGAGCTTGCCGATGACTATGAGGCCAGAAGCGGAATTCTGCGCCCCCTGAAAAACCTGCGTAACGCCGGCACGCACCGCTTCGTGGTCTTGCATGATCTAGGCGATATCACCCAGTGCAGAGAGGCTGCTGAAGTCGAGCATCACGATTTTGATCGATTTACTGCAACGGCCCTGGCTGCGCTTCGTGTAGCCAGGTCAGCCATTCAGATGCTAGCGCTTGCAGTCGGTGAGAAAGAAGAGCTGTTGAGGAAGTCGAAGGAGGGACTAATTGGCACTCTGGAGGTGTTTGACCATGATTGGATTCGAGGGCGGGATGATGATTTCGAGTCAGACAATTCTGGTGAGAGCGATGAGATTGATGAGCCTTTTAGCCCTTTGTAACTAGGGGCCACCTAGACGGCAAACGAGGGCGATCAATCACTCATTCTGGTTGACAATGGCTGTCGCTGTAACCACGATATCGCCTCGGTGGTGACGGCCACCCTCAGTCCTAGATCTGTAGAGCGATTGCACCGTTGCATCACGCTTCACAACCTCCCGCCATTTCTTTTGGTAGCAGGGACTAGGACTGCCGCCCAAAGGAATAGGCCATGAAAAGCACCACATCGCCGCTCCTTCGTTACATCTCGTTCCTCGCCAAGCGCTGTCAAAATGATCCAGATGCGCCTTTGAGCCCAGAAGGGCGGGGGCTTCTTAAGCAGTTCAGTGGGCGTCCACTTAAACACAGCCAGTGGCTCCAGCACGTTGCCCGAGATCTGGGGTTGGAGTACAACCAGGTTTCCCAGTGCAATGCACGTCTCACAGACTACTGCGATTACAATGCGCAAATGCGCATCTGGAACACCCCAGTTCGCTTTTTTTACCAGCCTGATGTATTCGAGCGGCAGTTGCAGGCGCTTCTAAGTGCTGCTGAGGGTAAGTTCAGTCTGGCAGAGGCAGCCAAAAAGCACCGTGTCACGTTCGAGAATTTTGACTTCAGTCCTGCGCTTCTTGATTTTCTCGTTGAGTGTAAAGGTGTCTCACTCTTGAGTTTCGAGGGGATTTCTGCATCTAGCAGTGTCATTGCAGATTCCTGGGTATCGATCTGCACCTCGTTTGCCGGCGCTGATCTAAGTAACGCGAAATTCGTTCGCTATTTCGACGATGGTCATTGCAGGGCGGGCATGGTGATCCATGAGGGGAAATTTATGGCAGCCAATCTCTCTCGCGCTGATTTGAGGTGGGCCTACCTTCGCGGGGCCGACTTCAGTGGCGCAAATCTGGAAGGTACGGATTTGCGCAATGCCAACGTTTATGAATGCTGCATGCGAAACGTCACGGGCGCTCTTGTCGGTGGGGAAGTGGATGCAACGCACTGGTTACTAGACGAGGTCTGACGGGCCAGCACTTAGACGGTGAAGCGATACGCAGCCGGCGTGAGACCAGCTGCGCCATGCCCTTTACGCTACGTCACCGATGCGCTTACCAGTTGCCTGAAGTGTCAGCTGCGTATTCCCTTGCGGGGAGCCCTGCAGAGAGAAGACGCCTTTCTCGTAATCGACAGTGCCATGAGCTTCAAGCACGAATCCGCCAGTACCACCGAAAACATGGGTGTTACCGGCTTGCCATTGCTGCACGTTGATCTGGGTTTTGAATTCGCCAGACTGAGCGGGAAGTTTTCCTTGATACAGGAAGTTGGCATCGCTGCCATTCACGCTGCCGTCCTTGACGAACACGAGACCAGATCCGAAATCCTGAATGTTGGAGCGGAAGTGAACCTCAAACACACCTTGCGACATGGGAGCCTCCACGGTTTATGAAATAAGCGTCCAGCTTAATGGGATCTAATGCGCAGTGGCCTAATGCTGTTTTGTTACCAGCTGTTTCCAGCCTGCTCGCTTGTTGGGGGCTGACTGCCTGGGCATCTAAATAAGCGAATTCTGTCTGCCCATTCAGGCTGCATGGCACCGCTTCGTTCTCTGAGGCGCGCGCGTAGTCGCCCCGCAGGTCTTAGTCTCGATACAACGCCATCACGAGCCAACGTTTCTGTCTCGCCACGGAGATGGCCACCAGCGCTATCACCATGGCGGCGATCCATGCCGGTCAGAGGGCTGTATCTTCTTCGGGTACCGTGGCGTGGGCTTCTACAGCGGGACGAAAGATGTCACGGATGCGATACAAGTGTTCGTTCACTTGATGCAGTCGAGCTAGGAAGGTATCCATGAAATGATCGGTAACCTCGAAGTGCTTAGCCGCTTTACCGGGGGGTAGCGTATCGCCCTGACCTCTGGGCTCAGTCGCGTTCTGGTGTCGATGCAGAATTTGGTTACCGGTTGTGCTGGTGATCGGGTAGGAGTGGATGATATCCGATCGCTCATCGTTGAGCGTCTTGAACAGCTCATAGGCTTGTTGTCCGGCGGCAAAGGCTTCCGGTTCCAAATGCTCGATCTTTTTCACCGTTTGATTGAACGCGTCTGCAAGGCGACCGCCCATTTTGGCTTCGAGCTCGGGACGAGATTTCTCGGGATCCATATGGCAGATCACCTCCGCCATGAAACTGCTGACCGAAGCGAACCCGTAGACAGCTGCCCCTAGACGAAATACATAGCGGTCACTCTCGGGCAGGGCGATCCGAGTCAATCGCCTGATATCTGCGAAATCCTTTTCGATGCTGGTCATTTCTCATTTCCTTGTGGGTAAAGATGCACGCTTGCTAAGAGCCGAACAAAGCGCGTTGCGCGCAAACTATTCGGATCATCGCCTAAATTTGTTGCATCGAGTAGAGTTTGGCCCATGTTCCGCCTGCGCCCTTTCCGATGCGAGGCCTGAGGCGGCTAAGGCAGGTCACGACGCTGGAGGCTGGAAATCCCGGGCAGCCAAGTCATCGATGGAATGTGAGGGCGTGAATGCAAATCAGCCGAAAGCTCAACCTTTACGAGATTGAGGATCTTTATCAGTCGCTAGGCACTGATCCCAACCTCAGGCTACCCCGCAGCATGAGCCACGGTGGTGGGCTGGGTGTTGATGCGGCATTGGCTCAGTTCATCGTGACCTGGGCTCGTGCCTACGAAAAGACCGTCCTTCACCTGTACTCGCCTGCTGATGAAGCGATCGCCCAAATTACGCAGTTGGCTCACAGCGCTGCTGGATTCTTTGCCTTGATCATGTGTAGTGAGGTGCACGCTAGGGATCATCAACTGATTGATCGGCGAGAAGCCCTTATGGCGATCAGACCCCTGGTCGATGCAATGTTTGCAGGTGATCTGCGCAACACCTCGAACCAGAGAGGCGCCCGCCCAACTGCCATCAACCTATTCTGCGTGAACAACGCAAAGCGTGAATTCATCAAGCCGTTCTACTTCGATCACTCCGTCCCAAAAGTCCAGCCCAGGACGTGGTTCTCAACGCTCGTAGAGACGTCGTCGAAGCTGATGACCACTCGCAGTGACCAAGGTGCATTGCTCAGATCAGGCCTCCCTGCACTAGGCAGCGTACTCTGGGAGCTGATCTCGAACGCTGACCAACATGCGGTCACCGACGTTGATGGGAACAAGTACAAGAAGGCGCTACGCGGCACCTCGATCAAGCTCAACAGGATGAGTCGTCAGGATGCGCTGGAGTACTCCGACGTTGAGCCAGAGCTTGCTCGATTCATTCTGAAGCGTTTTGTAAAAGCGGAGGTACTGGAATTCCTGGAGATCTCGGTCATCGACAGCGGGCCTGGCTTGGCCCGGCGATGGCTAACGGTCAAGGAGGATCGGCCAGTCGAATCGTTGGAGGGACTGAGTTTAGAGGCTGAACTTGAGGCCACGCTTGACTGCTTCAAGAAGCACGTCACTTCCAAGACGCAGTCTCCGAATTCGGGAATGGGCCTGCACAACGCTGTTCAGGCACTCAACAAACTGAAAGCTTTTGTACGTGTCCGGACGGGGCGGCTTTCATTGCACCAGGCCTTTCATGGAAGAGATGAGGTTATGGAATTCGAACCGTCGACTCGATTCGGTGGCCGGGTATTGGCTGCTGTCGAAGGCACTGTCTTCACGATCTGCATTCCGGTGAATTGACATGTTCGATCTCGTGGATTTTGAAGTCGAGCTGAGTCACGCCGGGAAGCCGGTTCACGCGGTGGTGTTTTTCACCGGCCCAGATATCCTGACCGAGACGCAAGCAGCGCACGCCCTCCAGCAACAGCTTACGGGCTATGTCATGCCCGACCTTCTGGTGTTTCTCATGCCGGGCTACACCTTGGCCGAATTTCGCGCTCAGCAAGCAGACGCAACATCCCCGCTCATGGCGGAGCTAAGCCGCAAAGGCTCGGGGTCGCCTCGCACCTATGCGTGTGCGTTCTACGACGTAAAGGGTGTCATAACAGAGTATGTCCACATCTCAGGGCCCGAGGAGGGCTTGGCAACACTCATTAAGGAAAAATCCAAGGCCATTGCAAAAGCCGGTCTGACGAACCTTGTCGAGCGCTCCAGCGTTCTAAAGAAAGCGCCTGCGGGTTTCTTCTATTCAAAGCCTTCCTCTCGGGCCTCAAATTATTTCATCCGCGCTGAAGATCTTCTGTCCGAGACGTTGCACGCTTATTACCTGGCATTCGCATGCCTGCCCTTGATCGAGAAGGCCACGGACGAGGGCGCGGCTCGCCCTGATACCCTCTACCTAGACACGATTGCCTTGCTGCCCCTGGCGATGTGCATGCAGATGTACCTCATGAAATTCGGGCTGCCAGGCTTCGCCAACATTCGTTCTTTCCACTCCCACGAGGGACTGATCAAAGACGGGCCTTTGCCCAAAGCGGTATCCGCCTTGTGCCTCATCTCTGCCTCGACCCAGTGCGGCCTCGCGCAACAATGGGTAAAAGTGAACAGCGCTCCTCCAGAGCGCGTGGCGACCATCCTCTCCTTTGAGCGGTCATCGGAGTCCTGTTCTGTCCTGTACACGCTCAAGCAGCCAGACGACTTCGAAATCATGGGGGAGGGCGAAGCGGGCGGTACCCGTCTGATTCGGATTCATGGTGAGCGATTCGTTGCAGAGCACAGCGAAACCAAGGCGCTGAACATCGGAACCGATCATGCACCGGCTTTGCTGCAAAAGCTGTTTCACTCCTTCATGGGGGCGAACCTTTTCAGTTGCTACGCCCATGATCGGCCAGGGCTCAGGCCTCGGACGGTGTGCGTCGATAAAGACAATCTGGTGGCTGCCGACGACTTCGTGGAATGGTTCGAGCGGGTCTTGTTGGAGGAAGCGGTCGCATCAACCCGCTGGATCATTCACGATGACGATAGGGCCAGCGAGGCTTTGGCCGACCGGGCAATCGCGTACCTTGCGTCCTGTGGTGTGACGGTCGAGAGCAAGGTGTCCTTCGACAACTTTGATGCCAGTGTGGATTTTGACGGGTCTGTCATTGTCATTGCAGCTGCTGCTGAGCGTGGGTCGCGCCTACAGAGCGTAAGCCGTCGCCTGCGCACCGCGCAGCAGTCCGGTACCCGGCTGTACATCACTGGAGCACTTTTCGGGCGCAGCTATGCGCTGATGAAGGATCTGCAGAGCAACCTGACCCAGCCCGCCAAGGATCACAGCAGGTACGTTTTCAAGACCTTCATGGAAATCCCTGCGGCGGAGTTGGCCTGCACGAATCACTGGGCCCAAGAGCAGCGTCTGCTCGACTCTTTGCACTCAGTCTTCGACACGTTCTCAGCACCCATAACGCAGCGCATGGAGGTGTTTGACAACGCAGGCACAGGTGGGCTTGGCCAGCACCCTTTTTGGCCCAGTAGCCACACCAGTGAACCGATGACTCTCAGCCGAGGTTTCGCATTCGTCGACGGTACGGAAGATGTGAGGATCGCGACGTCGACTGACATCTACCTTACTATCCTGTGGATTCTGCAGAATGCCCGGCATAGCGATAAGGTGCAGAACGCCAAGCGATTGGAGTCCGGCGAGCTTCAGCAAGTGCTTCTCTCGCCAGATGTGTTCTCGCGGTTTGATGATGGCGTCATCCAGGCAGCGTTCTTGCGCGCAGCGCTACCTGCCGAGCTCGATTACCGGGCTCAGGAAACCCACAGCTTGTCGATGGGGGATATTATCAAGCGTGTCGCCGCAGGGTATGGCCATGAGCGAGGTGAAGCCGCCTTGGAGTTCGTGATCGCGTTGGCGATTGGAAAGATCCGTCTGCATAAAGATATCGATGGCCGACTGCGAGCTGGCTTGATCGAAACTCTATCGCCGCACCTTCCAGAGATCCCTTATCTGCTCGATCCAAATTACGAACCGCCGTTGTGATCAGTTCCAGCTAGCCGTTGGGCCGGTGCTTTGTCAATTTTGGTTCTTAGGCGCTTTGGTCATAACAGCCAAGATTGGCGAACAGGGCTTAAGGGCGCTCTTTCGTCGACGATAATCATGGGCCTTGCAGTTGCGATCATTCCAAGCATCCAGAGCTTTTTACAGTGCGGTTTAGGCTTGAAGAGTCGGGAGCGAGGGGGCTGTTTAAATGATTACCAGCATCGACATCAGCTAAAGCCGTGGCTTTACGTTGATCTGCCCGATGTTAAGAGGAGAGCGTCATGGAGTTTGCAGAGCCGCTTCGCCATTACGCGGAGCAGGTATTTGGGTGCAAAGTAAAGGCAGCGGTGTGGATGATGCATCCAAGAGCTGTATTTGAAGGTCTTAGTGCTCTGAGTTACGCCCAGAGCGACTTAACGTATCAGCATGTAATAGAAGAGCTAGAACGAATTAAGCATGGGTTCGCATGCTGATTTAATCGCCAGATAAATAGCGTACTAATGCTTTACACCGTCAGCGTTCAGTTCCTGCTCCGATCATGAACCGGGCCAAGCTATTTAGATGCTTGGCCTCTGCTTTAGGGGCCAGAAAGCTAAATTTGGGGATTACGGGGCGACAATTTTCAACAGATACCGTCGTCAATCTTCACTCGTCCATAGGGGGCGGTGGCACTGGGCATGAGGGCCAGAGTGACGCGAAGTTCTTTTGTCCTGATCAACCTCGCGCCTGGCCTTAAAAATTAAGCTGTCTAAAGTACGCCGGTATTTAACCCACATTTCTTGATGGGAAACCGTTCACACAGCTGTCATCACGTTTTCTTGCAGTTACCCGCCAGGCGAAAATGCTGGTTAACCGCGTCTGCTTCACTATCGAAAGACACGCGATTTTTTTCTGACACTGCATCATATGAAGGGCAATCCGGGCGGTGGTAAACCAAGGTTTTCCGGTTGCCAATGATGGCGATATTGACTGATTTTTTGTTGCTCCCAGCTTGAAGGGCCGTCGCTTTGGTCTGTACCTGGCGGGTTGTGACTGACGTCGAGCTTTCACCACCTTTACTGAGGTCGGCATTCAGAAAAATGGGCGCGTGATCAGAAACGCTGCTACGACCCTGTGTATGGGTTAGGCCCAGATATTTGGGATAGTTGAACACCTGAACTGAATTGACTTTGATCGTCGAACCCTTGCCCACAAAAATGTTGTCATAAAGGTTGGCGAATTTTCCGTCTGTGGAAGATAGGGTGGATGCTCCATTCAATACCAGGGGCTTTGCACTTGAGTCCAAACTATCCCAGGCAGGTGAGGTAGGCGGGGTATTGAAGTCACCCATCAGCATGATCTGGTTGTTGCCTGGGTAGATATCTTTCAACCACGACCAATAATTCGAGAGCGCCACTATCTCTGAGGCGCGGTCAGCCTGGCTTTTGCCATAGAGAATGTGGACAGTGGCGACAACGAAATACGAATTGTCAGTGAGCGATCTAAATCGAGCGGAGTAAGGCTCACGTTCAAATGTATCCTTACGATCGAGGTAGGTCACAGCGCCGTCCTCATACGCGATGGCGTCATCCTTCCACACGAAGCCGTACATTTCTTTGTAGGTCGATCGTCCTACAGCGTGCGAAGCCATGAAGCTCCATTTTTTGCCGGTTTGTTTGGTCAGTTCCTTGGCTAATGCGGCAAGAGCCTCTTCACTCATCAATTCCTGAACGGCAAGAAAATCGACTTTCTTTGCGACCCTCGCGATCGCAACAAAATCCTTCGTGTCCCGGATGCTGAGATGTTCGAGGTTCCAGGTACCTATGTTCGTGGCCGCGAGGGCGTTGGTGCAGCAAAGTAAAAGACAAACAGCGATGTGGCGGAAAAACTTAAGCATTAGGATCTCTATGGCAAAATTTGGTAGGCATCAGTTTTTGATGGCCTTCATCATCTGGCGAAGCTGCTTACTCAGTTCACCATTACGAAACTGAAGCTCGGCGTTCTCAGCTTTCAGATACTCGATGGTGCTTACGAGGCTTCTATGGCTATCGACCATCTGGTTACAAATGGCCTCAGTGAGCGCCTCAGAAAGACGAAGATTGGTTAGGCGTTCGATTTCAGCTGCTTGCGAGCGAAACTCGTTCTGTATGACCTCCTTTGTGCGCTTTATTCTGGGGCTGTATTGGGTGGCTGAAATGCTTTTCCACAGTTCTTCAAGTTCAGCATTCTTTTGAACGATCAACTCATTGAGTTCCGGCTGACGGCGTTTGTTCAGCAAGCTGTCATGGACACCACTGTCTTTGGCAATGTTGCGAGCTACGATTCTTCTTTCTTTGACACTGAGTTTTTCGCCCGCTTCCATAGATGCCTTGATGCGATCGAAAGCCTTACATACGTGCAAGTAAAGGTTGCGCTTCGTTGTAGAGGTGACCCAGGAAGGCACTTCGGGGGCTACAGTGGTATTGGAATACTGCCCTAGGCTGAATTTCATGCTGTGACCTCGCCTTCCAGACGACGCTCGATTTTCCGAACGACTTCACCGCTCATGTTACCGAGTGCCTTGAGAGGATGATTTTCTGCAATGAATTGGTGTGAGATCGCTGTGCGCTCAAGCTCCCGCTTCTGCAGGTTATTGTTCATACTGTGGGGGCATCCAGCGCAGACTTCCGGCGTGCTGCGTTGATCTACGTTAGGCGTACCAGTCTTAGGGTCATGGCACTTCGCGATATGCTGCTCATTAGCGCGCAGTGCGCAATAGCCCCATTCAAATGCCGTGAACCGCTCAAATTCATTAGCCAAGGCACTGAGGCGCTCATCGAATTCATCGCCTGTGAGCACGGAAATTTCGGCCATTTCCTTATCAATGCGTTTGGCCGCCGGCCCATAGAAGCGATCGTCCAATTTGCCATTTGCAATCCGACCCATCACCTCTTTGGCGTAGTCGCGTTCCATGCTGATTCGAACAGACTCGCTCAGTTTCTCGCGGGTGTAGCGCCTCGTGTGGAAAGAGCCATATGAATGGCGGAAGTGCTCCCGGATCTTTTCCATAACATTCCCATCAAATCTGCGCAGTGCAAACTCTGCAAAGGTATGACGGGCTTGGTGAGGCGAGACCTCACTATGAATCTCGCCAGCATCGGGGTACTTTTCTGCAACATGGATCTTATAGAAGTCCTTGAACCAGCCCCTCAAAGCGAATAGACCGTAGCCTGCGTCTGCCAGCCATTGCTCATCGCTGAATTTGCCATTACCACGGGCAACAAGAAAAGCTTCTGACCTATAGGCCCTATGGAGTAACGGCAGGTTGAACTTCTCCGTATCCACCGCCGACAAGTTTTTCATGAGTGTTGCTGCTTCTGCTGCAAGCCCGTGCAGAGACCTTGGATGCGCGAGCCCAGATTCGGTTTTGTAGTTTTCTGAGGTAAACCACCAAGAACCGTCCGGTTCTTGCTCGTAATCTGCAAGTCGCATTCCATTGATTTCTGAAATGCGAAACCCGCTCAATAATGTGATGACGGTCAAGGCTGCCTTAGTAAGCTCGCAACAAAAATCACTGAGTGCGCCTTGATTTTTCCATGGCAAAGATTCGAAATGCCCTGTGGTTGCTGCATCGATTGCGGTTCCGAGCTCTACCGCAGACGACGCCCAGCCTCGTTCAAATCGGGATAGTACATAGTCTGGTGACTGCATCCTTCGATATAAGGCGAGACGATCCTTTTCGCCGAACCAGCTTTTTATCTTCGTCTTTTCCTTGCGCCACTGAGTAAAAAATATAGTCGCAATTTTTGCTTCATCGGATTCAATCTGTGTGATTGCTTCGGCGAGCATCAATGAAGCGCAAGTCATAGGTATTGAACCGTAATTTCCGCCTTTACTCCACTCGGCGTAGTCTACTTCCAGTTCTTTGAGTAACGGCTCCATTGTGCTTTTTTTGAAGGGCACGGTCATCCGATGGACGACACCGTCTACGAGTTTCCCGGAGTGGAGCATGGTATAAGTACGTTCGAGAATTTTGCAGAACATTGTCATTGTTGAGGCGCCGAGAATGAGACCTCCGTCCTCATTTTTCTCCTTCTTTATCATAAAGGAGCGAAGCATTTGCTGAATCTCAAACCTCGATAGCGACTGTAGTGCTCGATCCGAAAAGTGAACTTCCCAGTACTCGCAAAGCTCACGTAAGTATGCAATTTCCTGGCGCGCACTTGAAAGGCTACTCACAACAATTCGACCTTTGTCGTCTGCGTAGCCCCGTGATATATCTCCTTTCAAGAAACACATCTGCGCATACAGTATTTTTTGTATGGAGCATTTCCAGACAAAATTGATAATATAAAAAATACCCGTAATTGGATCCTGAATCTGAAAAGACTCATCACCATACTGATTGGCTATTTTTTGGGGTTCCGCTAACATGGTAAACAGCGCGGACTGGGTTGCGTTAATTTGCATCGCGTGTTTACCTTATGACAGGAGTGGGGAAGGTGTAGTTTTTAAGTATGTCCTTTCCCTGAACAATGGTTTTTTGGTCAAATTTCTCAAGCGCGTCCTCTACATACGCTGCTTGCATTGCAATTGAAAAGGCTTTTAATTCATCTTCAACGGAAAAGTTCTTTAGCTGGTTAATGCACTCATTTCGGTAACTCATAAGCAGGGCGGCTGTAATGCCATTGGTGATGATGAACGTTTTACTGTCTTTCTCAAGCTGTCCGAATGGGGAAATGGTGAAGCCTGCTATTTGAGCGGACAACAGCAATTGGTCAAACTCTTCCATTTCATTCGCATCAGATTTTGCCTTAGACCAACCGAGCATCTGTTTTAGTTCTGTCACGCTAATCATTACTTCATTACGAATGGCCGCTTGCACTTTGCGCGCGTCCTGCACCATAAGATGACCGACCTCAGATGCAAATAATGCCCTTTTTTTCAAACGATACTTGGTTTCGCTTGCGTGCATATAAACGACTTCTTTTACGCCCGGTGAGTGCGCAGTCGCATCGGCCCCTACAACCTCTTGTGAATACTTTTCAAATGCCTCATTGCCTGGGTTGCCACCGTCGGTATCTAAGATGGCGCGCGATTGAGCAATCGCGGTAACAGTGATTGTTTGACGTTTTGCGGGGCTTGGATTTTGGCCCGTGATGCCAATTGCTGCATTTTCGTACCGTCGCTTTTTATTGTCCCAGATGGGGCGGTTATTTATAGCAACACGACGAATGATGTCTGCAAGAGTTTCAATTTCGTTATCTGCATTATAGATCGCTTGGTATTGCAGTGTGTTCTGAAAAGCGGCCATTACCAAAGGCCTGTATACCACGCTGTCAATTCCCTGGATGTTGCTCGTAACGGGAAGATCAAAAAGCAAATCTCCTGTTTCAGGAAAACGCTTGCAGAAACTCATTTTCAGATTGTCAAAATCAACGTAGGCGCGGTATTGAAGAGACTTTGAACGATGCATCGGTACTTCGCGAATTGGGGTCTCGCTTCGGTTTTTAATGTAGATGGGTGATGCAACGCTTGGCGTAATTCGAAGATCCCCTTGTCGCATATCCAAGATGCCGGACAATTGAACCCTGTCAGTAGCCAGCAACCACGAAAACGCCACCTCTTCGCAGGGGGTGTGCTTTATAAGGTACAGGTAATCGATATTGTGGAAGTACAGTTTGTGGTCACTGTTTTCTGGGTAGATGTCTAACGCCCCGGAGTCACGAAGGCCGGCCTTAATAAGACGGTTTGCCTCATCGATTGTTAGAGGCGATGCCTTTTCGATTTGAGCGTAAGAAAAGTCAGTATTGTTATGTAAGAGTCGTTCTTTTAGGCGCAGATTGTCGCTTTTGAGAATGGCCCCTGCGAGTGCTTTGTACGCAGTGCTGCGATCAGTCTGGCTTGTGCTATATCTAAGCTTTTCGTAATCTCCGTCGCACTTTTCAAGAAGGTTAGTGACTTGTTGCATCACGCCGTCATCACTGAGGAGTTCTAAGCGCTGCTCATTCATCTCCTTGAGAAATTCACAGCAAAAACGTATAGTCGACCTCACAATCTTCAATTCGTCTTTTTCGGGCTGGTCGGTAATTTGCCCTAAACTCGGAGTTGCCTGACCCGACCGATTGGAAGCGGAAGGGATGTATACCATGGCCTCTCGAACGGCTGCGGCAGCATCGGCAAGTGCAGGGTTCTCGTACGCCGCGTTAAGAAAGCTCTCGAATGTCGTTCGATATACCGACATGTAGACGCAAATGCTATTAAGTTTAGCTTTCTTTTCAGTGCGTAGATAACGTGTGAAATCTTCCATAAATGCCGCTGGTAGTGCCTGCGCGCCTGGATATGCGGTGATTGCCCAATTTGCGAGAGCATTAAATCTCAAAATTCTACTATATGCATCGAGTAGCGAATTTTTTTTACATTCGGTGCTGTTGAAGTATCTCAATAGGGAGCGGAAAATTGGGCAATTATGAAATTGCTCTGGTATCTCTACACGGCGCTGTTCGACTTTCTTACCCTTGGCACCTTGCATCGCAACGATGGCATAAGTATCTGAGGGGCTGAAGTTATGAATAGGGTTGGGGGCAAGCGTGGACAAGCTCGCAGGGGCGTCCGCAACAGCATCGGTAGTTTCAGTCATCATGATCATCGTTCAACGCACGCCTAATTTTTTCACGACGGTGAAGTTTTCCGTCGAAAATCACATATTCTTTAGTGGTAGCTTCATCTTCATGCCCCATTTGCTCGGGAACATATTGCCATGGGTCGTACCCGTGTTTGTAACAGAAGTCCACAAGGTTCGTAGCATATGTGTGCCGTAATGCATGAAAGGTCAAATTGAGGAAGCTAGGCTTCGTCAAGAAATGCAAATGCGGGTCTTTGAGGTGAAGTTCTGTCAACACATCGTCGATATGCGCAGAGGCAGCGATGCGCGCTGATTTGAAAGTGTTAGTCGCGTGCCCGGAGAACAGCGCTTTTCCATGTCGCGTACATATTAAGGGCCCGTCGACAATCGAGCTCCGTCTTCCTTCCAAAAAGTGTTTGATTTTTTTAAAGGCTTTGGGCGGGATATCAATTTGTCGAAGCTTCTCCCCCTTACCAATTATCGGCACCGTTATTGTTTGTTCATCGGCCTTTTCGGCTTGAGCAATGCGTGCCCTCAAATCACTCGTGAGGAGATTTCGGGAGTCGGTCACTTCGGCACTTCGCAGGCCGCAGTAGTAACCCATGTGAAGCACTAGCTCATCGCGTTCTTTTTCGAATGCGGATTGGGTTTTGATACTGCCCAGGAGTCTTTCAAAGATGTCTTTTTCGACGTACTTATTGTACAGGTCGAAGTTAACTCTCTTCTTCCCATCGCCCTGTTTCTTCTGTTCATCGGGAATGAAGTGATAGGAGAAGGATGCTGGAGCATCAAGCATGCCGAGCCCCCAGGCGTGCGCGTAGAACAATTTGAGCGTGGAGATATGGCGCCTGATCGACTTGTCGGAACATGACCTTGCCACTTTTAGATGGCCATACAGATAGCCTGACATGTCTGCGTTTGTAAGCAGCTTCCAGTCTTGATCGTGAGCCTCCAGCGCCTCGAAGAAGCTTCTTAGGTCATGTGCGCAGGAGCGGATTGAATTCGGTAGTTGACCCTCTTGGGCGAGGTGTATCAGGAAGAGCGTGGGAGCAGGAACGATGCTCTGTTCTGTGAGAGGGCCATCTTCGAGGATGGCGTAGGTGCTGAGGGGGCCGCCTGACCAGTTGATCTCCTTCACATACTTGACTTTCACCGCTTAGCTTCCCGATCTCGTGAAGCACCATTCGCTTCATAAAACCAAGCTAATCAGCAGGTTATGTTGCTGTCAATGTGCCAGGGGAAAGAATGTCAACGTTTATTAAAAACGGGACTCTCTCGGATAAACCTCGCCGATGCTCGGCACCAGGTTGTGCAGGTCGGCTTCGGCTTTCTGATAACTCGGGTCGTAGCGGGTGCAATTCTTGCGACCGCCTTCCTGCCAGCATTGACGCTGATGGCCGAACTGCCAGGCTGGAACGATGTGCTCCCATTCGATACGGGACGCCCGTTTGGCATTCTTGCGTGGGACGTAGCCGCAGGCGGCCAGATCGACCTTGTTGCCGGTGTATTTGCACCCGCAATAAAACTCGGTTGATTGTGGGGCGTACAGCTTCCAGGCGACCTTCTTGGCCTCGGTGAAAGTACGCGGTGCGCCAGCTTGCGCACCAAGAGAAATGAACAGCAACAGCACAGCAGCAAAACGCAGAATCATTGAATCAATCTTCCTTCGGCACAACCCAGAAAATCTGTACGCCGCCATCGTCGCGGTAGGCGAGGGTGACGTTGTCGTTCTCGTCGATCTCTTCCAGCAAGCGCTCCCACTCATCCACCGGCTCGTCCGGAAGACGGAAGATCAGTGCGGCTTTGGCTTTCTGTGCGGTAGGGGAGTTGATGATTTTTTGAACGCGCATGCCCATGCGTTCGTAAGCGTCAGGAGCATCAGGGGAAGTGGCCACGAGGTTATCCTTATTAAGCTGTACGTGCATACAGTATTTAACTGTAGGCATTTTCGCAACTGCTTAAAATTCAAGAAAATCCTCTGACAGCGGTTTTCCGATTTTGAT
This sequence comes from Pseudomonas fluorescens, assembly GCF_030344995.1. Lineage (GTDB taxonomy): Bacteria > Pseudomonadota > Gammaproteobacteria > Pseudomonadales > Pseudomonadaceae > Aquipseudomonas > Aquipseudomonas fluorescens_BF. The sequence continues at coordinate 2,520,690 of NZ_CP128260.1, forward strand.
GTCTCGCAGGTGAAAATTTTTCTTTGAGAGAGAGGGGGGAGCTTCACCCTCCGTCAGGTTGACGAAGGGTGAAACCAGTGCCCGATCAGGAAAGGATCGGGCGAAGGCAGATCAATATTCCCAGAACATCCGTTGCAGCTCTTTGCTGTCGTTGGTCTTGGTCAGTGCAACCATGGCCAGGATGCGGGCTTTCTGTGGGTTCAGGTCGTGAGCAACCACCCAGTCGTATTTATCGTCAGGCTGTTCGGCGTTACGCAGGACGAAACCACCGGCATTGACGTGAGACGAGCGAATGATCTGCACGCCGTCCTTACGCAGCGCTTGTAGGGTCGGAACCACGCGGGAAGAAACCGAGCCGTTGCCGGTACCGGCATGGATGATCGCCTTGGCGCCGGACTGGGCGAGAGCCTTGTAGGCGGTGTCGCTGACATTGCCGTAGGAATAGGCGATTTCTACATCAGGAAGGCTCTTGATGTTCTTGATATCGAATTCCGAATCCATGGTGTGGCGCTTGGCTGGCAGGCGGAACCAGTAGGATTTGCCTTCAACCACCATGCCGAGCGGGCCCCAGGCGCTTTTGAAGGCTTCGGTCTTGATGTTGATCATCTTGCTGACATCGCGACCCGACTGGATATCATCGTTCAGGGTCACCAGTACGCCTTTGCCGCGAGCCTCTTTGCTGCTGGCGACGGCCACGGCGTTGTAGAGGTTCAGCATGCCGTCCGCCGACATGGCAGTGCCCGGGCGCATGGAGCCGACGACGATGATCGGCTTGTCGGTTTTTTCCACCAGGTTCAGGAAGTACGCGGTCTCTTCAAGGGTGTCAGTGCCATGGGTGATGACGATGCCGTCGACGTCTTTGCTGTCGGCCAGTTCCGAAACACGACGTCCCAATTGCAGGAGGTTTTCGTTGGTGATGCTTTCCGAGGCGATTTGCATGACTTGTTCGCCGCGAACATTGGCCAGCGTGCTCAGTTCGGGAATGCCGGCGATCAATTGTTCAATGCCCACTTTCGCAGCCTGATAGGTCGCGCTGTTGGCAGCACTGGCGCCCGCGCCGGCAATGGTGCCGCCGGTGGCCAGTACCACCACGTTGGCCAGCTTGGCCTGGGTTTCAGCTTCTTTTGCCTGGAGGGCGGTGGGCAGGAGCAGGAGGAGGGCCAAAGCGCCCGGAACGAAACTCTTCAAAGCAGATGTCATTATTTTTCTCTCTAGTAGTGAGACGGTGCTGATGCAGGTTCATCTAGATGCGCCCCGGGCCGATCTGAAATGCCAGGGGTGCAGGTAGGGAGCAGGATCTGTACCAGTCGTACTCTGCATGAGAGAAATGTTTAACCTTATGATTTAAATCAAGATTTATTCAGAGGGTGGTTGTGAATCCTCCTTGTTCATCCGGGTTTCCGAACAAGGTATGTTTTCGCGTTCGGCTCACCGAAAAGGACTACGGACCTTGTCCACAGACTGGGCTGGCAGCTTTTCAGATCGATGCTAAAGAAAACGGTGCGCTGGCCGATGCGTCTTCATAGGGATCCAATTTTTCAGGAGTTCAAATGTCATTGACTATCGGTTTGCCAAATCCCGGCGCGGTCACTATCGGCGGAAAAACGGCTGCTACGATCAATGCCCTGAGCGAGGCGAACGAGCAAGCATCGGCCGATGCGCTGGGTAAAGACGCGGGCGATACCAAGCAAGTCAGAACCGGTGGCGGCCCCGTGCAGGAAGAGGCGCCAGCCGAGAGCAGTGGCAATCAAAGCATCACGATCAAAATACTGCTCAAACGAATGAAGGAATTGCAGCAGCAATTGCAGGAGCAGCAACAGCAATTGGCTGCCGCGCAAGCTGCCAGCTATCCGACCGAAGAAGCCAAGACGACTGTGGTGATGTCGATTCAGGGGCAGATCGCAGACACCAATGCTGCACTCATGGAGGTGGCAGGCAACCTGGTACGTGAGATGGCCAAGGGGTCTGGCAGCGGCGGTGTGATCAACACAACCGCGTAGGAAAAGGGCCGATGACGGTTATTCGCCCTACAAAAAAAGCAGGTCTTCAGTCGTTGACAAATGTCGGCAGGATTCGCATAGTTCGGTCTACGCAAACGTTTGCGCGGCCTTCGCGATGGATTGAGTCATCGTGGGGTGCAGCGAGCTTACGCCAGCGCAAGCGTTGCTCACAATAATCATAAGATCGGAGTGAACCCATGAAGCTGCCATTCGCTGGACGTCTTCTTGCTGTCGCCATGCTGGCTGCCGCATCCGCCGCACTGCCTGTCTCTTCGGCTTTCGCCGAATCCCCTGAAAAACCCAAAGTCGCCCTGGTCATGAAATCTCTGGCCAACGAATTCTTCCTGACCATGGAAGACGGCGCCAAGGCCTACCAGAAAGAACATTCCGCCGATTTCGACCTGATCTCCAACGGCATCAAGGACGAAACCGATACGGCGGGGCAAACGCGCATCGTCGAGCAGATGATTCTGGCGAAGGTCAACGCACTGGTCATCGCACCGTCTGATTCGAAGGCGATGGTGCCGGTGATCAAGAAGGCCGTCGATGCCGGTATCACCGTGATCAACATCGACAACCAGCTCGATCCGGCTGTGATCAAAAGCAAGAACATCAGCGTTCCTTTCGTAGGCCCGGACAACCGCAAGGGCGCGCGTCTGGTGGGCGAGTACCTGGCCAAACAACTGAAGGCCGGTGACGAAGTCGGCATCATTGAAGGCGTCTCCACGACGACCAACGCCCAGCAGCGTACCGCTGGCTTCAAGGATGCGATGGAAGCTGCGCAGATCAAGGTTGTCTCCCTGCAGTCCGGTGATTGGGAAATCGACAAGGGCAACAAGGTGGCCGCTTCGATTCTCAGCGAATACCCGGACGTCAAGGCGCTGCTGGCCGGTAACGACAGCATGGCCGTAGGCGCCGTTTCTGCTGTGCGCGCTGCCGGCAAGGCCGGTCAGGTCCAGGTTGTCGGTTACGACAACATCAATGCCATCAAACCGATGCTCAAGGACGGCCGCGTTCTGGCGACTGCCGACCAGTACGCCGCCAAGCAAGCGGTGTTTGGTATCGAGACCGCGCTGAAAATCATCAAGGGCGAGAAAGTCGACAGTGGTGCAAATGGCGTGATCGAAACGCCGGTCGAGCTGGTCACCAAGTAAGTCCTTTGGCGACACAACGGCGCTCGTCCGTCCGGGCGAGCGCATGGAGATTTTTATGTCAGTTTCCGCTCCGAACGCTGTCCTCTCGGTCAGCGGTATCGGCAAGACCTATGCGCAACCGGTACTGACCGGCATCGACCTGACGTTGATGCGCGGTGAAGTGCTGGCGCTGACCGGTGAGAACGGTGCCGGCAAAAGCACCCTGTCGAAGATCATTGGCGGGCTGGTCACACCCACCACCGGCCAGATGCAGTTCCAGGGCAAGGAATATCGTCCCAGCAGTCGCACGCAGGCTGAAGAGCTGGGTGTGCGCATGGTCATGCAAGAGCTCAATCTGCTGCCAACGCTTTCCGTGGCGGAAAACCTGTTTCTCGACAACCTGCCGAGCAACGGTGGCTGGATCAGCCGCAAGCAGCTGCGCAAGGCCGCCATCGAGGCCATGGCTCAAGTCGGCCTTGATGCCATCGACCCGGACACACTGGTCGGCGAGCTGGGTATCGGTCACCAGCAAATGGTCGAAATCGCCCGTAACCTGATCGGCGATTGTCATGTGCTGATTCTCGACGAGCCGACCGCGATGCTGACCGCCCGCGAAGTCGAGATGTTGTTCGAGCAAATCACCCGGTTGCAGGCGCGCGGCGTCTCGATCATCTACATCTCCCACCGCCTCGAAGAACTGGCCCGGGTCGCACAGCGCATTGCCGTGTTGCGCGACGGCAACCTGGTTTGCGTCGAGCCGATGGCCAATTACAACAGCGAGCAACTCGTCACCCTGATGGTCGGTCGCGAGCTGGGCGAGCATATCGATCTGGGAGCTCGTCATATCGGCGAGCCCGCCTTGACGGTCAAAGGCCTGACCCGCTCTGACAAAGTTCGCGACGTGTCCTTTGAAGTGCGCACCGGTGAGATTTTTGGCATCTCGGGTCTGATCGGGGCAGGGCGCACCGAACTTTTGCGGTTGATCTTCGGCGCCGACGTCGCGGACAGCGGTACGGTGGCGCTCGGTTCTCCGGCAAAAACGGCAAGCATTCGCTCGCCAGTTGATGCAGTGCGCAACGGCATCGCCTTGATCACCGAGGATCGCAAGGGCGAAGGCCTGCTGCTGAGTCAGTCGATCAGCGCCAACATTGCCTTGGGTAACATGCCGGAAATTTCCAGCGGCGGGTTCGTCAACAACGGCGATGAAACGAAGCTCGCGCAGCGGCAGATCGACGCCATGCGCATCCGCAGTTCCAGCCCGACGCAGTTGGTGTCGGAGCTGTCCGGCGGCAATCAGCAAAAGGTGGTGATCGGTCGCTGGCTCGAGCGCGACTGTTCGGTGCTGCTGTTCGACGAGCCGACTCGCGGTATCGACGTCGGTGCCAAGTTCGACATTTATAACCTGCTTGGCGAACTGACCCGTCAGGGCAAAGCGCTGGTGGTGGTCTCCAGCGATCTGCGCGAGCTGATGCTGATCTGCGACCGTATCGGTGTGTTGTCGGCAGGGCGTCTGATCGACACGTTCGAGCGCGACAGCTGGACCCAGGACGACTTGCTTGCCGCCGCGTTCGCCGGCTACCAGAAACGTGATGCGTTGCTCAACGAAGCAGCGCCTAGGGATCTCCCATGAAAACTGCATCTTCCGCCGGCAAATCCAGTGGCAATTTCTACGGCCTCGGCACTTACCTGGGCCTGGCCGGCGCGTTGCTGGCAATGATTGCGCTGTTCTCGGTCATGAGCAGCCACTTCCTGTCGTACAACACCTTCAGCACCCTGGCCAACCAGATTCCCGACCTGATGGTTCTGGCGGTGGGCATGACGTTCGTCCTGATCATCGGCGGGATTGACCTGTCGGTAGGCTCGGTGTTGGCACTCGCGGCATCCACCGTCAGCGTGGCGATTCTTGGCTGGGGCTGGAGCGTATTGCCGGCTGCCTTGCTGGGTATGGCCGTCGCGGCGTTGGCCGGCACGGTTACCGGCTCGATTACCGTGGCATGGCGAATTCCGTCGTTCATTGTGTCGCTCGGTGTGCTGGAAATGGCCCGTGGCCTGGCCTATCAGATGACCGGTTCGCGCACGGCGTACATCGGTGACTCCTTCGCCTGGCTGTCGAACCCGATCGCCTTTGGAATTTCGCCGTCGTTCATCATTGCCCTGCTGGTCATTTTCGTTGCCCAGGCCGTTCTGACCCGTACCGTGTTCGGTCGCTACCTGATCGGTATCGGCACCAACGAAGAAGCGGTGCGGCTGGCGGGGATCAATCCCAAGCCCTACAAGATCCTGGTGTTCAGTCTGATGGGACTGCTCGCCGGCATTGCGGCGCTGTTCCAGATTTCCCGGCTGGAAGCGGCCGACCCGAACGCCGGCTCCGGCCTTGAGCTGCAAGTGATCGCTGCCGTGGTGATCGGCGGTACCAGCCTGATGGGTGGACGTGGTTCGGTGATCAGTACCTTTTTCGGCGTGTTGATCATCTCGGTGCTGGCGGCCGGTCTGGCGCAGATTGGCGCGACCGAGCCGACCAAGCGCATCATCACCGGTGCGGTGATCGTGATCGCCGTGGTGCTCGACACCTATCGCAGTCAACGCGCAAGCCGACGGGGCTGATAAATGGCAACGATCAAGGATGTGGCGGCACTCGCAGGAATTTCCTACACGACCGTGTCCCACGTAGTAAACAAGACCCGACCGGTGAGCGAAGAGGTGCGGCTCAAGGTCGAGGCGGCGATCAAGAGTCTCGACTATGTGCCGAGCGCCGTGGCCCGTTCGCTGAAAGCGAAAACCACCGCCACCATCGGTTTGCTGGTTCCCAACAGTCTCAACCCGTACTTCGCCGAGCTGGCGCGCGGGATCGAGGACTACTGCGAGCGTAACGGCTACTGCGTGATCCTCTGCAACTCCGACGACAACCCGGACAAACAGCGCAGCTATCTGCGGGTCCTGCTGGAAAAACGCATCGACGGCCTGATCGTCGCCTCTGCGGGTGGTGACAGCGGTCTGGCGCAAGGACTGGCGGGCGTGAAGACGCCGATGGTGATCGTCGACCGTGGACTCGAGGGCGTGGATGCCGACCTGGTGCGCATCGATCACGAATATGGCGCGTACCTCGCGACACGGCATCTGCTTGAGCTCGGTCATCGCGATATCGCCACGATCGGTGGTCCGGCCAGTACCAGTGTCGCGCAAATGCGTCAGGCCGGTTTTTCTCGAGCGCTGAAAGAGGCCGGGGTTGAAGTGTCCCCGTCGCGCATGCTGGAAAGCGACTTCACCAGCACCGGCGGTTATAACGCGGCTTCGATCCTGCTTGAGCACAACCCGCCGAGCGCGATTTTCGCCGGTAACGACATGATCGGCATCGGTGTGCTGCGGGCTGCGGCCGAGCGCAACGTGCGCGTGCCCGCTGAACTTTCGGTGATCGGCTTCGACGATATCCAGATGAGTCGCTACGTGTATCCAGCGCTGACGACCGTGGGCCAGTCGATCCTTCAGTTGGGGGAAATGGCGGCGGAAGTGTTGTTGCGAAGAATTGCCGCCCCGGGTCTGGCGACGGATCAGCGGATCGTGACGCCGAGTATTGTCCTGCGCGAGTCGACTGCACCGCTGTCCGGCGTGTTCACCGAATACCGCTGAAACGAATTGAAGAGTAATGATGTATGTCCGCAAATGTAGTGGTAATAGGCAGCCTGAACATGGACCTGGTCACCCGGGCGCCGCGCTTGCCCCGGGGCGGTGAGACGCTGATCGGCCATTCCTTCGCGACCGTGTCCGGTGGCAAGGGCGCCAATCAGGCGGTGGCCGCTGCGCGACTGGGGGCGCAAGTGTCGATGATCGGCTGTGTCGGCAACGACGACTACGGCGTGCAATTGCGCGACGCGTTGCTGGCTGAGCAGATCGATTGTCAGGCGGTCAGCGTGGTGGAGGATTCCAGTGGCGTGGCGCTGATCGTGGTCGATGACAACAGTCAGAACGCGATTGTCATCGTGGCCGGTGCTAATGGCTCGATGACCCCGGCGGTCATTGACCGGTTCGACGCCGTGTTGCAAGCGGCCGACGTGATCATCTGCCAGCTGGAAATCCCCGATGCGACTGTGGGCCACGCGCTGAAGCGCGGGCGTGAATTGGGCAAGACGGTCATCCTCAACCCGGCGCCGGCCAGTCGTCCGTTGCCGACGGACTGGTTTGCCGCCATCGATTACCTGATTCCCAACGAGAGCGAGGCCGCTGCCCTCAGTGGTTTGGCGGTGGATTCGCTGGAGACCGCCGAAAAAGCCGCTGCGCACCTGATTTCACTGGGCGCTGGCAAGGTCATCATCACGCTGGGGGCTCAAGGTTCACTGTTCGCCAATGGCACGGGTTACCAGCATTTTCCTGCCCCCAAAGTGAAGGCTGTCGATACCACTGCCGCCGGGGATACTTTTGTCGGCGGATTCGCGGCTGCACTGGCGGCCGGCAAAGCCGAGGACGAGGCCATTCGTTTCGGGCAAGTCGCAGCGGCCCTGTCGGTTACCCGGGCAGGCGCCCAGCCGTCCATTCCCACCACCTCCGACGTACAGGCATTCAAATCCGCATGAAAAAGACTCCTTTGCTCAATGTCGCCCTGTCGCGGCTGGTTGCCTCCCTTGGCCACGGCGACATGGTCGTGATCGGCGACGCCGGTTTGCCGGTGCCGCCGGGTGTCGAACTGATCGATCTGGCGCTGACGCACGGCGTGCCGGATTTCGTCAGCACCCTGAAAGTCGTGCTCAGCGAGATGGAGGTGGAAAGCCATGCGCTGGCCAAGGAGATTTTCGACAAGCAACCAACTGCGCTGTCCACGCTGGAGGAGCTGAATGACGAAGGCTCGCTCGGGCGGCGCGATCTGCTCAGTCACGAGCAATTCAAGGTACTCAGCCGACAGGCACGAGCGATTGTTCGTACGGGTGAATGCCAGCCGTACTGCAACATCGTGCTGGTGTCTGGAGTTACGTTCTAAACAGGGTTCGCCCCTTTTGATTTCATCTGCACAAGGAATGCGCCATGCACCGCTATGCTCAAAAAATGCATCAATTGATTCGGAGTCTGCTGCTTTTGTCCGTGATAACCGCGACCGGCGCCCAAGCGGCGGAAAAGATCGACCTGATCATCGACACCGATCCGGGCGCCGACGACGTGGTCGCCCTGTTGTTTGCCCTGGCCTCCCCGGAGGAACTGAACATTCGCGCGTTGACCACCGTGGCCGGCAACGTGCGTCTGGACAAGACTTCGCGCAATGCGCGTTTGGCCCGTGAGTGGGCGGGGCGGGAAGAGATTCCGGTGTACGCCGGTGCGCCGAAACCGCTGTTGCGTACGCCGATCTACGCCGAAAACATTCATGGCAAGGAAGGCCTGTCGGGTGTCACCGTGCATGAGCCGAAAAAGGGTCTGGCCGAAGGCAATGCGGTCAACTATCTGATCGACACCCTGAAAAAAGCCAAGCCGCACAGCATCACTATCGCGATGCTCGGTCCGCAGACCAACCTGGCCTTGGCGCTGATTCAGGAGCCGGAGATTGTTCAGGGGATCAAGGAAGTGGTGATCATGGGTGGCGCCCACTTCAATGGCGGCAACATCACGCCGGTGGCCGAATTCAACCTGTACGCCGATCCGCAAGCAGCGGAGGTGGTGCTCAAAAGTGGCGTGAAACTGACTTACCTGCCGCTGGACGTGACCCACAAGATCCTGACCAGCGATGCACGCCTGAAGCAGATTGCGGCGCTGAACAACAATGCGAGCAAGATTGTCGGCGACATCCTCAACGAGTACATCAAAGGGGATATGGAGCACTACGGCATTCCGGGTGGTCCGGTGCATGACGCTACCGTCGTGGCTTATCTGCTCAAGCCTGAACTCTTCACCGGGCGTTCGGTGAATGTGGTGGTCGACAGCCGTGAAGGTCCGACGTTCGGCCAGACCATTGTCGACTGGTATGACGGCCTGAAGGCACCGAAGAACGCCTTCTGGGTGGAGAACGGCGACGCCCAAGGCTTCTTCGATCTGCTGACCGAGCGCCTGAAGCGCCTGAAGTAAGCCATACGCCCGCAAGTGCCAGCTTGCGGGCTTTTACTCCCTCTCGGTGTCCGATGTCCCTTTGAATTCATCGGGATACTTCTCGAACAGCTGGGCAATGAACGATTGCGCGCCCTGTGTTCCCAATGTCTTCACCAGCAAGTCGATGCTGATCAATGCCAACTCCTCCGGGCTGCCCGGACTGTAAGAGCTGTGCCCTTGTGGCCAGGTGGCCTTGATGTCGGCGGTAATGCTTACGGTGGTCATGGCAGAGCTCGGTCACGGGATCGGAGCTTTGAGTTAACCACTTTGCCGAGCGTTTGGCACTGCGACTTAGGCATGAGCGCAGGGCTATGCGACACTTGGTCGTTTCCGCAACAAACAAGGATTGCGCTGTGCAGATCGATTTGAATAGCCCCGACGGCCTGACCCTTGATGCCGTGCGCCGGATGCTGGCGTCAGCCAGTGATGACGAGCACACCCAACTGCGCGTAACCAAAGGCGGGATCGCTTATATCTCTTCGGGCGTCACTGGTGGTCAGGACATCGATGGCCTGCTGTTTCGCCTGGAGACTTGGGCAAAAGGCTCGGGATACGTGGGAAATGTCGCGGCCAGCGACGAGGTCTGGGTCATGCAGATCTTCAATGCGCTCAAGGACAACTGGCCGAATCCGCCCTATGACTACATTGATGTCTATTGAGCGTCATTAATATTCAGTGACGTTTTGCGGGGTGATGCTTCAGGCATTGCTCAGGCACACTCGGCGTTTTTCCGATCGTGGGGCAGGGTGATAGCACTCACCGTGAAACCAAACGCCATATTGGCGGTCGCACGATCTCTGCTCAAAATTGAAATAAGGAGGCTTCAATGCCTTGGAAGTTCGCGTCACTGGGTGCACTGATGGCCGTTGCTCTATTGGGTGGTTGCACTACGACCTCCAGCGAGTCGCAGAAGGATCCCGTGGCGACTGAGGCCGGACATGGTCGTTGTGAGGCGTCAGCTGCGGAGTTCGCTCTCGGCAAGAAAGCTTCGCCGGAGTTGTTGGAGCAGGCCCGTAAAAAAGCCGGAGCGCAGAACGCCCGGTTCCTCAAGCCTAATGACATGATTACTTTGGAGTACCGTTCCGATCGCCTCAACCTGAATACTGATCAGAACCTGACGGTCACTCGCGTTAACTGTGGCTGAGCCTTCCGGGCTTTTGTTTCACCCATAAAAAACCCCGTCACATGGACGGGGTTTTTTTAGTGCGCCTGGAAATTACTCTGGGCGAACTTGTGCAGCTTGCATACCCTTTTGGCCTTTCTCAGCCACGAAGGAAACGGTCTGGCCTTCTTTCAGGCTTTTGAAACCGTCAGTTTCGATAGCTTTGAAGTGTACGAACAGGTCGTCACCGCCACCTTGAGGAGTGATGAAGCCGAAGCCTTTTTCATCGTTGAACCATTTAACGGTGCCGGTTTGGCGATTAGACATGGTGTATCTCCAAGAAACATATATTTTCAGTAGTACTGTGCTGCTCAGGCCAACTGGGCACACCGGGGTATCATAGTCGAAATGTTCGCTTTGGTAGCCCCCCGGACGTGCTGTTTGCTTTCATATTGCAGACGCTTCGACAGTTTGAATGTCTGTAACCCCCGGTTTCAGAGGCTTTTAGCCGATTCGGCGGGGTGTAAAAAAAGCTATAAAACCTGCATAAAATATCGGATTCGGGGGCATTCTGGCCGTTTTGTGCACGCCGAATGCCCGTAATTTCGCTCGCCAGGGTCTATTTCTGCACTCGGCAAACCGAGATTTCCTTCAGCGCGCGCTGACCCAGGTCACCGCTCGGCGGGGTGTTCTTGTCCATCAGCTGAGAGATTTCCTGGGTGGTAAATTTCTTCTCCAGGACATCAGCACCGCAAGTGCAGTGTTGTTTGGCAACGGTCGGGTTGACGCTTTGGCTGGCCGCTTTTGTGCAGTCGTTCATGTATTGCTCTTTGACGCCTTTCGGCCAGGCAGCCTGCGCGCTCAGCGGCAACAGGAGAACTAAAGGTACGACTGCGGCGAATAGGGTGTTCAGACGCATACGAGGATGCTCCTTGTGGGTCGATGTCTTGTTATCTGATGGCTGAGTGGCCGATCAAGTTCATCACTCTGGCATAAAACTGACGATTTGCCTGCCGGTAAAACCAGAGTGCGTGTGTGACCGTTCATCTGTGCTAGCATGGCCGACTCGGGCGTTCGCAGGCTCCGGATGACCTTCAGTCCCGGTGGCGGCAATGTACGAATTTTCTGATTTGAATCCCAGTCACTCTGGTTCGGTTTTCCGGTTGGCCGCAAGGCTCCTGCCGCTGTAAGGCAGGCGTTCGTCATTGAATGGCCTGGATCGGATCTTGTACTGGCTCATCCCAACCCACGTGACCTTTGGTAGGGGTCACCACTAGGAGAGGAGGCGCCATGCCAACTATTACTCTTCCCGACGGCAGTCAACGTTCATTCGATCACCCGGTTTCCGTAGCCGAGGTCGCCGCATCCATTGGTGCAGGTCTGGCCAAGGCCACCGTGGCCGGCAAGGTCAACGGCAAGCTGGTCGACGCCTGCGACATCATCGACAGCGACGCGACGCTGCAAATCATCACGCCAAAGGATGAAGAGGGGCTGGAAATCATTCGCCACTCTTGTGCCCACCTGGTCGGCCATGCGGTCAAGCAGTTGTACCCGACTGCGAAAATGGTCATCGGGCCGGTTATCGACGAAGGCTTCTATTACGATATCGCCTTCGAGCGTCCTTTTACCCCGGACGACATGGCGGCCATCGAACAGCGCATGCAACAGCTGATCGATACAGAATATGACGTCATCAAGAAAGTCACTCCGCGTGCAGAAGTTATCGAAGTGTTCAAGGCCCGTGGCGAAGACTACAAGCTGCGTCTGGTCGAAGACATGCCGAACGAGCAGGCCATGGGCCTGTACTATCACGAAGAATACGTCGACATGTGCCGTGGTCCGCACGTGCCGAACACCCGCTTCCTGAAATCCTTCAAATTGACCAAGCTGTCCGGCGCCTACTGGCGCGGTGATGCCAAGAACGAGCAATTGCAGCGCGTTTATGGCACTGCCTGGGCAGACAAGAAGCAGCTGGCGGCGTACATCCAGCGCATTGAAGAAGCTGAAAAGCGCGATCACCGCAAGATCGGCAAACGCCTGGGCCTGTTCCACACCCAGGAAGAAGCGCCGGGCATGGTGTTCTGGCACCCGAATGGCTGGACGCTGTACCAGGTACTCGAGCAGTACATGCGCAAGGTGCAGCGAGACAACGGGTATCTTGAAATCAAGACTCCGCAAGTCGTTGACCGTAGCCTGTGGGAAAAATCCGGGCATTGGGCCAACTACGCCGACAACATGTTCACTACTGAGTCGGAAAGCCGCGACTACGCGATCAAGCCGATGAACTGCCCTTGCCATGTGCAAGTGTTCAACCAAGGCCTGAAGAGCTACCGCGAGCTGCCGATGCGCTTGGCCGAGTTCGGTGCCTGCCACCGTAACGAGCCATCGGGTGCGCTGCACGGAATCATGCGTGTGCGTGCGTTCACTCAGGATGACGCCCACATTTTCTGCACCGAAGAGCAGATGCAGGCTGAGTCCGCTGCCTTCATCAAGCTGACCATGGATGTTTATCGCGACTTCGGCTTTACCGATGTCGAGATGAAGCTGTCCACTCGTCCGGAAAAGCGTGTCGGTTCCGACGAGCTGTGGGATCGCGCCGAAGCGGCCCTGGCTGCAGCCCTTGATAGCGCTGGTCTGCCGTACGATCTGCAGCCGGGTGAGGGTGCGTTCTACGGTCCGAAGATCGAATTCTCGCTGAAAGATTGCCTCGGCCGCGTGTGGCAGTGTGGTACCTTGCAGCTCGATTTCAACCTGCCTGTACGTCTGGGAGCCGAATACGTCTCCGAAGACAACAGCCGCAAGCATCCGGTGATGTTGCACCGTGCGATCCTCGGTTCGTTCGAGCGTTTCGTCGGGATTCTGATCGAGCACTACGAAGGTGCATTCCCTGCGTGGCTGGCGCCAACCCAGGCAGTGATCATGAATATCACTGATAAACAGGCAGATTTCGTCGCTCAGGTCGAAAAAACTCTCAACGAAAGCGGGTTTCGTGCCAAGTCTGACTTGAGAAATGAAAAGATCGGCTTTAAAATCCGCGAGCATACTTTGCTCAAGGTTCCATATCTCTTGGTTATTGGGGATAAGGAAGTCGAGATGCAGACTGTCGCTGTGCGTACTCGTGAAGGTGCTGACCTGGGCTCGATGCCCGTCGCCCAGTTCGCTGAGTTTCTCGCGCAAGCGGTTTCCCGGCGTGGTCGCCCAGATTCGGAGTAATTATTATTAAGCGTGAAATGAGACAAGATAAACGAGCTGCACCGAAAGCCCCGATCAACGAGAATATCTCGGCACGCGAGGTTCGGTTAATTGGCGCTGATGGCGAGCAGATTGGCATCGTCTCGATTGATGAAGCGCTTCGTATTGCTGAAGAAGCAAAGCTTGATCTGGTAGAAATCTCTGCCGACGCAGTCCCACCGGTTTGCCGTGTGATGGACTACGGCAAATCGATCTTCGAAAAGAAGAAGCAGATTGCTGCGGCGAAGAAGAACCAGAAGCAGATTCAGGTAAAAGAAATCAAGTTTCGTCCAGGGACGGAGGAAGGGGATTACCAGGTAAAACTGCGCAACCTGGTACGTTTCCTGAGTGACGGGGACAGGGCTAAGGTATCCTTGCGATTCCGCGGCCGTGAGATGGCCCACCAGGAGCTGGGGATGGAACTCCTCAAGCGGGTTGAACAAGACCTGCTCGAGTACGGTTCGGTCGAACAGCATCCTAAGATGGAAGGACGCCAGCTGATCATGGTCATCGCCCCGAAAAAGAAGAAGTAATCAACAGGGCACGGCAGGCCTTCTGATTATGTTTATCAACTGAATGCGGAGTATCCGAACATGCCAAAGATGAAAACCAAAAGTGGTGCTGCTAAGCGGTTTCTGAAAACTGCTAACGGTATCAAGCACAAGCACGCTTTCAAGAGCCACATCCTGACCAAAATGTCGACCAAGCGTAAGCGTCAACTGCGCGGTAGCAGCTTGCTGCATCCGTCTGACGTGGCAAAAGTCGAGCGCATGCTGCGCCTTCGTTAATTTTTGGATCAAGAATAGAGGAAGTAACTCATGGCTCGTGTAAAGCGTGGCGTCATTGCCCGTAAACGTCACAAAAAAATTCTGAAACTTGCTAAAGGCTACTACGGCGCACGCTCCCGCGTATTCCGTGTTGCCAAGCAAGCGGTAATCAAGGCAGGCCAATACGCCTACCGTGACCGTCGTCAGAAAAAACGTCAGTTCCGCGCTCTGTGGATCGCTCGTATCAACGCTGGTGCTCGTGTTAACGGTCTGTCCTACAGCCGTTTCATCGCTGGCCTGAAAAAAGCGTCCATCGAGATCGACCGTAAGGTTCTGGCTGATCTGGCAGTGAACGAAAAAGCGGCGTTTGCTGCGATTGTCGAGAAAGCTAAAGCCACCTTGGCTTAAGTACCCCCGACAGTCACCCGGCCTCACCTCTGTGGGGTCAGGTGTTAAACGTCATAAATAGGGGAAGAGCCTTCAAGCTCTTCCCCTATTTTGTATCTGGAGTCTGTACATGGAAAACCTGGATGCGCTGGTCGCTCAAGCACTAAAGGCTGTGCAAAGCGCTGAAGATATCAATGCCCTGGAGCAAATCCGGGTTCAATACCTTGGCAAAAAGGGTGAATTGACTCAGGTGATGAAGACCCTGGGGAATTTGCCGGCAGAAGAGCGTCCGCAGGTCGGTGCGCTGATCAACGTTGCCAAGGAACGTGTCACAGGCGTTCTCAATGCGCGCATGGCTCTGTTTGAGGAAGCCGAACTGGCTGCCAAACTGTCTGCCGAATCCATTGACGTGACCCTGCCGGGCCGCGGTCAGACCTCTGGTGGTCTGCATCCGGTAACCCGGACTCTGGAACGTATCGAGCACTTCTTCACCCATATCGGCTACGGCATTGCCGAAGGCCCTGAGGTCGAAGACGACTATCACAATTTCGAGGCGCTCAACATCCCAGGTCATCACCCGGCCCGGTCGATGCATGACACCTTCTATTTCAATGCCAACATGTTGCTGCGCACCCATACCTCGCCGGTACAGGTCCGCACCATGGAATCGAAAAAGCCGCCGATCCGCATCGTTTGCCCAGGCCGTGTGTATCGCAGCGACTCCGATATCACCCACTCGCCGATGTTCCACCAGGTTGAAGGCCTGCTGGTCGATCGTGATATCAACTTCGCCGACCTCAAAGGCACGATCGAAGAATTCCTGCGTGTGTTCTTCGAAAAAGAACTGGCCGTGCGTTTCCGTCCCTCGTACTTCCCGTTCACCGAGCCTTCCGCCGAAGTCGACATGGAATGCGTGATGTGCAGCGGTAAAGGCTGCCGCGTCTGCAAACAGACTGGCTGGCTGGAAGTGATGGGCTGCGGCATGGTTCACCCGAACGTGCTGCGCATGTCCGGGATCGACCCGGAAGAGTTCTCGGGCTTTGCCTTCGGCATGGGCGTTGAGCGTCTGGCCATGCTGCGTTACGGCGTGAACGACTTGCGTCTGTTCTTCGACAACGACTTGCGGTTCCTCGCGCAATTTCGCTAGTCGTAACGAATTCTTAGGAGAGCAGGATGAAATTCAGTGAACAATGGCTGCGTGGCTGGGTCAGCCCGCAGGTAGATCGCGACGCGCTGGTTGCCCGTCTGTCGATGGCCGGTCTTGAGGTCGATAGCGTTACGCCGGCCGCCGGTGTTTTCAGTGGCGTGGTGGTGGGCGAGGTGCTGAGCACCGAGCAGCATCCCGATGCCGACAAGTTGCGCGTGTGCCGGGTCAGCAACGGCGCGGAAACCTTCCAGGTCGTGTGCGGTGCGCCAAACGTGCGTCCGGGCCTGAAGATTCCGTTCGCGATGATCGGTGCCGAGCTGCCGGGCGACTTCAAGATCAAGAAGGCCAAGCTGCGCGGCGTCGAGTCCAACGGCATGCTGTGCTCGCAATCCGAGCTGCAGGTCGGTGAAGGCAATGACGGTCTGATGGAGCTGCCGGCCGATGCGCCGGTAGGCGAAGACTTCCGTGTTTATCTGGACCTGGAAGATGCCAGCATCGAAGTCGATCTGACTCCGAACCGCGGCGACTGCCTGTCCCTGGCCGGTCTGGCCCGTGAAGTCGGTGCGCTGTACGACGCTCCGGTCACTCGCCCGGTGGTGATGACCGTTGCGGCGGTGCACGACGAAGTGCGCTCGGTTGAAGTCCTGGCACCTGCTGCCTGCCCGCGTTATCTGGGCCGTGTCATCCGCAACGTTGACCTGTCCAGGCCGACGCCGCTGTGGATGGTTGAGCGTCTGCGTCGCGCCGAAGTCCGCAGCATCGACGCCGCCGTCGACATCACCAACTACGTGATGCTCGAGCTGGGTCAGCCGCTGCACGCTTTCGATCTCGCCGAAATCAATGGCGGCATCCGTGTGCGCATGGCGGAAGAGGGCGAGAAGCTCGTGCTGCTCGACGGTCAGGAAGTCAGCCTGCGCAGCGATACGCTGGTGATCGCCGACCACACTCGCGCTCTGGCCATTGCCGGTGTGATGGGTGGCGAGCACAGCGGTGTATCCGCGACCACTCGCGACGTATTCCTTGAAAGTGCGTTTTTCGACCAGATCGCTGTGGCGGGCAAGGCGCGCTCGTACGGCCTGCACACCGATGCTTCGCACCGCTATGAGCGTGGTGTGGACTGGCAACTGGCGCGTGAAGCCATGGAGCGCGCCACTGGTCTGCTGCTGGAAATCACCGGTGGCGAAGCCGGCCCGATCATCGAGACCGTCAGCGAGCAGCATCTGCCGTCGATCGCGCCGATCACCCTGCGTGCGCAGCGCATCACCCAGATGCTGGGCATGGAAATGGATTCGGCCGAAGTCGAGCGACTGCTCAATGCTTTGGGTCTGAAGGTTTCTGCAGATGGAGCAGGGCAGTGGCGCGTAGAAGTGCCGAGCCACCGCTTCGATATCAGCCTGGAAGTCGATCTGATCGAAGAGCTGGCGCGTCTGTACGGTTACAACCGCCTGCCGGTTCGTTATCCGCAAGCTCGTCTGGCGCCACAAGCCAAGGCTGAAGCGCGTAGCGATCTGCCGGAGCTGCGTCGTCTGCTGGTCGCTCGTGGCTATCAGGAAGCAATCACTTACAGCTTCATCGATCCGAAGCAATTCGAGCTCTTCAACCCGGGCGTCGAGCCGCTGTTGTTGGCGAACCCGATCTCCAATGACATGGCTGCCATGCGTTCGTCGCTTTGGCCGGGTCTGGTCAAGGCGTTGCAGCACAACCTCAACCGTCAGCAGGATCGTGTTCGTCTGTTCGAGAGCGGCCTGCGCTTTGTCGGTCAGCTGGACGGTCTGAAGCAAGAGCCGATGATCGCTGGTGTGGTGTGCGGCAGCCGTCTGCCGGAAGGTTGGGCGCAAGGTCGCGATACCGTCGATTTCTTCGACGTCAAGGCTGACGTAGAGGCGGTGCTGGGCTTTGCCGGTGCGCTGGATCAGTTCACTTTTGCACCGGGCAAACATCCTGCGCTGCATCCAGGCCAAACCGCACGCATCGAGCGGGAAGGGCGTGAAGTCGGCTTTATCGGCGCGATTCACCCTGAGCTGTCGAAATCCCTGGGTCTCGACCGTCCGGTCTTTGTCTTCGAACTGATCCTGGCTGAAGTCGCTCTGGGTAAAATGCCGAAATTCCACGAGTTGTCGCGCTTTCCTGAAGTGCGTCGTGACCTGGCACTGATTGCGCACAAAGACGTCGCAGCCTCGGCTGTACTGGACGTAATCCGTGAAAATGCAGGCGAATGGCTGACAGACCTCAGGCTATTTGACGTGTATCAGGGTAAAGGCATTGATCCTGATAGAAAAAGCCTTGCAGTCGGCTTGACCTGGCAGCATCCATCGCGCACTCTTAATGACGATGAGGTGAATTCGACGACGCAAAATATCCTCACCTCGCTCGAACAAAGGTTGAACGCCACGTTAAGGAAGTGACGTATGGGGGCTTTGACGAAAGCTGAGATGGCGGAACGTCTGTATGAAGAGCTGGGCCTGAACAAGCGGGAAGCCAAGGAATTGGTTGAACTGTTTTTCGAGGAAATCAGGCACGCTCTTGAAGACAACGAGCAGGTCAAATTGTCGGGTTTCGGCAATTTCGACCTTCGGGACAAACGCCAGCGGCCTGGCCGCAACCCGAAAACGGGGGAAGAAATCCCGATCACGGCTCGCCGTGTGGTCACCTTTCGTCCAGGGCAGAAGTTGAAGGCCCGAGTTGAGGCTTATGCTGGAACCAAGTCATAACGACGAACTCCCCGTCATCCCGGGCAAACGCTACTTCACCATTGGTGAAGTCAGCGAGCTGTGTGCGGTAAAACCACACGTGCTGCGCTACTGGGAACAGGAGTTTCCTCAGCTCAACCCCGTCAAACGCCGCGGAAACCGCCGGTATTATCAGCGCCAGGACGTGCTGATGATCCGGCAGATCCGCGCGCTCCTTTACGATCAGGGGTTCACCATCGGCGGCGCGCGCCTGCGTCTGTCCGGCGATGAAGCTAAAGACGACACCACCCAATACAAGCAAATGATCCGCCAGATGATCGCCGAGCTCGAAGATGTTCTGGTGGTTCTCAAGAAATAATTTCCTGCTTTTAAATACTTCCAGTTTTCAAAAGCTTGCGATATATTCTTGAGCGTTCTTCGAGATGGAGAGCGAGTTTCAAACCTAGTCGGGGCGTAGCGCAGTCCGGTAGCGCACTAGCATGGGGTGCTAGGGGTCGAGTGTTCGAATCACTCCGTCCCGACCATATAATTCAATGACTTAGCCCAACTTTAGCGAGTTGGGCTTTTTCATGCGCAGGGACTTTAGGAGTGGGATCATGGTTCCTCTTCAATAGAGTCAGACACTCAAGCCGATATCAGATCGGCTTTTTTTTGTGTCCGCGAAAATGGCTTGCTTTGCCGGAGGTGGCGGCAAAGTCATTCAAGGTTTCTTTTTTTCCATACCATCTTTTGAACCGCTGGATGTTTGCGCATCTTTCTCTGTCTCGTGGGTCTCTGCACCAGAGTTCGACCCCGATGCTTCTTCACCCTTTTTGTCGGCCTTTTCCTCCTTGGATTCGGTTCCACCCTGGTTGACCCCGGGAATGGCAGAAGGCGGAACGGTACTTCCCGCCACGGCGAGAGGGGCGCTTGCAGACAAAAAGCCTCCAAGCAGGAGGGCTGCAATGGATATGTTCATCATGAGGGCTTCCGCGTCGGGTGGATGTACTTTGGAAAATGAGAGGCGAAACAAAGTGCCGAGCGGCTGACGGGCGGGAGAGGTGGGAGACGGATGGTTGTGTAGCCGTGCATCTTTTGTGGAAAGCCTTCGCTCCAGCATGGCTGCAATAGGCGGCAAATTGCTGGCCCCCGAATGTTTCCAATCCCGGCAAACTCGCCTTTTTTCAAAAGGTTAGGTGGGCCATATGCGGACGATTGTCATCACCGTAGCAACGCTTTCCCTCGCTTTGTTCGCGGTGGAGGCCCAGGCCAGGGAACTGAGCAAGAGCCATCGTTTTGCGTGTACCTGGGGTTCGGACATCGCAGCCGGCGCGCAACAGTCGAAGCTATCAGGGATTTCACTGTATGGTGCGCGCAAGCGCTTGCAGGCGCGCAAGTTCCAGCAACCGTGGATGCGCATGACAGCCATGGGCATTACCGAGCAGACTTACGACAGCGCGTCGCGGCTCAAGCCGGCGGCCGTCAAGCAGACCTATTACGAACAGTGCGTTCGGCACGAGCTGGCCCAGCGTTGAACGCAAAAGCCCGACCTGAAGAGGTCGGGCTTTTTCATGTTCGGCGCACTGGCAGCGTCACTTGTCACTTTCGCAATTGACCATCCACGACACGCCAAAACGATCCACCAGCATGCCGAAGCGCGCGGCCCAGAAGGTGGCTTCCAATGGCATGTCGACGCGACCGTCCCTGGCCAGGGCGTTAAACACCCGTTCGGCCTCGGCGATGCTGTCGACATTCAGGGAAATCGAGCAACCGCTCATGCCTTGGGTGGGGCGGTCGGGTGTGGTGTCCGAAGCCATGAGCATCTGATCGCCGACTTTCAGGCAGGTGTGGATGATCAGGTCGTGATGCTCTTTGGGCACATGTTCGGCGGCTGGGGTTTCGCCGAAGGTCATCATCGCTTCGAGTTTGCCTTGCAGGCATTGCTCGTAAAACGTGAAGGCTGCGCGGCAGTCGCCGTTGAAGATCAGGTACGGGTTGATTTTCATGGTGGTACTCCCGAATAGGCAGTGGAACGCTGCGCGGCCGGGTGTGCCGAAGCAGCATCATGGATTGACTCCATCCAGCAAAGCGTTAGAACGCCGGATTGCCAGCCGATGCTGCAAGAATTTCTGTTCAGGGTGACCGATGGTCTTGTTGGGAGGGCGTCAGGAGTCGCGTGGGTTCTTCTGTACCGCTGCGCCTGCCACCCGGGCGGCAGGTCGGGTTTGCATCAGCGCATCGATCGCCTTGCGATAGTTCTGTCCCCCCAGCGCCATGCTGTTGTTGTGCGTTGCGCCGGGCACCAGCAGCAGGCGTTTCGGTTGCCGGGCGGCGGCGAACAGTTGCTCGCTGAAGCGTGACGGCACGAATGCGTCGGCCAGTCCGTGCACCACCAGCAACGGCATGTGGATCTCGGCGATCTTGTCGATGGAGTCGAATTTCTGCGACAGCAACCAACGGACTGGAAGGGAGGTGTTGGCCACTGCCGCCGCGACATCCGCCAATGAGGTGAATGTGGATTCGATGACCAGTCCCCGCACGGGCGGTGGGGTGTGATTTCTGGCGGCATCGCGTCCGAGTTCGGCAGCCAGATCGATGGCGACCGCGCCCCCCAGCGAGTGCCCGTAGATCAGGCGTTTGTTTGGATCGGGCTGCAACAGCTGGAAGCGTTCCCAGGCCACCCGGGCATCCTCGTAAACCGTGCTTTCCGACGGCAGATCGCCATGGCTTTGGCCGAAGCCGCGATAGTCGATGGCCAGTACCGAATAACCTGCCGCACGCAGTTGCTCGATACGGAACAGTTGCCCTGTGAGGTTCCAGCGTACGCCGTGCAGATAAAGGATGGCCGGTGCATCGGCGCGTTCCGCCGGCCACCACCAGGCGTGAATGTTTTGCCCGGCCTTGAAGCTTTTCGGTTGCAGATCGAGTTCCTGAACGCTGCCGGGCAATCCGTGATACCAGCCGGCGGTGCCCGGTTCGATGCGAAACAAGAGTTTGCGTTCGGTGTGTTCCAGCACGGCACAACTCGCCGGCACGCCAATGATCAGGGCAGCCATGCAGGCGAACGCCAGACGGCGGCGTCGAAGTCGGGTCATGAAGGCAAGGAACATTAAACGTTTCACCACGGCGTGGACAAAGAACGCTTTTTACCAGATGCCTTGACCCGCGCGTGACATTTTCGACCACCGCACGCCTGCAACGATTACAAAATGCTGCAACGATTCAGTCGATCTTCAGCACGATCTTGCCGATGTGGTCGCCCGCTTCCATGTGCGCATGGGCCTTGGCTGCGTCGGCCAGCGGATAGACCTTGTCGATGATCGGCAGGCAGCGCCCGGCGGCTAGCACCGGCCAGACGTGTTCGCGCAATTGATCGGCGATGGCAGCCTTTTCTGCTGAAGTGCGGGCGCGCAGGAGGGAACCGGTGACCACCGCACGCTTGCCAAGGATGGCCAGCAGATTGATGTCATTGGCCCGCGCGCCACCGAGGAAGCCGAGCATCACCAACCGCCCATCCATCCCCAAGGCGCTGATGTTCCCGTTGAGGTACGAGCCGCCCATGATGTCGAGGATCACATTCACGCCTTGGCCGGCGGTCTTCTCGGCGATGACCGCCGCGAAATCCTGTTCCCGGTAGTTGATCGGTTCGCCGCCCAAATTGCGGATCGCTGCGCATTTGTCCGCGCTGCCGGCCGTGGCGAAAGCTTCGATGCCAAACTCGCGGCACAGCATCAATGCGGTGGTGCCGATGCCGCTGGTGCCGCCGTGGATCAGGGCGCGCTGGCCACGGCTGGCGCCGCCGAGGCCGAGGCCGAACAGATTGGCCCACACCGTGAAAAAGGTTTCCGGAATTGCTGCTGCCTGAATCCAGTCCAGCCCATCGGGGATTGGCAGGGCCTGGCCGGCCGGGACCGTGCAGTACTCGGCGTAACCTCCGCCATTGGTCAACGCGCAGACTCGCTCACCGACCGCGAATGTATTGACACCGCTGCCAATCGCCACAACCTCGCCGGCCACTTCAAGGCCAGGAATCGGGTTCATGCCGGGCTTCATCGGGTATTTGCCGGCGCGTTGCAGGGCGTCCGGGCGATTGATGCCGGCGGCGTGCACGCGGATCAGTATTTCGCCTTCCGCGGCGACCGGCAGCGGGACGCGTCGGGATTGCAGGACCTCGGGCCCGCCCGGTTCGGTAATTTCGATGCGGGTCATTTCAGTGGGTAGTGTCATTTTCGATTCCTCTTGAAACAAGTGATCAGTAGATGGGAGCTCAGTCAGGGCGCAATGATTCCCCTCATTGGGTGCAGCAGCGTTGTTCGATGGAGGAAGGCAGCAGTTTCATGGCGTGCTCAAGTATCAGCGCGATCACGATGGCGCCACCGGCAATCACGAAGAGCAGCACGTGCTGTCCTCCCGTGGCGTTGAACAGCGCCGAATAGGCAAAGCCGGCCAGCGCCTGAAACGTGGCGAACGACACCGTGGCACGGCTCCACGCCACTTGTTGGCGATGATGATCCGGCACCAGCTCATGCACCCGGGCCAACGCCAGCGGTACGATGCCCGGTGGAAAGGAGCCGAGGATCACTGCCATCAGTGCCAGCGCCAGGAAAGAATGCGAAATGGCCAGCATGCCTAGGGTAATTGCCTGCACCACCAGCACCAGACGAATGCCGGTCCGCGCACCGAGATGATCGGCGAGAAAGCCATAACTCACCGGGCCGACGATAGCGCCCAAACCATACATGACCCAGACCAGCGCGCCGACGTGCGCCCCGGCGCCCAGTCCACGGGCGACGTAATCCACCAGAAAAACCATGGCCGGCACCAGCCCGGCGGCCATGAACGCGTATTGGGCAAACAACAGATAAACAGCAGGCGGTGTCGGCTCGACCGGTTCCACCTGAACCGTTGCGGGGGTTGCATGGGACAGCTCCGAGGGCCAGCCGAACCAGCTCAATGCCGTCAGTGCCAGCGACAGCACGCCCAATCCCAGCCACGTCGCTTGCAAACCCAGACTCAACAGCAGCGGAACGATCGTGCCCGAGCCTGCGATGCCCAGACCGATGCCGAGGAAAATCGCTCCGCTGGCCATGCCTTTGCGCGCGACCGGTACGTGGGGCAGCACGGTCGCGGCAACCAGCACCATGATTGCGCCGCCCGCGATTCCCGACAGCAGGCGCCAGCCGAAATACCAGCTCACCGACACCGGGTATGCACAGGCAAAAAACGCCACGGTCACCGCCAGCATCATCAGTCGCAAGGCGTTTTTCTGAGTGAACCGGTGTGCCAGCGGGCGACCGAGGAGGGCGCCGATCAGGTAACCGACCAGGTTGGCCGCGCCGAGATAGACCACATCATGGGCAGAAAACCACTGCGCCTGAATCAGCGAAGGGATCAGCGGTGTGTAGGCGAAGCGCGCGAGACCGATGCTGACCAGGCTGGCGCAGAGTCCGGCGAAGATCGCCAGCCAGACATTCGTGTCTGGGCGTTCGGGCGAAGCAGTTGAAGTGCGCATGGCGGCAATTCCAGGAAAGTTTATGGCGCCCAGCATATCGGCTATCGTTGCTGCGATAACGCAGCGAGTTTGCGTGGTTGTGATGCGTTTATGCATCAATGGAGAACGGTATGAATTGGGATGACGCACGGGTATTTCTTGCAGTTTGCCGCGAGTCGACATTGCGCGGCGCCGCGCGTGTGCTGGGCGTGGATCAAGCGACGGTGGGGCGACGCATCACGGCACTGGAAAAGTCGCTGGGCGCGACCTTGTTCCTGCGCACCTCCGAGGGCTATGCGCTGACGGCCGTCGGTGAAGCCGCGCTCAAGTCGGTGGAAAAAATGGAGTATTCGGCGCTGGAGCTGGAGCGGCGTATCCAGGGCCTGGACGACCGCCTGACGGGCAGTGTGCGTGTCAGCACCACCGATTCGCTGGCCATCGATTTCCTGATTCCGGCCATCGCGCAATTGCACGAACAGCATCCGGACGTGCGTGTGCACCTGGATGCCTCCACACAGATCCTCAGCCTGGCCAAACGTGAAGCGGACATCGCCGTGCGCAACACCCGTCCGGATAACCCGGACCTGATTGCCCGGCGCATCGCGCGTTGGCCGGTGGGGTTGTTCGCCTCGCAGGCCTATGTCGACAGCCATGGCGTGCCGGCGCCGGGCAGTGCGTTCGAGGGCCATGATCTGGTGGTGTACCAACCGTATCTGCAAGGCAACAAGGACCTGACACTGGTGACCGAACCCGTGACTCGCGGGCGGATCGTCGCCGGTCTGAGCTCCAGCCTGCTGGTACGACGCTCGATAGCCGCCGGGCTGGGTGTAGGAGAAATCCCGATCTACATGGGCGAGCGCGATGGCCTGGTCAGGCTGTGGCCGGAGCGCACGCGGCCGTTGCCTTATGAAGTGTGGCTGGTGACCCACGCGGATTTGCGCCATACCGCGCGGGTCAGGGCGGTAATCGAACACATTGTCGAAGCGTTCGTGCTGGAGAATGAGTAGTTCATGAGGCTGTGTAGGACGGCTACATCAGCTGACGATCTTGCCTACAACAGCGCCAGAATCCGCCGGCTTGTGAGTTTTTTGACCCGGCCCTATCGTTTCTCACACCCGGAGTGAGCAGGTGAAACACTCCGAGGTGATCAATCCAGGGAAGTATTGATAAACGTCAGAGGTGCGGAATTGATTGCAAGGGAATTCAGCCAATTTCAAGCAAGCGACATGGCCGGGCAAACGGATAGTACTGAGTCTATGAACTACATAACGCGAGACGAATTCAGCGCCAGGATCGAAGTCATCGAGACAAGAATCGATGCACGGATCGAGTCCATGTCCGCCAAGATCGATGGCTTTCTGATGCAGCAGGCCGAACGGGACAAGGCGCGGCTTGAGCAGGAGCATTCTCAGGAAGCTGCTCGATTGGAGCGAGAGCGGATCCAGGAAGAGGTTCGGTTGGAGCGAGAGCGGACCCAGGAAGAGGCTCGGTTGGAGCTGGAAACAGCTCGGCTGGAGCAGGAGCGCTCTCAGGAAACGGCTCGGCTGGAGCGCGAGCGGTCTCAGGAAAAGGCTCGGCTGGAGCGAGAGCAGTCTCAGGAAAAAGTTCGGCTGGAGCGAGAAAGGGCGCAGGAAGAGGTGCGCCTGTCGCGGGAGCGTTATCTGGAGGACCTTCGCCAGGAGCGTGAAAGGACCCGGCTGGAAAGCGAAAAGGCCTATGAAAAGGCTTGGCAGGAACGAGAGAAGACCCAGCAAAAAATTCGTCTGGCGCAGGCGAAGGTTCACAAGGAGCGCGACAAACGTTATGCGTTGATGACGGCTCGTATGGACCGATCCCTGGAGCGTATAGACGAGGCAGTCAGAATGGTCTCGACGAACAAGGTGAATTACTGGGCAGCGACTACCGTACATTTTTTGGGGATGGTTGCCATTCTCGTGGGCTCTTATTACGCGAATCAGGCAAACGTGCTCGTCACGATGCAGACCACCCTGGCCATGGTTCAGTCGGTGAAAGAAGCTGAAAATCCTGCGCCGGCAGTGCTGATGACCTTGCCGGCAGAATGAAAAACGGCCTTCAACGAAGGCCGTTTTTTTCGAGCGATGAAACCACCGATTCATGGCATTTCCGGCAGTTCCTGCGGGCGCAGATCAAACACCAGGACTTCGGCATCCTGGCCATTGCTCAGGGTCAGTGCCTGTTCTTCACGAACCCGCACGCCGTCGCCTTCCTTCAACTGCACGCCGTTCAGTTCAACGCTGCCGCGAGCAACGTGTACATAGGCGTAGCGGTTGGCAGGCAGCTTGAGGGTGGCGCTTTCCTCGCCATCGAACAGCCCGGCATACACCCGTGCATCCTGTCGCACTTTTAACGAACCGTGGCTGCCTTCGGGCGAAATGATCAGTTGCAGGCGACCACGTTTTTTCTGTTCGCTGAAGTGTTCTTGCTGGTAACGCGGTTTCGCGCCGCTGACGTCCGGTACGATCCAGATCTGCAGGAAGTGCACAGGCTTGGTCGCCGAATGGTTGAACTCGCTGTGGGCCACGCCGCTGCCGGCGCTCATGAGTTGCACATCACCGGGGCGGATCACCGAACCGGTGCCGAGGGTGTCCTTGTGTTCCAGGGCGCCTTCAAGCACATAGGAGAAAATCTCCATGTCACGGTGGGGGTGTTGGCCGAAGCCCTTGCCGGCGGCGACGCGGTCATCGTTGATCACCAGCAGGTCGGAGAAACCCTGTTCACGCGGGTCACGGTAGCTGGCGAAGGAAAAGGTGTGGAACGACTTCAACCAGCCATGATTGGCCAGACCGCGGTCGGAAGCTTTACGAAGGGTCAGCATGATGAAATCTCCTTTCAGGACGTTGATTCGTCCGAGTGAGGAGAAGGTTACTGGTTACCTTGTGATGCAATAAGTAGGTGAAAATTGAAATACTGTCCGGTTTGGGTTGACAGTTGTGTGCGCTGGATCACGCATTCTTTTCCAACGGTTTAGCCGTATCTGGCCATAATGCGCAGACTTATGATTTTGCATGGATTTTGGTGATACCCCGATGAAGACCGTGGCTATGGTGCTGTTTCCGGAGTTTCTGCTGCTCGACATGGCCGGGCCGCTGGAGGTCTTCTCGGTTGCCAACCGCTACTTGAAGCCGGAAGCCCACTATCACCTGACCACCCTGGGCACCGAGCGCGGGCCGTTGCGTGCGTCCAATGGCGTGCTCGTGCACACCGATCGGCACATCGACGCAGCCGATGAGTCCTATGACTTGTTGCTGGTGCCGGGCGGCCCCGGCGCCTACAACGAAAAACACCCGCCGTTGCTCGCCTGGCTGCAACGCGCGGTCACACGTGCCGGGCAATACGGCTCGATCTGTACCGGCGCTTTCGTGCTTGGACATGCCGGTTTGCTCGACGGCTATCGTGTGACCACCCACTGGAATTACACCGAACGCCTGATCAAGGGGTTTCCGAAGGCGAACGTCGCGACCGACCAGATTTTCGTCGAGGATCGCAACCTGATCACGTCCGGGGGCGTCACAGCCGGCATCGATATGGCGTTGGCGGTGGTCGCTCGCGATCATGGCAAAAAGATTGCTCAGGACGTGGCGAAGGTGTTGCTGGTTGTCATGAAGCGTCAGGGCGGGCAAGCGCAGTTCAGTCCGTTGATGGCGGCAGTGGCGCCCCAGGAAACACCGATTACCCGGGTGCAGAACCATGTGCTGGAGCATCTGGAGGAAGCTTTCACCGTCGAGCGCATGGCGGGGCTTGCGAACATGAGTGCACGGCATTTCGCCCGCGTGTTCGCCCGCGAGGTCAACATGACGCCGATGGAATTCCTGCAAAGTGCGCGCATCGATTGCGCGCGCAATCTGCTGGAAACCAGCGATCTGCCGCTGAAGACCGTGGCCTACAAAAGCGGTTTCGGCAGCGTGCGGCACATGCGTTTTCTGTTCGGCGAAAAGCTCGGGCTGACCCCGACGCAATATCGCGAACAGTTCAGCTAGAGCGGTTCTGTCCGTTACGGGCATCCGGATGTCCGTGCTGGACCCCGCGTGGTGGTTGTACCGTCATCGAGGCCTGCGAAGATAACGGACATGAACAGCCTCAACGAATTGAACTCGGCGTCGGTCCTGCGTTTCGGGCCGTATGCGTTTCATTTGCGTCAACGGCTGATCCTCGAAGGGGATCGGCAATTGCGCATGGGCGGTCGCGCGCTGGACATTCTGCAAGTGCTGGTCGAGCGCGCCGGGCGGGTGGTCAGCAAAGAACAATTGATTGCGCTGGTGTGGCCGACCTCGGTGGTCGAGGAGATCAACCTGCGGGTGCACATCGCCGCATTGCGCCGGGCCCTCGGCGACGGCGAGAACGGTCAACGCTACATCGTCAATGTGCCGCAATGCGGGTACAGCTTTGTGGCGCCGGTGCAGGGCGACAGCGTCGCCCAAGTGGTGTTCGAAAGTCTGCAAGCGCCCCAACACAACTTGCCCGCACGGCTGACGCCGGTCACCGGGCGCGATTCTCTGGTCGGCGGTCTGGTGCGCCAACTGCCATTATCCCGGCTCCTGACGGTGACGGGACCTGCCGGCGTCGGCAAGAGCACCGTGGCACTGCGCGCAGCGGAACTGCTGCTGCAGCATTTTCGCGACGGCGTGTGGCAAGTGGATCTGTCGCTGATCGACGAAGACATTCCGCTCCTCGATCACTTGCTGAAAACCCTTGATATCGATTTCCCCACGCTGGCCGCGCGCCACGCCTTGTTGGTGCTGGATAACTGCGAGCACCTGCACGAAGCCTGCCGGAGCCTGCTGGAAACGCTGCTCGACGCTGCCCCTCGTCTGTCGATTCTTGCCACCAGCCGCGAACCGTTGCGTCTCGGTCTGGAAGTCTTGCAACCACTGCCGTCCCTGACCCTTCCCAAAGCCACGGCGCTTAACAGCGTCGATGAGGTCATGGGCCATTCGGCGGTGCAGCTGTTTGTCAGTCGCGCCCGTGCGCGTCAACACGGTTTCTGTCTGCGTGAGCAGGATCTGGAAACGGTGCGCGATATCTGTCGACGGCTCGACGGTCTGCCGCTGGCGATCGAACTGGCAGCTGCGCAGATCGATGCGCTGGCGCTGGTAGGCCTTCAGACTCAACTGGATCAAGGCCTGCAAGTCCTGAGTCACGGCCGCCGCACCGCCGTGCCGCGCCATCAGTCGATGAAGGCCGCGCTGGACTGGAGCTATCAGCGCTTGAGCGAGCAGGAACAACGCGTGCTGCAAAGGTTGTCGGTGTTCAAGATGGCGTTCACCCTCGACGCCGCCATCGGTGTGATCAGTTGCGCGCAATTGCCACCCTCGACATTGGTGGCCGTGGTTGAGCAGTTGGCATTCAAATCGTTGCTGACAACGGACCGATCCTGCGGGACGCTGCGCTATCGAATGCTCAACACCACGCGCCGCTATGCCCGCGAACGACTGGAGCAGGGCGGCGAACTGAATGATGTCGAGCTCCGGCACGCGCGATATCTGAGCCGCAGCCGCCCAGTCTCAAGCGGCCGACTGACCGCTCAGTTCGTCGAGCAGTAAACGCACCTTGCGCAAGTCCGGGGTGGCATAGCCTTCGGTGAAACGCTGATAGATCGGTGTCAGCAATTCGAGTGCCTCACGGTAGCGCGACTGGCGCTGCCACAACTGAGCCAGCGAAGTTGCGCTGCGCAGTTCCCAGGCCAGTGCGCCTTGTGTCCGGGCAATCTCAAGGGATTGCTGCAAGGCGCTTTCGACCGTGTGATGGCAGGGCGATTCAGCCGCCAGCAATCGCTCGGCGCGGGCCCGCAAAATCTCCGCAGTGCTCCAGCCAGCCGCTCCGCTTTGTGCTCGCTCAAGCAAAGCATCATCAACGAAAACCGGATCCAGCGTGACCATGATCTCCCTGACCAGACCGCTGTCGGCGGGCGAGATGGCGGGGGCCTTGTCGGCGTCGATCACCTGCGCGTAGTGTCGCGCCCACGTGTAAAAGAGCAGCACCGAATGCTTTTGCGCCTGTTCGAGCAGCAGTTGCAGCAGCGCGCGTGCGTTCTGTACGTCGCCGTTGTAATGGGCGATCAGGCACGAGGCGAGTGCCAGGGTGTAGCAGATCGAGGTGCCGTGGTTGATCTGCACAGCGATGTCCAGCGCCTGCCGCGCCGTGCGCCAGGCCTGCTCGGGAAAGCCTTGCAGCCACAGCACCCGGGCGAGGACGGTCAGTGAGGCGACGCTCTGATCGTATTGCACGCCGAAACCGTGAGTGAAGCGGTTGAGGTGGTCGCTGTGGGCCATGCGTTGAATGACCTGTTCGGCGTGAATTCGCGCCTGATGCTGATCGCCGGCGTAATGCAACGCGAGCACCCGCAAGCGGTGGGTGCTCAGGGACAATTGCGCATCGCCATGCACTCCGAGGCTTTCGAATTGCTCGCTCTGCTCCAGCGCCATCTGGTAATGCCCGCAACTGAGGTTGACCGCCATGTGCCCCGACACCGCGCGCAATTGCCCGGCCATGTCGTCGTGCTGTTGCGCCAGCAGACGGGCGCTGACGAAGGCTTCGATGGTTTCCGGTGTGCCGCCCCAGGTGTGGTAGCAGGCGCTGCCGAGGGCCAGTTTCAAGGCGATTTCCAGTCGCGGACAGGGCTCGTCGGATGACGCCAGCAGCGCGAGGGCCCGACGCACGTGAACGCCGTACTCCTTGAGCAGGGACAGTTCCTGCCACAACGGCGCCGAGGTCGCCGTCAGTCGCACGCCGAGAGGGCGCGAGCCTGCGTCATTGAGTGTCCACTCGAGCGCCGCGCGCAGGTCTTCGAGGCCACGGGCGTAGCGCTCGATCCAGACTTCAGTCGCCGTGTTTTCCCAATCGGCCTGGGCTTGATGCATCAGCGCCAGGCTGCGTTCGGCATGGCGTTCGCGGGTTTCGCCGAGCTCCGCGGCCTGGTCGAGTTTTTCCAAGGCATAGCGGCGAGTCGTGTCGAGCAGGCGATAGAACACCTCTTCATCACCTACCTCGACGGTGAGCAGCGACTTGGCGACCAGTTGCGTGATCGAGGCGAACACTTCGTTCGGCTCGATGTGCTGACCGACGATAACCGCCGCCGCAGATTCCAGCGTGAATGCGCCACGAAACACACCCAGTCGGCGCAGGCCTGTCTGCTCGCAGGCGTTGAGCAGGTTGAAGCTCCAGTCCAGCGTCGCGCGCAGGGTTTCGTGCCGGCCGAGACGAGTCTGATTGCCCGCCGGCAGACGGCCCTGAAGTTGACTCAGCAATCCGTCCAGCCCAAGGCCCGCCACCTGCGCGGCGGCCAGTTCCAGTGCTAGCGGGATGCCATCCAGCCGTCGACAGATGTCGATGATCAAGGGCAGATCAGCGTTGCCCGGCTCAAAGTGTTCGTGGGCCGCCATTGCCCGTTCGACAAACAGTTGCAGCGCGGAGAATCCCATCGCCTGATCGCGGTCGAGCACCGCAATCGGTGGTGGACAATCGAGGGGTTCCAGACGCTGCACATACTCGCCTTCGGCACGCAGGCTTTCGCGGCTGGTGGCCAGAATGTGCACCTGTGGTGCGCCACGCAGAATGCTTTCGCTGAGCAGCGCCACGGCGTCGATCAAATGCTCGCAGTTGTCGATCACCAGCAGCATCTGCCGCTCGCGCAGGCTGTTGATCAGGCACGCCATCGGCTCGCTGTCATGCAGCGAAAGGTCCAGCAGGGCGGCGAGGTGCGAGCAGATCGATCGCGGATCGTTGAGCGGTGCCAGGTCCAGCAGACGAATACCGTCGCGATAACGGCCGATCAGTTGTTCGGCGACGCGCAGGGCCACGGTGGTCTTGCCGATGCCGCCGGGGCCGACCAGGGTGATGCAGCGCTGGCGCGGCAATTGGGTCATCAGGCTGTCGACCACCGACTGGCGACCGATCATCCGCGTGCGACGCAGTGGCAGGTTATGCTGGCCGAGGTTGGCGGCGGCGGGGCGTTGTTCGATGGATTGCAACAGGACCGGCGCGACGAAACTGTAACCGCGTTGCGCCACCGTGACGATGTAGCGCTGGCCGGCCTGACCGTCGCCAAGGGCCTTGCGCAGCGCCGCCATGTGTACCCGCAGATTGATGTCTTCCACCACACTGTCCGGCCAGACGCCAGCGATCAGCTGCTGCTTGCTCACCACCTCGCCGGCGTTGGCCAGCAGGATCAGCAGAATGTCCATGGCGCGCCGGCCCAGGCGCAAAGGCTGGTCGCCTTCAAGCACCAGCCGCTCGCCGGGGTGGATCCGATAGGGGCCGAAACCGATGGCCTGATTCGGGGAAAGACTCAACCGCTCACTCCTTCGACGTTTTTTATGATCCTGATCCGTCGGGGTGAAGAATCCGTGACGGGCAGGGCGCAGAGCGACTCGAAGGTCACGCAAGCCGTCTGATCCGCAGTATCCGGGCATATTCCTCAGGAATTGCCGCCAGTGCAACTTGCGCGAGAGGCACGCGTTCGGGCGCCGCTCGGCATCCAGCGCCGTCACCACTGTATTTAAAGGGCAGAACCTGTGCCCGCTCACCCGACAGCCGGGAAAAATTAACAACGATTAACTCGTCCGCGCCCGCGTCAGAGCCAAAACTCCGGGGCAATGGAATGCATACGTCCGGAGGACGCTGCGATGAGCAAGGTAGTGGTGGTCTATCACAGTGGCTACGGGCACACCCGCGTCATTGCGCAGGCAGTGGCCCAGGGTGTTGAGCGCCACGTGGGCAGCTCCTGCCTGTTGCTGGCGGTGGAAGACGTCGAAGCCCACTGGGATGACCTGCACCGCGCCGACGCCATCATCTTCGGCGCGCCGACCTACATGGGCAGCGCCTCGGCCGCGTTCAAGCAATTCATGGAGGCCACGGCCTCGTTCTATCTTGCCCGGCCATGGCGCGACAAACTCGCGGCGGGCTTCACCAATTCCGGCAGCCTGTGCGGCGACAAGCTCAATACGTTGCTGCAAATGGCGGTGTTCGCCGCCCAGCATTCGATGATCTGGGTCGGGCTCGATCTGCTGCCGGCGCGTGCGTGCGAAGGTGTGTTCGACGGCCAGTTGAATCGCCTCGGCAGCTCTCTCGGCGCGATGTCCCAATCCTGCGTCGAACAACCGCCCGAGCAGGTACCTCCTTTGGAAGACCAACAAACCGCCGCGCACCTGGGCGAGCGGGTGGCGCGACTGGCTCAGCGGATGGCTCGGGGCTGAAACCGCCTCAGCGGTTTTTCATGACCTGACAACGCCATGCAAACGGATTGATCCCTTCGCTGCGGGTGAAGATGTGGCAGAAGTGCGCCTGATCGCAGAAGCCGCATTCCAGGCTGATCTGCGTGAGGCTGTGGTTGGTGTGCTGGATCAGTAACTTCGCCCGGGCAATGCGCTGGGTGCGGATCCAGTCTTGCGGCGAGTACCCGGTGCTGCACTTGAACGCCCGGGAAAAATGGCTGCGTGAGAGTGAGCACGCGCTGGCCAGTTCGGTGACTTCAAGGCTGTCGCCGAGGCGTTCGAGGATCAGCTGCTTCACCAGCCGCTCGCGCTGCGGGCTGAGACCGCCGGTGCTGGTCTTGCGGGGTTCGCTGGCAGGGGCGCGGGCGACGGTTTGCTGTAAGTGAGCCATGGCCAAGGTCCGTGTCGGTGGGGAACGCACGGTCAGCGCTTTCCCTCAGGTCAATAAAACAACGCTGCGCAGAGGGATTCATTGTTTGGCGAGGGGCGAAGGCTGACGAGTTAAACGTTGTTAATTCCGCCATCGAAGCCGGTTTCGAATGACCGTCGATCAAGTAAAGTGCGCAGCACTTGCGCCTGGCCAATAAGGAAAACACGCCCATGAACCGAAACGATCTGCGCCGCGTCGACATGAACCTGCTGGTGATTTTCGAAGCCCTGATGTTCGAAAAGAACCTGACTCGCGTCGCCGAAAAACTGTTCATGGGCCAGCCGGCGGTGAGCGCGGCGCTGGGCCGTTTGCGCGATCTGTTCGACGATCCGCTGTTGCTGCGCAACGGTCGCGGCATGGAGCCGACGGCGCGGGCGCTGGCGATTCTCCAGGAACTGCAACCGGCGATGGACGTGATTTCCGGCGCGGTCAGCCGGGCCAAGGAGTTCGATCCGGCGACCAGTTGCGACGTGTTTCGCATCGGCTTGTCGGACGATGCCGAATTCGGTCTGTTTCCTCCGCTGTTGCGCCAGTTGCAGGAAGAGGCGCCGGGGATTGTCGTGGTGGTACGTCGCGCCAATTACCTGCTGATGCCGGGGTTGCTGGCATCGGGAGAAATTTCTGTCGGCGTGAGCTACACCACCGATCTGCCCGCCAACGCCAAGCGCAAGAAATTGCGCGACATTCCCTGCAAGGTTCTGCGTGGCGACGACCGTCCGGGGCCGCTCACGCTTGACGAGTACTGCGAGCGACCTCACGCCATGGTGTCGTTCTCGGGGGACCTGAGCGGCAACATCGACATGGACCTGGCCAAGGTCGGCCGCAGTCGCCGCGTGGTGCTTGGGGTTCCTCAATTCAGTGGCTTGCGCGCTTTGCTCGCCGGCACCGAGATGATTGCCACCGTGCCGGATTATGCGGCATGTGCGTTGGTCGAAGGCTGTACGTTGCGGGCTGAAGATCCGCCGTTTCCGATTGATGCGGCGCAACTGTCGATGGCGTGGAGCGGGGTGCATGACAACGACCCGGCAGAGAAATGGCTGCGGTCGCGGATCAGTCAGTTCATGTCGGTGACGCTGGATATTCCGGTGGTGTAGGTACGCCGTTCGTCCGGAAGAGTGTTTGACCTGTAAGTTCTGACAGTAGCGCTGGCCCTTGTGTGGGTGTGTGATTGATCCAATGCCTTTCGAGGGCCATGTCACACGCGCGCCGGGAAAGAACGATGACCGCCAACAGCTCCAACGCAAGCGTCGCCGCGCCACCGCCTCCGACCATTCAGGAAAACCCGAGCACATTCCTGCTGGATCCGCAGAATGTGCGCAACACACTGACGGTCGAGGTGACGGACCCTTCGCTGCAACCCGGCGACAGCGTGAGTGTGATGTTCACCGGCGACCCGGCCACCGGGAGCAATGGCTCGCATACCACCTCTGCGGTCAGCGCCGGCACCGTTCGGCCAATGCATATCCGGCTACCGTTCACACTGACAACCTTCAATTTGGGCAGAACGGTGATCGTGACTTATACGATCACTCGCGGCAACGCTGCCCCGGTGACTTCCGATCCGCTGGTGATGTATGTCTTGACGCTGGCGCAACGCGATTTGCCCAGGGCTTTGATCACCGAGGCAGATCAGCTGGGCGAGGGGCGATTTCTGAACCTTGATGGCTTGAGTAGTTTCACTCTGCGGATCGACGCATGGACGCTGAGTACCAGGGGGCAATTTCTCTGGTTACGTCTACTTGGCATCAATGCCGACAACAGCGTTTTTGACCGGCCATATTGGGGGCCGCCGGGCAATGTGATCGCGGATGAATTCAACCGTTTTGGCTACTACGAGACGCCTCATCCCGCCACGGATCTGCGGAGTCTCAAGCACGGCAGCGTATTGAGCCTGATATTGATGGTCGGGTTGCAAGGCAGTCAGGATCCGTCTTTTGCCCAACCCTTTGCCCACCGAAACTACATCGTCCTGACGGACCCCACGAGCGCGCCAAGGATCGAGCGGATCGTTGATCCGGACGGTCGAGAAGTCGCCGATCAAGGTGAAACGCTGTCCACCCGCGTCACCTTGTTCGGGGTAGCCACAGAGCCAGTTATTGTTTTTGATGGGGAAACACGGCTTGGAACAGCTCCGGTGATTGCCGGGGCGTGGGAATATTTGGCCGCCGGCTTGACCACGGGCCTTCACGTCTTCACAGGTCGGTACGCCGCTGGAGGGGTATCCAGATCCTGGACGATCAACGTTCTGGAAAACCGCGAAGTGCGGATCAAGGAATCAACCGGCAACACTCATTTGAATCCTTCTGCGTCCATTAATACGCTGACGTTTGTGCTCGATTATCCGAGCCAGCCTGCCGACCTGGTCAGCCTGCGCTGGATCGCGGCGCCCGGC
Organism: Pseudomonas fluorescens; assembly: GCF_030344995.1. Classification (GTDB taxonomy): domain Bacteria; phylum Pseudomonadota; class Gammaproteobacteria; order Pseudomonadales; family Pseudomonadaceae; genus Aquipseudomonas; species Aquipseudomonas fluorescens_BF. Next base: position 2,556,732 of record NZ_CP128260.1, read on the forward strand.
ACGCCAGCGGCGGGTTCGTATACCTCGCTGCCGGTCGCTGTGGGTGCTACGCCCAGAGAACTAACGGCGCCTGTCTCTTTGGTGGCCTTCAGCATCGGTAAAACCGTTGAAGCCACCGCCTCCTACGTACGCGGCGGTGCACCGGCGGTGCAGTTGCAACCCTTGGCGCTATCCGTGCTGCCGATCTCGAGCAACTTGCTCATATCCCCAGTGATCGACGAGGCCAAAGACACTCTCGAACTGGACAAGAAGGACATCGTGGCCGGAGCGAACCTGACTTTCGGCAACTGGATACACATAGCGAGAGGCCAACGACTGGAACTCACCCTGATGGGCTTCACGGCCAATGGCACCGAGAACAATCGAAGTCTCTGGACACCCGATCGCAATTCGGTTCATCAGGCCTGGGTCACGAATCCGGGCTACACCTTCAGACTCCCGGCCGACTATCTGCTGTCGCTCGGGGTCGGGACACTGGTGAGCATCCTGTTCACAGTGAGAACTGATCAAGTGCCGAGCTCGACGGCAGTCACGGTTTTCGAACCGCGTCGGTACACCATCGTGGACACGCGCTGACCGGAGGAGGGAATAAGGTCTTCGGCTTTGGACGGTTGGGACGCGGAGCATCCCGGCTGCATTCCCGCGCAGAACGTGGGAGCGATCGATCAAGAGCAAAGAGAGCACATCCATCCAATTTCCCCCCGATCAATCGTTGCACTATTCCCTGCAATGATTGATCAAGGGTGGATCCATGAACGCTGTACAACGCAATGACCAGGCGCAGAACCTCGGCCTGCTCTTCCTGCGGGTGACCGGCGGGTTGTTTCTGCTGTTCGTCCACGGCTTGCCCAAGTTGCTGGACTTCACCGCGCAGCTGCAACTGATCGAAGACCCGTTCCACCTCGGTGCCCACCTCACTTTGATTCTGGCGATCTTCGCCGAAGTCCTCTGTCCGCTGCTGATCGTCGCCGGGGTGCTGGCGCGTCTGGCGTGCTTGCCTATTCTGTTTGTGCTGCTGGTGGCGCTGCTGCTTGTGCATCCGCAATGGAGTGTGGCCGAAGGGCAGTTCGGCTGGTTGCTGTTGATTCTCTTCACCACTGTTCTGATCGCCGGGCCCGGACGGCTGGCGCTCAATGTTCGTTTGCCCGGAGTACTCCGTTATGCCTGATGCCCAGACCCTGAAAAAACCGGGACCCGAAGAAACCGTGACGCTGATCGTCAAGCACCGGGTCAAGGCCGGTTTTGAAGCGCCCTACGAAGCCTGGCTGCGCAATATCGTCAGCGTGGCGGGGCGCGAAGAAGGGCATCTGGGTGTGGACGTGATGCGCAGCCAGCAGGGCGGCCTCGCACTGTTTACCTGCGTGCTGCGTTATTGCTCGACCGACGCGATGCAGCGTTGGCTCTATTCGCCGCAGCGTCAGAAGCTGATCGACGAAGCGGCACCAATGCTCGCCGACGGCGACCAGACCGAAGTCAATGCGGCCAACGAATTCTGGTTCACGCCGACGGCGGAGGCCGGTTCGCCGCCACCGCGCTGGAAGCAGGCCGTGGTCACGCTGCTGGTGATCCTGCCGCACACCTTGCTGGTGCCGCTGATCTGGGGGCCGCTGCTGCAACTCAATGCCTTTCTGTCCAACTACGTGGTCGCCACGTTCCTGATCACCCTGACCATCGTGGTGTCGGTGGTCTACGTGTTCATGCCACCCGTGACCCGTCTGTTCGCGCCGTGGCTGGAAGCCGGTCAGTCACACAAAAACCCCGAATCCAATGCCAACCCGCCGCGCTGAAGCGGCGGGTCCGGGCTCCGTTTCACTTATCTCGAAGGAACTGCGATGAACGCCGATCTGATTCTGTTCAATGGCCAATTTCATACGGTAGACCGCGAAAAACCTCTCGCCAGTGCCGTGGCGATCAAGGACGGCCGCTTTGTCGTCGTCGGTAACGATACGCAAGCCATGGCTCTGCGCGGCGCCGGTACGCAAGTGGTCGACCTCAAGGGCCGCTGCGTGATTCCCGGTCTCAACGACTCGCACCTGCACCTGATCCGTGGTGGTTTGAACTACAACCTCGAACTGCGCTGGGAAGGCGTGCCGTCGCTGGCCGATGCGCTGCGCATGCTCAAGGATCAGGCCGACCGCACGCCGACCCCGCAATGGGTACGCGTGGTCGGTGGCTGGAACGAATTCCAGTTCGCCGAAAAGCGCATGCCGACCCTTGAAGAAATCAACCAGGCGGCGCCGGACACCCCGGTGTTCATCCTGCACCTGTACGACCGCGCGCTGCTCAACCGCGCTGCGTTGCGCGTCGCCGGTTACACCCGTGACACGCCGAACCCGCCGGGTGGCGAGATTGTGCGTGATGCCAACGGCAACCCGACCGGCATGCTGGTGGCGCGGCCGAACGCGATGATTCTGTACTCGACGCTGGCCAAGGGGCCGAAGCTGCCACTGGAATATCAGGTCAACTCGACCCGTCAGTTCATGCGCGAACTCAATCGCCTCGGCCTGACCAGCGCCATCGATGCCGGCGGCGGTTTCCAGAACTACCCGGACGATTATCAGGTGATCGAACAACTGGCCAAAGACGACCAGTTGACCGTGCGCATCGCCTACAACCTGTTCACCCAGAAGCCGAAAGAAGAGCTGACCGATTTCCAGAACTGGACCGGCAGCGTCAAGTTGCATCAGGGCGATGACTTCCTGCGCCACAACGGCGCCGGCGAGATGCTGGTGTTCTCGGCAGCGGACTTCGAAGACTTCCTCGAACCGCGCCCGGACCTGCCGCAAACCATGGAACAGGAACTGGAGCCGGTGGTGCGCCACCTGGTCGAGCAGCGCTGGCCGTTCCGTCTGCACGCCACCTACAACGAATCCATCAGCCGCATGCTGGATGTGTTCGAGAAGGTCAACCGCGACATTCCGTTCAACGGTTTGCCGTGGTTCTTCGATCACGCCGAAACCATCACCCCGCAGAACATCGAGCGAGTGAAAGCGCTGGGCGGCGGCATCGCGATTCAGGATCGCATGGCGTTCCAGGGCGAATACTTCGTCGACCGCTACGGCAAGCAAGCCGCCGAAGCCACGCCACCGATCAAACGCATGCTCGCCGAAGGCGTGCCGGTCGGTGCGGGCACCGATGCCACCCGTGTTTCCAGCTACAACCCGTGGACTTCGCTGTACTGGATGGTCAGCGGTCGCACTGTTGGTGGTCTGGCGCTGTACGAAGAAGGTTTGCCACGCACCACCGCGCTGGAACTGTTCACCCACGGCAGCGCCTGGTTCTCGTCCGAGCAGGGCAAGAAGGGCCAGATCAAGGTCGGGCAACTGGCGGATCTGGCGGCGCTGAGCGCGGACTTCTTCCATGTCGAGGAAGAAGCGATCAAGTGGATCGAGTCGGTGCTGACCGTGGTCGGCGGCAAGATCGTTTATTCCGCCGGCGACTTCGAAGACCTCGGCCCACGTGCATTGCCGGTGCTGCCGGATTGGTCGCCAGTGGTGAAAGTCCCTGGCCACTGGCGCCCGAATTCGCCCTTGCAGGCCCAGGTTCACCAGTGCAGCGGCCCGTGCGCGGTGCATACCCACAGCCATGAAAAAGCGCGGATGTCGAACGCGCCGGTCAGCGATTTCGCCGGTTTCTGGGGCGCGTTCGGTTGCTCCTGCTTCGCTTTCTGATCCCGTAAACGGCGCCGGTCTTCGCGGCCGGCGCTTGCCGCATCACCCATCCCCGAGGAGTTTCACATGAGCAACGTTCCTTACAAACGCCTGAACAAAGACGACGCCGTGGTCCTGCTGGTCGACCACCAGACCGGTCTGATTTCGCTGGTGCAGGATTTCTCGCCGAACGAGTTCAAGAACAACGTGCTGGCGCTGGGTGACATCGCCAAGTTCTTCAACCTGCCGACCATCCTCACCACCAGCTTCGACAGCGGCCCGAACGGCCCGATCGTGCCTGAGCTGAAAGAGCAATTCCCGGACGCCCCGTTCATTGCCCGTCCTGGCCAGATCAACGCCTGGGACAACGAAGACTTCGTCAAGGCCATCAAGGCCACCGGCCGCAAGCAACTGATCATCGCGGGTGTGGTGACTGACGTGTGCGTGGCGTTCCCGACCCTGTCGGCCATCGCTGAAGGCTTCGAAGTGTTCGTGGTGACTGACGCTTCCGGCACTTTCAACACCACCGTGCAACAGGCGGCTTGGGCGCGCATGTCGGCGGCTGGTGCGCATCTGTTGAACTGGTTTGCTGTGGCTTGCGAGCTGCAAGGCGACTGGCGCAACGACATGGAAGGCCTGGCGAATCTGCTGTCCCAGCGTCTGCCTAACTATCGCAACCTGATCAACAGCTATACCAAGTTCACTGCCAAGTGATTGGTTGAGGAAAATGCCCGCTGAAGAGCGGGCATTTTTTGTTCCTGAGATTTGGTTTTCATTTCAAAGATGGCCCTCACCCTAACCCTCTCCCGGAGGGAGAGGGGACTGACCGAGGTGTTTGTGAGAGGTGCGCTGACCTGAGAAATCGAGTCGAACTCAGGATCTGAACTTCATGGAGATCGGCTCCCTTTCCCCCTCGCCCCCCTGGGGGAGAGGGCTGGGGTGAGGGGGTAGATCTTGAAGGTGGCAACGATTCTGAACCCGCAAACATCAGCGCTTCTGCAACCACCCCAAAAACCCACCCTTGCGAACCGGCGCAGGCTTGGCCATCAACGCCAACCGACTGTTCTGCTGCCGTACCGCCTGCAATTTATTCAGCGCCCGACCCACTTCACTGCGCTGTTCCATGCACTGGCGAGTCAGGTTCTTGTCGAGGCGATAAATGATCGACGACGTCAGTGCGGTGAACGTCGCCTGGGAAGGCGTATCCGCCAGAATGCTCTGTTCACCCATGACCTCACTCGGCCCCATGCGCCCGGCCTCGGTAAAACCGTTGCCGTCCGGCACGCTGGCGCTGACCACGCCGGTGGCGATCACGAACAGGCTGTCCGGGACTTCCTCCAGATCGAGCACCACCTGCCCGGCGCTGTACTGCTGCGCGACCATCGACTCGGCGAGGCGATCGCGTTCCTCATGGCTCAGCGAGCGGAAGATTTTCACTTCATCGAGCAACGCACGGGCACGGGTGGAAGGTTCGATCACGCCGTCCGGGTGGCGCGAGATGCCGGCGGCTTCGAGATGGCGGTGGGCGAGGTCGAACAGTTGATTGCGCACGTCGCTTTTCTTGCCCAGTTCGGCGATGAAACCGCTGGCCACGTATTCGGACATTTCTTCGCCGGCCTCTTTCAACACCGCTTTCGGCGCAGGCGACAGCAGCAGACTGCTGCTGCCTTGCAGCGTGCGGTCGAGGGCATCGAGCACCCGGCGCGGGCGGATGTGGTTCGGCACCTTGATGCTGATCGACACACCGTGCAGGTTGTTCGGTCGGCTGAGGTTGACGATCTTGGCCTTGGCCGCCACCGAGTTCGGCACCACGGCCAGGGTGCCGGTGCTGGTCAACAGGTGCGTGGCGCGCCAGTTGATGTCGAGCACCTTGCCTTCGACGCCGTCGATCACCACCAGATCATCCACCTGATACGGCTTGGTGGTGTTGAGCACGATGCCGGAAAACACGTCGGCCAACGTGCTTTGCAGCGCCAGACCGATGACGATCGCCACCACGCCGGAGGTCGCAAGCAGGCCTTTGACCGGCAGATCCAGCACATACCCGGCCGCCGCGACGATGGCCGCGAGAAACACCAGCGCACCGATCACGTCCTGCAACAGCCGGCCGCTGTGGCCGATGCGGCGCATCAGGATCAGACCGATGACTTCGGTGAGCACCCGTGCGGCATACAGCCACCAGAGAATCCCCAGTGCCGTCGCCCCGAGTTGTGCCACCGGGTCATCGACGAACACTGGCGCCTGCAACGGGCTGACACCGGCGTTGATGACCAGTGCGTTGAAGGCCAGAAACAGCACCAGTCGCACAGCGACCCGTTGCGCGCGATGCTTGAACGGCACGAGATGCCAGAGCAGGGTGTCGAGCACCAGCAGCAGGGCGCTCCAGGACAGCAGGTGGGCAGAAAAAAGGCTCATGGGGTGAACTCCGGCGGGCACAAAAGAAAACGCCACACCCGAAGGTGTGGCGAGGGGTTGCACTCAGTTCAGATGGGTCTTGAGTTCTGCCGCAGCCTGGCGCACGGCGGCTTTCACCTCGGGGATGCCGTTCAGCGGGTTGAGCAGGCCGAAGTCGTGAATCATCCCGTTGTAGCGCACCGAAGTCACCGGCACACCGGCGGCGTCGAGGTGGCGGGCGTAGCCTTCGCCTTCGTCACGCAGCACGTCGAACTCGGCGGTCTGCACCAGCGCGGCGGGCAGGCCCTTGAGCTGTTCGGCGCTGGCGTTGAGCGGCGAGGCATGGATCTGCGCACGCTCGGCCGGGTTGGTGGTGTAGTTGTCCCAGAACCATTTCATCATGCCTTTGGTCAGGAAGTGGCCCTCGGCGAATTGCTGGTACGAGCCGTTATCGAACCCGGCATTGGTCACCGGCCACATCAGCAACTGGAAGCGCAGGGCCGGGGTTTTCTGTTCCTTGGCCATCAGTGCCACGACCGCCGCCATGTTGCCGCCGACGCTGTTGCCGGCCACCGCCAGACGCTTGCCGTCGACACCAATGTCCTTGCCGTGCTCCGCCACCCACTTTGTCGCGGCGTAAGCCTGATTGATCGCGGTTGGGTACTGCGCTTCCGGCGACGGCGTGTAGTCGACGTACACCGCGACCGCGCCAGAACCCACCACCAGATCTCGGATCAAGCGTTGGTGCGTCGGGAAGTCGCCCAGCACCCAGCCGCCACCGTGGAAGAACATGAACACCGGCAACTCGCCCTTGACCTTGGCCGGACGCACCACTTTCAGGTTGATCGTCTGGCCGTCGACCTTGATCGCCTTGTCGCTGACTTCAACACCGGACAGGTCAACCTTCACCGAAGCCTGGGCGCCGGTCAGCACCGCACGGGCGTCTTTCGGGCTCAGTTGCTCCAGCGGTTTGCCACCGCCGGCGGCGAGGGCGTCGAGGAAGGCCTGGGTGTTGTGTTCGACGCCAGTGCTTTCGGCGGCGAAGGCGTTGCCGATCGACAGGGCGAGGAGGGAAGCGGCGAGGGTTTTCTTGATGTTCATGTGTAACTCCTTTTTAAGTCGTTTGAGTTTTTGTATGCCTTGGGATCGGGCTGCTGTGGCGCTGGGCTTCAGGCCTCAGCAACACCGTGAGCACAGATTAATGAGGTGCCGGAAAGTGAAAAAGCGGCTATAAAGCGTTTAACTGTCAACCAGAGAGTGACAATGAACCCGTTCGAAGACATGCGTATTTTTTGCCAGGTGATGGACTCCGGCAGCTTCACGGCGGCGGCGGATCAATTGGGTCTGTCCAAGCAGTTCGTCAGCCGTCGGTTGATGCAACTGGAGGAGCGCCTCGGCGTGCGATTGCTCAACCGCTCGACCCGGCGCCTGGACGTGACGCCGCTGGGCCAGAGCTATTACGAGTCGGCGCTGCGCTTGCTCGGCGAAGTGGAGTCGGTGGAGCAGGGCATTGCCGGGCAGACCGCCGAGCCGCGTGGGGCGATTCGCGTGAGTGCGCCGCTGTCGTTTGCGCTGGCGCATCTGGGCTGCCTGCTGCCGCCGTTTCTGCAGCGTTATCGCGAGGTCACGGTGGAAGTGGACCTGAGTGACCGGCCGGTGGATCTGCTGGGTGAGGGTTACGACCTGGCGCTGCGTATCGGCGTGCTGGAAGACTCGACCCTGATCGCCCGCCGCATCGCGTCAATCGAGCGGGTGTACTGCGCCAGTCCTGCGTATCTGGCCGAGCGCGGTACGCCGCTCAAACCGGAAGATCTGCTGGGCCACGACTGCCTGCCTTATGGCCACGGGCGTTCGGTGCAGTGGCGGTTCAACGCGGGGCAGGGCAAGCCGCTGCTGGTAAATGTCACCGGGCGGATGCGCGTCAACAACGGTGAGTTGCTGCGGGATGCGGCGGTGGCGGGGATGGGGATTACCTATCTGCCGACGTTCATTGTCGGCGCGGCGTTGAAGGATGGGCGGCTGGTGCCGGTGCTGGATGGCTTTCGACCGGAACCGCTGACGCTGTCGGCGGTGTACCCGCAGCATCGTCAGGCGTCGAGGCCGGTGCAGGCGTTGATCGAGTTTTTGCGTGAGCGGCTGGATCAGACAAAAGGCGTTTTGTAGGCGCTACAAAACATTGTGGGAGCGGGCTTGCTCGCGAAAGCGGTGGATCAGTCAATACAGGAGTGACGGACCTGACGTCTTCGCGAGCAAGCCCGCTCCCACAGGGGTAGGGCGTTTCAAAGTGATTTAGTTGGCGCGCTTGTCATCGCCAGGCTCGCCACCAACGTGAACACCGCGATCATCACCGGGTTCGCCCGCCGCATGCAGGCCTCGGTCATCACCGACTTCACCGGCGCGATGTACGCCACGGTCATCACCGACTTCCCCCGCGCGGTGTACGCCTCGGTCATCGCCGACTTCACCCGCGCGATGCACACCGTGGTCATCGCCGGGTTCCGAATGCGTGCCGCTGCGACCGGATGACGCCGTGCTGCCGGAATGGCCCGAACCGTGGTCACTGCCGCTGTGGCCACTGTTGCCACCGCCGCCACTGCCACTGTTGCCGCCACTGCCGCTGCCGCCATGACCACCGCCACCGCCACCGCCGCCACCGCCACCTCCATTGCCTCCACCGCCTCCGCCTCCGCTTCCGCCGCCTCCATTGCCGCCACCACCGCCTCCGCTGCCGCCTCCATTGCCACCGCCTCCGTGTCCACCGCCGCCACCGCCACTACCTCCACCACCGCCACCACTTCCCCCATCCTTGGCCTGAACACTCGACACCCCGGACAGGCTGTCCGGGATCAGTACGGTAGACGCCGACAGGACTGCGCCGATGGCCATTGCGAGCACGAGCTTTTGAATGTGCATATCGTTCTCCGTCTTTGTTGTCTTGATTGGGAACGTGGATGTGCCTTGTTTGCGTGTGATCCGACCCGTTCCCGAGGTCAGTGGATACTCGAAGCCAGTTCGAAGATCGGGATGTACATCAGGATCACGATCACCCCGATCAACAGGCCGATGAAGGTCATGAGCAGTGGTTCGAACAAGCGCACGAACCACTCGATCCAGCGGCTGATTTCCTCGTCGTAGAAATCGGCGCTGCGTTCCATCATTTGCCCGAGGTTGCCGGACTGTTCGCCGGCGCGCAGCAGGCGCAGGGACACGGGCGTCACCAGTCGATTGAGCTCAAGGGCCGTGGACAACGACTGCCCCTCGCGCACCCGCTCGCAGGCCTGATCAAGGCGCGCTCGCGAGGCTAGTGTGAGCAGGCCGCGCACCATGCCCATGGCCGTCACCAGCGGAATCCCGCCTTGCAGCAGAATCCCCAGTGACCGGTAAAACCGCGCCAGCTCATACATGAAAATCCGCTGGTGCACGGCGGGCAGTTTCTCCACCAGCCGATCCAGCCCACGGCGAAACGCCGGTTGTTTCTGCAGCACGGCGAGGGCGATGACGATAGTCGCCAACAGGCCGAAAAACTCACCCTGATGGGCGTGCAGAAACATGCCGCTGCTCATCAGGATCTGCGACAGCCACGGCAGATTCGAGCCCAGCCCTTCGAACACCAGGCTGAAGCGCGGCACCACGTAGCCCATCAAAAACAGCACCACGCCACCGCCGACCACCAGCAACAGCAGCGGGTAGATCGAGGCGCTGACGATCTTCTGCCGCACCTCGTCCATGCGCTGGCGATAGCTCACATAACGGCCCAGCGCATCGCCGACCGCGCCGGTCTTCTCGCTGGACTGTACCAGCGCCACGTACAACGGCGGGAAAACCGCCGACAACTGGCCCAACGCCTGGGAGAACGATTTGCCCTCGTACAGCAGCCGCACCAGCTCGCTCAAGGTTTTGCGGGCGGCGGGGGCGGTTTCTTTTTCAGCCAGGCTTTCCAGCGCATCGATCAGCGGCAGGCCGGCGTTGAGCAGGGTGGTCAGTTCCTGGCTGAACAGCACCAGGTTGAAGGTTTCACGCTTGCTCAGGCGCAACGAACGCCAGTGACGCTCGGCGTGCAGGCTGACCACCCGCAAGCCCTGATCCTCGGCGATGCGCCGCGCTTCGCTCTGGCCAGGCGCCTCGACACTCAGCGACACCACCCCGGCCTTGCCCACCGCTTTGAGTTGAAATCGCATGCCGTGTGCTCCGCTTATTGCCAGTTGGTGACTTCGGCGTTTTCGCCTTCGCCGCCGGGCTGGCCGTCCTTGCCCATCGAGAGCAAGTCGTACTCGGCGTTTTCGCCGGGATAGCGGTAGGTGTAGTTACGCCCCCACGGATCCTGCGGCAGTTTTTTCTGCAAGTACGGGCCGGTCCATTTGGCTTCGTCGCTCGGTGCGGTCACCAGCGCCTGCAAACCCTGTTCGGTGGACGGGTAGTGGCCGACTTCCAGCCGATACAGATCCAGCGCCTTGCTCAGGCCTTCGATCTGCGCCTTGGCCACCTTCACTTCGGAACGTCCCAGCTGGGCGAAATATTTGGGCGCGACGATCCCGGCCAACAGGCCGAGCACCACCAGCACCACGAGCAATTCGAGCAGGGTGAAACCGCGCTGGGCACGCGGACGAAAATGCAGCTTCATGATGACCTCCCGTGAGTGGCAGCCGTGTCGCCACAAGGGCTTATGCAATTGCCATGCTCAGCCCCCGATAAATTCGGCTGTCGGGCTGGAGCCCTTGTATTACGGGCTTTCCAAGAGTCGGCACAGTGCTTGCGTAGGGCTGGATGACGACGGGTCAGTGGGGCATTTCCCCCAATTTTTCGGGGCCTGTCAGGGGAGGCCCAATGATCCATTCATTCACTGCAGGACTGCTCGGCTGCGTGCTGTCGGTCGGTGTCGCGCAAGCCGATGTCTTCGTTTCCGTGGACGCCAAGGGCAGCTACGTGCTGTCCAACGTCCACCGTCCCGGGCGCACTTACGAGCGGGTGATCCGCGACGCCGATGCGCCGCTGGTCAGCCTTGACCGGCAACCGCAATTGATCGCCAACCAGCCCTACGCCGAGCTGGTGTCAGCTGCCGCCACCGCCAATCAGCTACCCGAAGCTTTGCTGCATGCGGTGATCAAGTCCGAATCCAACTACAACCCCGGCGCCACCTCGCCCAAGGGTGCCGGCGGGCTGATGCAACTGATGCCCGACACCGCGCGTGAGTTGGGGGTGAAAGACGTCTACGACCCCAAGGCCAACATCCAGGGCGGGGCCAAATACCTCAAGCGCCTCATGACCCTGTTCGACAACGACATCGCCTTGGCCGTGGCGGCTTACAACGCCGGACCTGACGCGGTGCTCAGCCGGGGCCGGGTGATTCCGCCGTTCGCCGAAACCCAGCGTTACGTGCCCAGCGTTTTGCGTCAGTACCGGCGCCTGCAAGGGCTGGCAGTGGACGCGCCTTTGTAGGTCCGGACACGGATTCCCCCACTTTCGGGGCAAACCCGAGGGGCCCGGAAAAGTGGGGAAACGGGTGGGGAATATCCCCCGGACTCTCAAGTGACTTGTGTAAATGATTGAGATGGAAAGAAATTTTTTGTGGCACGCGGATTGCTCCAAGGGGTTTATCGAGAATCGTTCCCTGTGAAGCACCCACTACGAGGTTTCCGATCATGGTTGGCATTCACCACGCACCGTCCCTGTTGAACTGGCTGCTGTTGCTGGTCTCGATGCTCAGTGTCGAACTGGCCAGCGCCACCGTGCGCTGCGAGCGCAATCTGGTGGCCAACGTAGTCGCCTTCGATCAACCGCTGATGTTCAACCGCCTCGGTGCGCAGAACGTCAACGGGATGATGTACGCGCTGCGCCGCGATGTGGTCGATGACCATGACGTCTCGCTGGCCTATGGCGGCAGCGCGGTGCCGGGCAAGGTGTCGCTGCGTGCGGACAAGCGTCCACGGCCGTTGGTGCTGCGGGTGGCTGCCGGTGATTGCCTGACGATCAATCTGCAGAACCTGCTCGATTACCACGCCAATCCCAACAAGCACTTCGAAGGGCCTGAGGGCGAAGAAGGCGAAGAGGGCATCGAGAACGCCGGCGGTGCGGAAAACTTCAAGGTCGACGAGCAGGTCGCCGACCGTCATGTCGGTTTCCAGGTCAACGGCCTGCAAGCGGTGAACAGCATCGACGACATTTCCTCCTACACCGGGCGTAATGCAAACACCCTGGTGCCGCCGGGGGCGAGTCGTTCGTACGTGCTGTACGCCGAGCGCGAAGGGGCGTTTGCCGTCAGCAGCCGTGGCGCGACATTCGGCGGGGAGGGCGCGGCCGGCAACGTCGCCAATGGCCTGTTCGGCCAGGTCGTGGTGGTGCCGAAGTCGGGACGCACCTATCGCAACACTCTCACCGAAGAAGAAATGCGTCTGGCGACCACCGGCCGTACACCGGCCGGTCACCCCATCGTCGATTACCAGGCCCGTTTTCCGCAGCGCGAACCTTGGTTGCGTGAAGGCAAGGCCGGCACGCCGATCATCAGCATGGTCGACGGCAACGAAATCATCTCCAGCGAAAGCGATGCAATCGTCATGGGCAGCAACGCCGATGGCAGTTTTGCGCCCAGCACCTATCCGCTGGAGTCGGTGGGCAAACGCAACCCGGCGATCCCCAACCGCCTCGAGCCGTTTCGCGATTTCGCCTCGCAGTTCCAGGACGAAACCGCCGCCACCCAAGCATTCCCCGCCTACTGGGCCGACCCGGTCATGGCCCATGTGCTGGAGCCGACCCGCGACTCGTTCATGATCAACTACGGCTCCGGCGGCATGGGCGCTGAAGTGGTCGCCAACCGCCTCGGCGTGGGCCCGATGCACGACTGCCTGTCGTGTGCCTACGAAGAATTCTTCCTCAGCTCGCACACCGTCGGTGACGTGGCGATGCTGGTGGACGTGCCGGCCAATACCGGGCTTGAGAACATCGCCCCCGGCCAGACACCCAGCGCAGATCAAGTCGGCGTCAAGGCCACCATGGCCCTGTATCCGTCGGAGCCTTCGAACGTCAACCACAGCTACATCGGTGACTTCGTCAAATTCCGCAACACCCACAACGGTCACGAGCAGCACATCTTCCACCTGCACGGCCATCAGTGGCTGTTCAACCCCAACGACGACAACTCCGATTACGTCGACGCCCAAGGCATCGGCCCTGGCGCCGGCTATACCTACGAAATCGCCAACGGCGGCTCCGGCAACCGCAACCGGGTGGCCGGTGATGCGATCTATCACTGCCACTTCTACCCGCATTTCGCCCAAGGCATGTGGTCGATGTGGCGGGTGCACGATGTGTTCGAAGAAGGCACCCGGCTGGAAGTCTCGCAACAGGGCGCCGATGGTTATCACAGCGAGCCTTACGCACTGCGCAGCGGTAAACCCGCCGCCGGTGCCCGAGCCTTGCCGGATGGCGAGATCATTGCCGGCACGCCGATTCCTGCCGTCGTGCCGCTGCCCGGCAAAGCCATGGCCCCGATGCCGGGCAAAGTAGTGGTGGTGCCGAAAATCGGCGAAACCCTGGTCGCCAGCAACGATGACGACGATGAGGACGAAGAGGGCGATGACGACGGCGAACACCATGGTGGTAACGGTGGATCGCAAGCCATCGGTTCCCTGGCCCTGGTTGATCGCAGCGAAGCCAACCGCAACGCCGACGGCAGCCTGAAAAACCCTGGCTATCCGTTCTGGATCGGCGGCATGGAAAGTTCGGTGGGTCAGCGTCCGCCAACCCCACCGCTGGACATGCTCGACGCGGCCACCGCGCAATCGTTGAAAGCCAGCGGCAAAGCGCTGTGGGCCAACCTTGACCCGAATCAGTCCGGCGGCTGGGATGGCGGCTTGCAGCGTCACGCCCTCGACGGGGTGGCGGCCGGAGGCGAGGCGCACACCGTGACCACCTCGCTGGACTTCTCCAAGGAAGTCACCCGGGCCAAACCGATTTACCTGCCGGAAGAAGGCACGGAAGTGGAACAGGCCGCGATGGCGTTCCACGCGAAAAAGGATCACCCAAGCTTTGCCTTGCTGCCCGGCAACCAGATCGTGGCCAAGGACTTCCGCACCAACGGCGCCTTGCCGATTGCCGGCGCGCCGTACTACGAGCCGTGCATGGACGACCGGCAAAAGCGCCTGACCAGCAGCGCCGGCACCGGCGAGTTCGCCAGCGGCGACCGGTTGGATGGCATGTCCTTCGTCGGCGCCTCGACCTTCACCGCCGACCGCCCGCGTATCTACAAGGCCGCCAACATCCAGTTCGACGCGGTCTATAACAAAGTCGGTTATCACTTCCCGCAAGCCCGGATTCTGGCGCTGTGGGAAGACGCCTGGCCGGTGATCACCAAGCAGCGTCCGCCAGAGCCGCTGGTGATGCGCATGAACACCTTCGACTGCGTGCAGTACCAGCAAACCAACCTGGTCCCTGCCACCTACGAGATGGACGACTATCAGGTGCGCACGCCGACCGACGTGATCGGCCAGCACATTCACCTGCCGAAGTGGGACCTGACGTCCGCCGACGGTTCTTCCAACGGCTGGAACTACGAGGACGGCGTGCTCTCCCCAGGCGCTGTTCAGGAACGTATTCACGCGATCCGCGAATTCAACCAGTGCGAGGGCAGCGACCCGCGCGACGGCACCCAGGCGTGCCCGAAAGCCAAGGCGCATCCGTTCTTCGGTCAGTTCGGGCGCAGTGACTGGATGGGCGCGCGCACGGCCATGCAACGCTGGTTCGTCGACCCGGTGGTCAACGCCAAGGGCGTGGATCGGGGGCTCGGCACCATCTTCACCCACGACCACCTCGGCCCATCGACTCACCAGCAGATCGGGCTGTATGCCACGGTGCTGGCGGAGCCGGCTGGTTCCACCTGGTTCCACGCCGAAACCGGCGAGCCTCTGTACAGCGGTGCTCGCCAGGATGGCGGGCCGACTTCGTGGCAGGCGGTGATCAACACCGGCGACCTCGACGGCGACGGCAAGAACGACAGCTTCCGTGAGTTCTTCCTCGAATACAGCGACTTCCAGCACGCCTATGAAGCCGGTGTGTACGTGGGCGCCGGCCCGAACGGCGTGCCGAATCCGCAAGCGTTCCCGGCTACCGCCGACAGCTTCCGCTATGCGATCAACCCGCCGGTGCGCAACAACGCCAGCACCTTGCTCGAAGGTGTGCTGGAAGTGCAGGGCGGTCAGGTGCCGGGCTGCCCGAGCCGGCCTTGCCCGCAAGCGATCTCCGTGGATGATCCGGGCATGTTCGTCGTCAACTATCGCAACGAGCCGCTGGCCCTGCGGGTCTACGATCCGAACAAGGTCGGCCCGGACGGCAAGCGCGGCATGCAGGCCGACGGCCTCGGCGGCGATCTGGCGTACGCCATGCAAAGCCGTACCGACCGGGCGATCCCGGCGATGAACCTGGCACCTAACCTGGTGACGGCTGCCACCGGCCCGACTGGCGGCACCACGCTGTTCCCGCCACACATCAACAAGGGCGGCAGCGAGCCGGGCGACCCGTTCACCCCGATGCTGCGCACCTACACCGGCGACAACGTGCGTCTGCGGGTGCATGCCGGCGGCCATGAGGAAGAGCACAACGTCACCCTGCACGGCGTGAAATGGCTGCAGAGCGGTTCCGGTTTCGGCAACAGCTCCAACTCGGGCTGGCGCGCCTCGCAGATGATCGGCATCTCCGAACAGATGGGCTTCATCGCACCGGTGTCGATGCTGTCCAGTTCTGCGGCGACCACCGGTGACTATCTGTACTCGATGGACGCTTCGATTGAAGGCTACTGGAGCGGGATCTGGGGCGTGATGCGCAACTACACAGCCAAACGCAATGACCTGTTCGCCATCCCCAACAACCCGAGCCCGGCCGGCATGCGCAACACCGTGGCGTTCGAAGGCAGTTGCCCACGGATCAGCGCCAACCCCAACGGCATCGGCACCCGGCCGACGGTGCAGCGCAACTATGAAGTGGTGGCGGCGCTGGCCAACGACATCCTCGGCAATTCGCTGGGCCTGAGCATCGGCGATTCGGCCGGGCTCGGTCAGCATGTCGGCGGGCCGCTGAATCCGGCGGGCGGCACCCTGGTGCTGAACTCGCGCACAGTGAGCATCCCGCAAGTGACCGTGACCGATCCGGAGGACGGCGAGACCATCACCATCGGTGGCCAGAGCGGGCCTCTGCATGATCCGACAGCGATCCTGTACGTGCGCAAATCCGACCTCGATCCGGTCAGCGGCAAGCTCAAACCCGGCATTCCGGTCGAACCGCTGGTGCTGCGCGCAGCGGCCGGGGACTGCATCAACATCACCCTGGAAAACCGTCTGCCGAGCGTGATGCCGGACCTGACCCAGACCGCGGTGATGCAAGGCATCGTCAAGCGCGACCGCAACAGCGGCCTGGGCTCGACCACCTTCAGCAACAACCTGATGCGGCCGTCCAGCCACGTGGGGCTGCACGCGCAACTGGTGGCCTATGACATCACCAAATCCGACGGTGCCAACGTCGGCGCCAACCCGGTCCAGACCGTGCCACCACGGTTGGGCAGCAGCGGCGCCTACCCGACCCGTACCTATCAGTACTACGCCGGGCACCTGGAGCGTGAAGGCAAACCGGTCACGCAACTGGGCCGCAGTGTCGACAACATCAACGCCACGGCCGTGGAGTTCGGTGGCCTGAACATCACCCCGGCAGATGTGATCAAGCAACCGCAAAAAGGCCTGGGTGGTGCGATGAGCATCCTGCCGATCGGCGCGACCTGGGTCGACGATGCGCGCAAGGTCAACGCCACGGTCACCGCACCGGGGCAGACGACTTACCGCGACTTCGCGATGGTCTGGCACAAGGCGCTGAACACCCGCTGGGCCAATGGCCGGCCGGTCGAAGGCATCGCTGCCGAGGGTTTCGGTGTACCGACCGATCCGCAGGACAACTCGAGCATGGCGATCAACTACAAGACCGAGCCGCTGTGGTATCGCTTCGGCCTCGCCCCGGATGCGCCGTTCGGCCATGCCGATGGCGCGGGTTACGGCGATATGACCAACGCGCACATGGCCTACAGCAATGCGCTGGTGGGGGGCGATCCGCAGACGCCGGTGCTGTATGCCAAACCGGGCCAGCCGTTCCGTACGCACATCCTGATGCCGAGCGGCGGCAGTCGCGGCACGACGTTCCAGCTCGACGGACACGTCTGGTCGCTCAACCCGTTCCAGGCCGAGAAGAGCGACACCGGTGGCTACCCGATGGGCACGCCGGGCGTGGGTTCGGTGCGCTTCGGCTACAACCCGATGTCGATGTACATCGGCGCTCACGAGAGCGTCCTGCCGGCGGCGCACTTCAGCTTCATGATCCCGAGTGCCGGGGGCAGCAACGCCATACCGGGGGACTACCTGTTCCGCGATTACGCCGCCTATGGCAACACCTCGGGACTGTGGGGATTGCTGCGGGTGACCAATGAGCCGGAGCCGGCGCCGCCTGCTCAGTAGGTGCCAATGCGCGACCTGTGGGAACCGGTGAAACCGCTCCCACAGGTGGGGAAAGGTTTGTAGGGGAGAGATGTATGAACAGGATCATCAACATCATCGGCGTCTGCCTGCTGGCGATGGCCGGCGCGCTGCTCACGCTGAGCGAGATTGCCCTGGCGCAAACCGGCGCCGGGCAGGTGCTGACCCGCGACGGCGTGTCGATCGCCTTCGATCTGAAGCCGCTGGCCAGCGACGGCCAGTTGCGTGAGGGCGAGTTCGCCGACGTGCAGTTCCGCGTCACCGACGGCGCCTCCGGCCAGCCGTTGTCCGGTGTGGCGCCGGGGGCGTGGATCGATCCGCAAGCCCTTGCCGCCGACGAGGCCCAGGGCCGCGACCAGAGCTGCAAGTCGCGGGTCGGCACGTTCCTCAAATCCAACATCGGCGCGCGGCCGTTGCTCGACCTCAACAGCTATTTCCTGCTGGTGATGAACCGCGATGCCAGCGTTTCGGTGGTCGATCCGTCCGTGTCGGTCGGCGGCATCACCAGCACCCTGGCGCGGATCGAACTCAAGCAGTCGCCGATGGATTGGGTCACGCCCAAGGACAACAAAAAGGTCTTCATGTCGATGCCGACGGCGGGGGAAGTGGCGGTGATCGACAGCGAGCAATTCAAGGTCATCGACTCGGTGGCCGCCGGCAGCCAACCGGTGCGGGTCGCCCTGCAACCGGACGAGCGCCTGCTGTGGGTCGGCAACAACGCGAGCAAGGCTGAAGAGTCCGGCGTTACGGTGATCGACGCTCAAAGTCTCAAACCGCTCAAACACCTGGCGACCGGTCGCGGCCACCACGAAATTACCTTCAGCAAGGACAGCCGTTTCGCCTTCGTCAGCAACCGCGACGACGGCACCCTGAGCGTTATCGACATCGCCAGCCTGAGCCTGCTGCAACAGGTCAAGACCGGTTCCAGCCCGCTGTCGGTGGCGTATTCGCCGCTGTCCGGCGCGGTGTACGTGGCCGATGGCAAGGATGGCGCCGTCACCGTGATCGACAGCAACAGCCGCGCCGTACGCCGGGTGATCAAGTTGCAACAGGGCCTCGGCCCGATGGGCTTCAGCGCCGACGGTCGTTTTGGCGTGGTGCTGAACACGGTGGAAAACCGCGCCACGGTGATCGATGCGGCCAACGATTCGGCGATCCATGATCTGGAGGTTTCGGCCGAACCCTATCAAGTGGTGTTCACCCAGGCCTATGCCTACGTGCGCGGACTGGCCTCGCCGAAAGTCACCATGATCAACCTGTCTTCGCTGGGCGAAGGGCGTCAGCCGATTACTCAAGGTTTTGAAGCCGGGCCGCAACCGCCACGGCTGGCCGGGGATCTGCCGTTGGCGTCGAGCCTCGCGGTATCGCGCGATGACAACGCGGTGTTCGTGGTCAACCCGGTGGACAACACCACCTATTTCTACGCCGAAGGCATGAACGCACCGATGTCCGGTTACCCCAACCGGGGGCAGATCGCCCGCGCCGCACTGGTGATCGACCGCAGTCTGCGCGAAGTGTCGCCGGGGCTGTACAGCGCCCGGATCAAGCTGCCGGCGGCGGGGCGTTTCGACGTGGCGTTCCTGCTCAACCAGCCGAACATCATTCATTGCTTCACCGCCCAGGTGGCGTCCGACGGCGCGCCTGAAAAACATGCGGGGGCGCCCAAAGTCGAGTTCCTGTTGGACAAGACCGCCGTGGCCCTCAACGACCCCTACGTGGTGCGCTTTCGCATCGTCCAGGGCAAACAGAAAGTCCAGCGCAGTGGCGTGACCGACGTGCAGTTGCGCTACTTCCTCGCGCCGACCTCCCGCCCCCGTGAAGTGGCGGCACTGGAAGTCGCCGACGGCGTGTACGAAGCGCCGGTGACCCTCGACCGCAGCGGCGCCTGGTACCTGCATGTGCGCGCGGCCTCGCTGGGCGCCGGTTTCGACGACAAGACATTTGCCAGTGTCCGGGTGCTGCCCGGCCAGACTCAGTGACGAGGAAACGACCATGAACCGATTTGCATCCCGTGGCCTGCTGACCCTGTGCCTGTTGGCCGTCGGTATCCAGCAGGCCAGCGCCCACTCGGCGGACGAGCATGCCGGGCACACCGCACCGGCCGCCAACAGCCAGGAACACGCCCAGGTCAAATTCGCCGACGTGCCGCTGCTCGACCAGAACGGCAAGACCGTGCACCTGGAGCAGGACCTGGTGCACAACAAGATCGTGGTCATGAGTTTCATCTACACCAGCTGCACCACGGTCTGCCCGGTGGTCTCGTCGATCATGGGCAAGGTGCAGAAACAGCTCGGTGCCCGGGTCGGCGCTGAAGTGCAGCTGGTGTCGATCAGCATCGACCCGCAGCGCGACGACCCGAAACGTCTGCAGGATTACGCCCGCACCTTCCAGAAAGGCCCGGGCTGGAGCTGGCTCACCGGTTCGCCGCAATCGATCACCGCCACCCTCAAGGGCCTCGGCAGTTTCAGCGGCGACTTCAAAAATCACCAGCCGCTGATCCTCGTCGGTGACGGCAACAGTCGGCACTGGACGCGCTATTACGGCTTCACCGACCCGGCCCTGCTGGCCAAAGAGGTCGAGAAACTCAGCGGCCTGCGCACCCACGCCAAACACACCGCGATTGCCATGGAGCAACAACCATGAGAACCCTGGACTGGATCACCCTGACGGTTTGTTTCTGGATTTTCAGCGCCATGGCCCTGGCTCACGAAGGCCACGAACAACCGGTACCGGCAACGACAACGACAACGACCAGCGCTGCGCCCGCACCGGCCAAAGGCACCCACGACGCGAAAACCTGGTTCACCGACACCCCGTTGCTCGACCAGCACGGCGACGTCCAGCGTTTCTACAGCGATGCGCTGCACAACCGCGTGGTGCTGCTCAACGTGATCTTCACCAGTTGCAATGACGCCTGTCCGCTGATCACCCGCAAGCTCAAGGAAGTCCGCGAGCTGCTGGGCGACAAGGCCGACGGCATCACCTTCATTTCCCTTACCAGTGATCCGCTGCGCGACACGCCGGCGGTGCTCAAGGCTTACACCTTGAAGCAGGGTGCCGATGACCCTCACTGGCTTTTCCTCACCGGCGACAAGGCGCAGATGGACCTGGTGCTGGGCCGCATCGGCCAGATCGTGCCGACGCCCGAGCAGCACTCGACCCAGTTGATCGTCGGCGATGTGGCCAACAAACGCTGGAGCAAAATCCGTCCCGACGCCCCGGCCGCCGCCATTGCCCAGCGCTTGCAGCTGCTGACAATGCCCGTGGCCGGCCGCTGAGTCCGCGCCATGAACCTCGGCCGCGTCCTCGCCCTGATCCTGTTCGCTGGCGTCAGCCTTGGCGCGGCTGCGTTGCCGCTGACCGATGAAGAAAGCGCCGGCAAGCGCCTGTACCGCGAAGGCTTGTCCGCCAGCGGCGAGCCGATCATGGCGCGGGTCGGCGCGGCGGACGTGTTGCTGCCGGCCACCAGCCTGCCGTGCGCCAACTGTCACGGTGCCGATGGTCTGGGCCGGCCCGAAGGCGGGGTGCGTCCGCCGGAGCTCAACTGGTCGCGGCTGACCAGCATCCACGGTCAGCAGCAAGTCAATGGCCGCAACTATCCGGCCTACACCGACAGCAGTCTGGCGCGGGTGATCCAGCAGGGCCGCGACCCCGGCAACAATCGCCTCGACCCGAGCATGCCGCGCTTCCTGCTGTCGATGAAGGATCAACGCAACCTCACCGCGTACCTCAAACGCCTGGCTGATGACCGCGATCCGGGGCTCGATGACCAGACCTTGCATTTGGGCACCTTGTTGCCCAGCCAGGGGCCGCTGGCCGAGGAGGGCGCGACCATCGCGGCGGTGCTCAACGGCAGCGTGGCGCGGATCAATCAGGCCGGCGGCATTCACGGTCGGCAGTTGCGCCTGACCGTGGCCGATCCCGGCCCGGATCGCGCCAGCGCCGAACAGGCCCTGCAACGGCTGATCGAGGAAGAGAAAGTCTTCGCCCTGATCGCACCGCTGGCGCCGGCGCTGGACAGCGAACTGGCGCCGCGTCTGGAACAGTCCGGCGTGCCGCTGATCGGGGCGATGTCGCTGCTCGGCCCGGTGCAGGCCAGTCCGCAGATTTTCGAACCGCTGCCGGGCCTGCGCGAGCAACTGATCGCGCTGGCCGACTACGCCACCGCCAGTTTGCGGGTGCTGCAAGGGCCGACGCTGATTGCCTATCCCGATGACCCGGCGCAAGTGCTGGCGGCACAGACCCTCGGTCGTTATCTGCAGGATCACGGCTGGCAAAAAGTCCATTTGCAGGCCTACGACCCGACGGCGGACAGCTTGCCGCTGGGCTCGCGCTCGGTGTTCTACCTGGGCAGCGGCGGTGGTTTCAGTCGGCTGGCGACCGGGTTGCAGAATGCCGGGCAGGTGCCGTACCTGTTTGCCGCATCCAGCCAGGTGGCGGGGGATCTGTTGCAAGTGCCGGAGGGTTTTTCCCGGCGGGTGTTTCTGGCGTATCCGTTCGTGCCCAGCGACTGGACTCAGGCCGGGCGCATGGCGTTGACGCTGTTGCGCGAGCATCAAGGCCTCGGCGCCCAGCACGCGGTGCTGCAAGTCGGCGCCTACGCCTCGATGCTGTTGTTCAGCGAAGGCATGAAGCAGGCGGGCCGCGATGCCAGCCGCGAAAAACTGGTGGCGGCGCTCGAAGGCCTGCACGACTTCGACACCGGCCTGACCCCGCGTCTGAGCTTCGGCCCCGGCCGACGATCAGGCCTGAGCGGGGCGCACGTGGTCACCGTTGACTTGCCCGACCAGCGTTTTTATCTGGTCGCTCCCTATAAACCGATTATTGCCACGCCCTGACCGGAGGCCCTGATCATGAAGCTCAAAACCCTGTGTTTGCTGCTGACAGGCTGGTTGTCGGTGGCGCTGGCGAACAATGAGCCGGTGGCCGCCCGGGTCAACGGCGAGGCGATTTCCGAGTTTCGCCTGGAACGCTTTTTCGCCGAGTACCTGGAAGATCAGGGCCGCGCCGTGGCGAGCATCCGCAACCCCAAGGCCTATAAACAACTGCGTCAGGCCGCGCTGGACACGCTGATCGACAAGGAACTGCTCTGGCAGGAATCGCGCAAACGCGGGGTGAAGATCGATGCGCAAGCCGTGCGCGAACAGGTCGAGCAGACCCGCGTCGCCATCGGCGGCACCGATAAATTCCTCCAGCGCTTGCAGGACGCCGGTTTCGATGAGGCCTCATTCACCGAATACACCCACCGCGAACTGGCGGCGCAGCGGATGTTCGCCGAACTGACCCAAGTCCAGGCGCCGGATGAACAGACCGTGCGGGCGTTTTTTGCAGAACACCGCGCTGAAATGGGCGCGCCGGAGCAGGTGCAGGCCCGGCACATTCTGATCAAGGTTGCCGGCGATGCCGATGCCGCCACGGTTGAAGCGGCACGGCTACGCTTGGAAGAGTTGCGTGCCGCTATCGCAGGGGGGCAAACCTTTGCTAGCGTCGCTCAATCGGGCTCGGAAGATGTCACCGCCAGCCAGGGCGGGGACCTGGGGTATTTCGCCCGTGGGCAAATGGTGCCGGCGTTTGAAGCGGCGGCGTTTGCCCTCAAGCCTGGCGAAGTCAGCACGGCGGTGCGCACACCGTTCGGCTGGCATTTGATTTTTGTCGAGAACCACAAGGAGGCGGCCGATGTCCCAGAGGAGCAAGGGCTGGAAACAGTCAGGGCGTACCTCGCCCGACAGCAACAGACCCAGGCTCGTCGTCAGGTGCTCGCGCAGTTGCGGGCAGAGAACAGGATCGAACGAATTGACGACGATTGAAGGTTCCCCCCCAATAGTGGGGAATGGCTTCGATGCCCATTCAGGTGCTTCCCCGTTTCTGGGGAACGGGGTACCGGGACGAGCGGGCATTTCCATTCAATTCAAGGACATGAAGACAAAAAATTACCGGCACTCAGCCTGGCATGAAGTGTGCGTTACCTCTTGTGAGGCGCACTCCAGCAGGTTCGGGTCATTGAATTTCAATTGCCGGCACTTGAGGTTTCAGGGAGTCCACCTTGGTTAACAAAGTACTGGTTGTCGAAGACGAACAGCTGCTTGCACAGAACCTTCAGGATTATCTGTCGGCGCAAGGGCTGGAAGTCCGGATTGCACATGACGGCGCAGAGGGAATCGGCCTGGCCGAGACTTTCGCCCCCGACGTGCTGGTGTTCGATTACCGCTTGCCCGATATGGAAGGGTTCGAGGTGCTCGACGCGGTCCGCCAGAACAGGACGTGTCATTTCGTGCTGATAACGGGTCACCCGACCGCTGAAGTCTGTGAGCGGGCGCGGCAACTGGGGGTCAGTCACATCCTGTTCAAACCGTTTCCACTGGCGGAACTGGCCCGAGCTGTCTGTGACCTTCTGGGGATCCAGCGCGAAGCGAAACCCGGTGCGAGCCCATCCGAAGGCTTCGTCGAACGACGCCAGAGCAGGACCGAGAGCTTCCCGTTGCAGTTGTACGATGGCAGTTGGGTGCTGGCGGACCGCCGACGAAACCGGTCGGAGGCCATGGCACCGGACGACGATCAAATGCTCACCGGGGAGTAATGGCGCGATAGACGTTCCGGCACTCGCCGAACTCGCCTCCCGCGCCGTCAGGGCCTCAAGCCCCGGGTGTTGGAGAGCAAGCCATGGATCGTCTGTCCGTTGTCGTCGAACCGCTGTCGGTCAATCCTCCACAGGAGGCACAGACCCCGCCACGCTTTTCCAGTGAGCAACTGGCCCAGGCCCGGGCACGGGCCAGCACTTCCGGGGAACGGGTGCTCGATGCACTGGCCGTGCTCTGCGAACTGGCGCCGATGCCGTTCATTGCCAGCCTCGGCGCCACCCTGCATTACCCGGTGCTCGACACCGACACGCTGTTTCTGGCGACCCCGGTGTTCGACCGGGTCACCCTCGCGCAATGCCTCAAACGTGAATTCATCCTGCTGCGCCACAACGACGAAGTCATCGGCGTGTTCGCCGACCCCTTCGACACGTCGCGCCTGGCCTGGATCGACGAATGCCTGCACGGTGCGCCGCTGTACCTGGTGCACGCCGACGACCTCAAGGCCTATCTGGCCCGCCACGAAGAAAGCTTCCACGCCGTCGAATCGCTCAACGCCCAGGCCGACGCCGGCAGCGAGACCGACACCCTGCAAAGCCTGTCGCTGACCAGCATCAGCGAAGACTCGAGCGTGGTGGTGAAACTGGTCAACTCGACCCTGTACGACGCGCTGAAAATGCACGCCAGCGACATCCACCTCGGCACTACTGGCCAGGGTCTGGTGATCAAGTACCGGATCGACGGCGTGCTGAACAACATCGGCAAGATCCAGGGCAGCGAGTTCGCCGAGCAGGTGATCTCGCGGGTCAAGGTCATGGCCGAACTGGACATCGGCGAAAAACGCGTACCCCAGGACGGTCGCTTCAAGATCGGCATCAGTGGCCGGCAGATCGACTTTCGGGTGTCGATAATGCCAAGCATCTTCGGCGAAGACGCGGTGCTGCGGGTGCTGGACAAACAGGACCTGGCCGACAAGGTCTGCGGCGTGCAACTGCAAGCGCTGGGCTTTGAAGACGAAACCCTGCGCCAACTGCGTCGCCTCGCCGCCGAACCCTACGGCATGGTGCTGGTGACCGGCCCCACCGGCAGCGGCAAGACCACCACGCTGTACGCGATGATCACCGAGATCAACCACGGCGTGGACAAGATCATCACCATCGAAGACCCGGTGGAATATCAGCTGCCCGGCGTGCTGCAAATCCCGGTCAACGAGAAAAAAGGCCTGACCTTCGCCCGCGGCCTGCGCTCGATCCTGCGCCACGACCCGGACAAGATCATGGTCGGCGAGATCCGCGACCCGGACACCGCGCAGATCGCCGTGCAATCGGCACTCACCGGTCACCTGGTGTTCACCACCATTCACGCCAACAACGTGTTCGACGTGATCGGCCGCTTCACCCAAATGGAAATCGATCCCTACAGCCTGGTCTCGGCACTCAACGCGATTCTCGCCCAGCGTCTGATCCGGTTGGTGTGCAGCAGTTGCAGCACGCCGGTCAACCCGAGCGATGAAGAGCTGCGCGCTTCGGGCCTCGACCCACAGAAAGTCGATCACTATCACTTCGTTCACGGCAAGGGCTGCGGCCACTGCCGGGGCAGCGGCTATCGCGGCCGGACGGCGATTGCCGAGCTGCTGCACCTGGACGACGAACTGCGCCAGATGATCGTCGAGCGCCAACCCATTACCCAGATCAAAGCCCTGGCCTGCGCCCGTGGTTTGCGCCTGTTGCGCGAATCGGCGCTGGAGCTGGTGGAGCACGGTCGGACCACGCTGGAGGAGATCAATCGTGTCACTTTTATCGCGTGATCAATTTATCGCCGTGCTCGGCGCCAGCGGTGTCGGCCTCGGCCAGCGCCGGGGCAGCGACACCCTGTGGCTGGGCAGCGTCGGCTACATCGACGAAGGCTTCCAGAGCTACGCGGTGGCGCTGGACACCCTCGACCGTCTGCTCGGCGAACACACCCGCGCCGGTGCCGAGCTGAGTGTGGTGATCTCCGGTCACTTCAGCCGCTTCTGCCTGGTGCCCTGGAGCGAGCAGATCAGCAGCCCTGAAGAGCTGCGCGGCTTCGCCCAACTGTGCTTCGAAGACCTGTTCGGCGCACCGACTCAACCGTGGAGCCTGGTGCTGTCCGCCGAACCCGCCGGGCATGACCGGATCGCCAGTGCCTTGCCGCAGGATTTGCTGGAACGCCTGCGCACGCTGGTCACGGGGCGCGGCCTGCGTCTGCGTTCGGTGCAGCCATACCTGATGACCGCGTTCAACCGTTTCGACAAAAGCCTCGACGCCGGCGACTTCCTGTTCATCGTCGCCGAACCGCAACGCAGCGTGTTGCTGCTGGCAAGGGAAGGGCGCTGGTCGTCAGTGCGCTCGGTGGGCGGCAGCGACAGCGACGCGGCACTCAGCGCGCTGATCGGTCGCGAACGGCAACTGCAAGCCTCCACCAGCGAACGCGTTTTCAACGTTTATCTGCACGCCCCGGCGCGCCTCGATGCGCAACCGGATGTGGCGGGGGTGCACCTGCGCACCCTCGAAGACGACTCGATGACCGTGCGTGACGCCTTGTACGTCATGTCCCGGGCGGTGGCCTGACATGCGCGCCTTGAACCTCGACTTCCAGCCTCGCCCGCGTTCCGGCCCGTTGGGGTGGAGCCTGCTCGGCGGCGGCGTGTTGCTCGCGCTGGTGTGCTTCGGCGTGCAGCAGCACCTCGACGATCAGGCCGAACAACAGCAAGGTCACTTGCAGCACACCCAACGTCAGCTCACCGGCGACAGCGGCGCCAAGACAACACTGAGCCCGGCGGAAACCCGCGAGCAGGCGCAGAACCTCGCCGAAATGCGCAAGGTCTCGCAGCAACTGCGCCGGCCCTGGGAACGCCTGTTCGCCATGCTCGAAGCCATGCCGCGCGACGACATCGCCTTGCTGACCCTGACCCCGGATGCACGCAAAGGCCAGGTGCGGATCAGCGCCGAAGCGCGGGATCTGCAAGCGATGCTGGATTTCCACAAGCGCCTGGAGGCCAGCGACGAGCTGTCCGACGTGTCGCTGCTGAGCCACGAAATCGTCGTCAAATCGCCGGAGCAACCGGTGCAATTCAACCTGTCGGCGACCTGGGAGATGGGCGATGCGAATCCCTAGACTGATCGTTCACGAATACCTGCAAGGCCTCGGCGTTCCGGGGCTGGCCGGTCTGGCGCTGCTGCTGGTCACGGTTGCCTGGGCACTCGGCGGTTTGCTGCCGGGCTGGCAGTCGCTGCAACAGCTCAGCCAGCAAACCCAGGAAGCCACCGAATACCTGGCCAAGGTCGAGGACGGCAGCATCGCGCCGCCGGTGGTGCCGCAGCGTCAGCTCGATGATTTCCGCAACAAGCTGCCGGCCCAGCCGCAAGCCACCGTCGCCATCGACCGCATCTACGCGTTGGCCGCGCAGGAGCACATCACCCTGGCGCGCGGCGAATACGCCCTCGGCGTCGATCCCAAGACCCATCTGGCGCGCTACCAGATCCTGTTGCCGGTGCGCGGCAGCTACCCGCAACTGCGCCGCTTCCTCCATGCCTTGCTCGGCCAGTTGCCGGCGGTGGTGGTGGAAGACGTCGAGTTTCAACGCAAGAAGATTGCCGACACCGACCTCAGCGGCCGGATCCGTATGACCCTCTACCTGTCGAGGTCGTGATGGACACCAAACGCATAACCGGCTGGGTGGCGTTCTTCGGCGTGGCGGCGGCGCTGGCCTGGTTGCCGGAATATTTCTCGCCGAGTGACGAAGCGGATTCGACCGAAGTCGCCGTGGCCAGCCCGACGAAAGCAACCGCCCGTGGCGCCTTGCCCGCCAGCAGCGCCAAGGCGAATGCGGCGCCGATCAAGGACCTGAGCCCGGCCGGCGACCTGTTTGCGAGCAAATCCTGGAAGGCCGCGCCAACTCTGGCGACGGTCACCGAA
The DNA here is from genome assembly GCF_030344995.1 of Pseudomonas fluorescens. Taxonomy (GTDB): domain Bacteria; phylum Pseudomonadota; class Gammaproteobacteria; order Pseudomonadales; family Pseudomonadaceae; genus Aquipseudomonas; species Aquipseudomonas fluorescens_BF. The sequence goes on from NZ_CP128260.1 coordinate 2,584,791, forward strand.
CAAGCGATCAACCCGACCCCGGTGGTGCAAGCCCCGAGCCTGCCACCGGTGCCGTTCCAGTTCGTCGGCAGGCTGCATGACCGCAGCGACCTGCAGGTGTTCTTGCAGGACGGCGAGAAAATCTACGTCGTGCGCAGCGGGGATGTGATCGACGACACCTGGAAGATTGCGGCGATTTCCGATGTGGAACTGAGCCTGGTCTACCTGCCTTTGCATTTGTCGCAGACCTTGTCTGTGGGGAGTACGCAATGAACAGATCCCGTTTGCTGATGAGCCTGGGCCTGTGTGCCGGGCTGGCCGCGTGCAGTTCCGCGCAGGTCGCCAACAAGGAAGCCGCCGACCTGATCGATCAGGGGCAGTACGAGGCGGGCCTGGCCCGGATCGAGGAAGGCTTGCGGGAAAACCCGCGCGACACCGAGCTGCACCTGCTGCTCAACAGTGGCCGGGCCAAGGCAATCACCGCGCTGCTGACCTCCGGTGACACCGACCGCGCCCGCCGCGATTTCGCCTCGGCCCGCACCGCCTACAGCCGGGTGCTGACCATCGAGCCGAACAACCGCCGCGCCCAGGATGCCCTGCGCCAGCTCGACTACCTGCGCAGCATGGACGAGAAACTCGAACTGGCCCGTGGCGACCTGCGCCGGGGCGACATCTACGGCGCCGACCGTCAGGTCAAACAGATCCTCGAACTCGACCCGAAAAACGACGGCGCGCTGGAACTGCAAGGCAACATCCGTCTGGTGCAGAGCCGCAACGTGATCCAGTACCCGCAACTGCGCACCCGGCTTGATCGCCCGGTGACCCTGGAATTTCGCGACGCCAACCTCAAGACCATTTTCGAAGTGCTGTCGCAGGTCGCCGGCCTGAATTTCATCTTCGACAAGGACCTGCGCCCGGACATGAAAGCCACGATCTTCGTGCGTGACGTGCGCATCGAAGACGCCGTGCAACTGCTGCTGCAACAGAACCAGCTGCACCAGAAAGTGGTGAACGAAAACACCTTGCTGATCTTTCCGGACTCGCCGCAGAAGCTGAAGGATTATCAAGAGCTGGTGATGCGCACCTTCTACCTGACCAGCATCGACGCCAACACCGCGCTGAACATGATCAAGACCATGCTCAAGACCCGTGACGTGTTCGTCGACGAACGCCTGAACACCCTGACCATGCGCGACACCGAAGACGCCGTGCGCATGGCCGAGAAACTGCTGCAATCGCAAGATCAGTCCAACCCCGAAGTGGTGCTGGAGGTGGAAGTGATGGAGGTCGCCACCCAGCGGATTCTCGACCTCGGCTTGCAATGGCCGAACACCTTCGGCGTGGTCAACAGTGACGGTTCGGCGGTGACCATTCTCGATCAACTGAAAGGCATCAACTCCAGCCGGATTTCGATCTCGCCGTCGCCGCAAGCCAAGATCAATGCGCAGGACAACGACATCAACACCCTGGCCAGCCCGGTGATTCGTGTCAGCAACCGTGAGCAGGCGCGCATCCACATCGGTCAGCGGGTGCCGATCATCAGCGCCACGTCGGTGCCGTCGACCCAAGGCCCGGTGATCACTGAAAGCGTGACCTACCTCGACGTCGGTCTGAAGCTCGAAGTGCAACCGACCGTGCATCTGAACAACGAAGTGGCGATCAAGATTGCTCTGGAAGTAAGTAACGCCACGCCGCTGGAACCGACCCGCCAAGGGACGATTCCGGTGCAGGTCGATACCCGCAACGCCCAGACCTCGCTGCGCCTGCATGACGGCGAAACCCAGATCCTCGCCGGCCTGATGCGCAACGACCATGGCGCCACCGGCAACAAGATTCCGGGCCTCGGTGACATTCCGGGTCTGGGCCGGTTGTTCGGCAGCAACAAGGACACCATCGGCAAATCGGAACTGGTGCTCTCGATCACCCCACGGATCGTGCGCAACCTGCCGTACCAGAGCCCGTCGGACATGGAATTCCCGACCGGCACCGAAACCAGCATGCACATCCAGGCGCCGGACCGTTCGCAGAACTACACCATGCCGGCGCCTGCCGCGCAGCCTCGTGCAGTCGGTGAAGCGGCCGTGGCAACCACTCACGTTACCGTCGAGAAGCCTTGATCATGAACGCCTCCCAGCGCGGTTTTACCCTGATCGAAGTCGTGGTGACGCTGGCCCTGATCGGCCTGCTGGCCGGCATGGCCGCGCCGCTGACCGAGACCCTGGTACGGCGTGGCAAGGAGCAGGAACTGCGCACCGCGCTGTATCAGATTCGCGATGGCATCGACGCCTACAAGCGTGCCTTCGATGCCGGTTACATCGAGAAATCCCTGAACAGCAGCGGCTATCCGCCGAACCTGAAAGTGCTGGTCGAAGGCGTGCGCGACGTGCGCAGCGCCAAGGGTGCGAAGTTCTACTTTCTGCGCCGGATACCGCGGGATCCGCTGGTGCCGGCCAAACGTGACGACAACGGCGGTTGGGGCCTGCGGGCCTACAACAGTTCGGCCCAGAACCCGCGCGATGGCGAGGACGTGTTCGACGTCTACTCCCACGCCCGGGGCAAGGGCCTCAACGGCATCGCGTACCGCGAGTGGTGATTCTCATGCGCCGGGAAAAGGGTTTTACCTTGCTCGAGCTGATGGTGGTGATGGCGATCATCGCGACCCTGATGACCATCGCCTTGCCACGCTACTTCAACAGCCTCGAGGCCTCGAAAGAGACCACGTTGCACCAGAGCCTGTCGGCCATGCGCGAGGCGCTGGATCACTACTACGGCGACACCGGGCGTTATCCCGATTCCATCGAACAACTGGTGGAGATGCGTTACCTGCGCAATGCGCCGCTGGACCCGATCACTGAACGCAATGACCAATGGGTGCTGATCGCGCCGCCGGACGGTGTGGCGGGCGGCGTCGCCGACATCAAGAGCGGAGCTACCGGGAGGGCGCGTGATGGCAGCCAGTATTCCGAGTGGTAAGCACGTGGAGCAGGGTGGGTTCACCTACCTGGGCGTGCTGTTCCTGATCGTGATCATGGGCATGGGCCTGGCCAGTGCCGGCGAGTTGTGGTCGACCGTGTCGCGCCGCGATCGCGAGAAACAACTGCTGTGGGTCGGCACCCAGTATGCCCAGGCGCTGCGCAGCTACTACCGCAGTTCACCGGGCCTGGCGCAGTACCCGAAAGAACTGGTCGACCTGCTCGATGACGAGCGTTTTCCCGAGGCGCGTCACCATATCCGCCAACTCTATCCGGACCCGATCGGTGGCGGTGAATGGGCACTGCAACGGGGTTTCGACGGACGCATCACCGGCATCAACAGTGCCTCCACCGAAGTGCCGTTGAAGCAGGCGGACTTCCCGTCGCAGTGGTCGGATTTCGAAGGCATGCAGCGTTATTCGGACTGGCAGTTCGTGGCTGAAAAAGCCTTCCTTGATGGCACCAACGGCCCGGCGAAGGGCCAGTCGGCCCTGCCGCAGGCGTTGCAGCCATGAGCCGCCACCTGTGGTGTGCGTTGATCCTCGCGGCCGTGGCGTCTTTCGCCAGCGCCAGTGAGGAAGACGAAATGATGGGCTTCATCGTCGACGACACGATCTCGCACATCGGCCACGACTTTTACTACTCGTTCAGCGAGCGCCTGCGTGACACCAGCCGCATGGATTTCAACCTGGTGGTGCGCGAGCGCCCCGACGCGCGCTGGGGGAGCCTGGTGACCGTCGAGTATCAACAACGCCTGGTGTATCGGCGCTTCCTGCCGCCGAACACCGTGGAACTGAAGGACGAGGCCTACGAGGCCGCCGACTCGGTTCGACTGGAGGTCGTCCGGCGCAAGCTGGAAGCCCTGTTGCAGGACACCACCGACCTTGAGAAGGACGAACTATGAACACGACAACGTTCTCACGGCGCAGCGGATTCTGGATCTCGGGGTTGTTGATCGGGCTTGCCAGCGCCGCTGCCGTCCAGGCCACCGAACTGGTCTACACGCCGGTCAACCCGTCGTTCGGCGGCAACCCGCTCAACGGCACCTGGCTGCTCAACAACGCCCAGGCGCAAAACGACCACGACGATCCGGATCTCAAGAAGCGCTCGACGGTGGCCGGTACGTCGGCACTCGAACGTTTCACCAGTCAATTGCAGTCGCGGTTGCTAGGGCAACTGCTGGACAACATCTCCACCGGCAACACGGGGAGCCTGTCCACCGACGCTTTTATCGTCAACGTCGTTGATGACTCGGGGGCACTCACGATCGAGGTGACCGACCGAGCGAGCGGCGAAGTTTCCGAAATTCAGGTGAACGGCCTCAACCCATGACGGGATGACGGTTCCGGGGAGTGATGGACATGAAAAAAATAATAGCGCTAGGGCTGATGTTGGCAGCATTACAAGGGTGCAGTCTGCGCGAGCCGATGCCGGCCGAGCAGGACACCGATACCCCGACCCTGACCCCCAGGGCCTCGACCTACTACGACTTGCTGAAAATGCCGCGACCCAAGGGCCGGCTGATGGCGGTGGTGTACGGCTTCCGTGACCAGACCGGGCAGTACAAACCGACGCCGGCGAGTTCGTTTTCCACCAGCGTCACCCAGGGCGCGGCGTCGATGTTGATGGACGCGATGCAGGCCAGCGGCTGGTTTGTGGTGCTCGAACGCGAAGGGCTGCAGAACCTGCTGACTGAACGCAAGATCATTCGCGCCTCGCAGAAGAAGCCGAATACGCCGGTGAACATTCAGGGTGAGCTGCCACCGTTGCAGGCGGCGAACATGATGCTTGAGGGCGGGATCATCGCCTACGACACCAACGTGCGTAGCGGTGGGGAAGGGGCGCGGTATCTGGGGATCGATCTGTCCCGTGAGTATCGGGTGGACCAGGTGACTGTGAACTTGCGTGCGGTGGATGTGCGTAGCGGGCAGGTGTTGGCGAATGTGATGACCAGCAAGACGATTTATTCGGTGGCGCGCAGTGCGGGGATTTTCAAGTTTATCGAGTTCAAGAAGTTGCTTGAGGCTGAGGTCGGGTATACGACCAATGAGCCGGCGCAGTTGTGTGTGTTGTCGGCGATTGAGGCGGCGGTGGGGCATATGGTGGCGCAGGGGATCGAGCGGCATCTTTGGCAGGTGGCGGGGGATGCTTCTACCCCGGGTCAGGATGATGTTTTGAATCGGTACCTGACTCAGAACAAGGTGGATCCGGAGGCCGAGTGAACTTGGCGGCCTTTGGGCCGACCAGGTTCTCTGGGTGGTTTGGGTGAATATCCGTTTTTTTTGGGTGTTGCTGCTGGCGGTTCCGCTCTTACAGCGGCTCACTTTTTCAAACGCCAAAAAGTAAGCAAAAGGCTTGGCCCCGGCGTTCGGCCCCTCGCTGGGGCTCGGGGTTCCTTCGCTCCGGGATTCATCCGGGGGCATCGCCTACGGTTTGCTTCGCTGCACCTCCTCTCGATGCATGCGGCTTCGCCGCACGGTCGCTGCGCTCCCACCCCCGGATAAATCCCTCCACTCAGCCTTCCGAAGGGGCCGGCACGTCAAGAGCGGTACTCGAGCTAACGCTCATTGTTTGGTTTGGTGAGGGTGCAAGAATGTGTAGATGGGTTTGGTTTTGATTTTTTGTTTTGAAAGCTTGAGTTCAGCTCGATGGTTCAGGTCGATGTAACTCGAATGAACAACTCGGTCGGCTCCCTCTCCCTCCGGGAGAGGGCTGGGGAGAGGGCTGGGGTGAGGGCCAGCGTCCTGAAGTCTGTTTAAAAACGTGTCTGAATACACCGATCCTTCCCACAAGGTTTTCAGGTTGTCCGTCGGAAGCGCGGGCTCTAGCCTGTTTCGGTCGCTGCCAATTCAGCGATCGGGATTGGAAACCCCGACGAGAACCGAGCGCACGAGCGCTTTTCATAACGTATGCTTGCGCACCTTGAAAAGTGTGCACTCCGTTATGGCGGCTGTGCGCGGGAGACCTTCGGGTCAACCGGGTTCTCCGTTCCCCGGGTTTCCAGCCTGCGTACAGCTGCCACCCATTCGTTCGGAAACCGAATGGGCCAGCTTCATTTCAGGATCGGAGATTCACCATGTTCAAACCAACACCCAACCCACCCGAAACCCAAGCCAACCCCGAAACCGACCCAACCTCCCCATACACCTCCGTCAACTCCAAAAAACTCCACGAAGCTGCCGAACGCGCGCTCGATCATTACCTCTGCCCCGGCGCCCACATCATGGGCAGCGCCAACGAACCCGACCCGATGTACCTCGCCAACCCGGCCTACAACACCGAATCCTTGCTCGCGAACGCCAGCGAGTCCCTGGGCTCGGCCAGCGAAATGCTCAACAACTTCGCCGCCACCCTCGACCCGGCCCATCGCAAGACCGCCCTGGGCATCGCGCAGATCCTCATGCTGGGTGAACTGGCCGTAAATCAGGCCTTGGATCACGTTGAACTGAAGGACTGATCCAGCACATGCCCAATAAAAAACGCGACCCGGCAATGGGTCGCGTTTTTCACATTCAAACTGGAGTCACCATGGATCTCCTGATCTCCACCATCGTTTCAGACTTCGAAAGCGAAGAGCAGGCCGCCAGCTACGACCGCTGGTTGATTGCCAAAATACAGGCTTCAATCGATGACCCAAGACCCGGCATTCCGAATGAGCGGGTGATGGCTGAAATGTCGGCCCTGATGGAGGAAAAACGAAGAAAGTATGAGGCGGGGTAAGTGCTTTGCGTTGGCAATGTGAAAAGTAGAAAAGCGCAATGTAGATTTTGGCTACTCTACTGCTTCCTGACGGCTAACTATTTTTTGAGGAGCGCATGGACCTTTCACCACCACTGGAAATCGACAGCGCAGCCTATGCAGAATTCTTGGGTCTGTGGGAAATGGGCTCTTTTGATAAACAGCGATTGGGGCAAGCCTTCTACAACCATTTTCGCCTCCATCGGTTAACCGATCAGGCTTTGTTACAGGGGCTGTACGAGGCAGACGGCAAGAAGGCTCGAGCCGCTATAAGTCGTATATTTCATCTCAATTAGCATCAGCCCTTTTGCGCATCGATTCCATCAAGGCATATATCTCGGCCATCACTTGGTCATGCGGAATGCTCGGACGCGGATCATCGAGAGAAGCCTGTACTTCGGCTCGAAACCAACGGTCATAACTCGCAGCCTGCTCCTCGGGATCAAGATCCGAAACCACCGGGCACAGTGGGTCGAAAGGTATCGCTGTCGTCGCTGTCTGGATGAATTGCATGTTGGCCAAGCTCCATGGGGATCAAGTTGTCCCGGCAAATCCTAGAGCCTGCACTTCCGACGGCCAACCGCCAGAATTCGTCAGAAAACTCTCCGAATTTCTGAAAACGTTCCGTTTTCCGTAGGACGCCACTCAAGCGTCAGCGCAAAAAAAAACCGCGACCTCAAGATCGCGGTTTTCCAACACCCAACACTTACTGCTGCAAAACCGTCGCCTGGTTAGCCGACCCAAACTGCTGAATCGTCGCGGTCTGCGTCATCCCGCTCTGATCCACATTGGCAATGTTCCCCGTCCCGCCCTGGGTTACATACGCCACGTTCATGGTGTCAGCCTGTTTCACGGTGATCATGTTGTCGCTGCCATACAGCTGCGCGGTGTAGGCCTGGTTGCCGGTGCCGGATTGATCGAATTCGGCGCTGTTGCCCGAGCCGTTCGACGAGCCCTGAACCAGGTTGGTGGTGCCGCGCTGGTCGGCGATGAGGATGTTGTCGCTGCCGTTCTGATCGAAGTACAGCTCGTTGTAGGAATCAGCCTGGCTGACCGTGGTCTTGTTGCCAGTGCCGGTCTGGTTGGTGGTCATGATGTGGCCGACGCCATCCTGGGTGAAGCTGGCGATGTTGCCGTTGCCGGCCTGATTGACCGTCGCTCGCTGGTTGCTGCCGAATTGGCCGCCGTGTTGCGGGCCTTTCCAGTTGCTGGCGTAGACCTTGTTGTCGTTGCCCACCGAGGTGGCGTTGAGGGTGTGGCTGTCGCCGTTCTGGTAGGTGTAATGCACGTTGCCATTGCCGACTTGATAGAGCGCCAGCGTCGAGTTGACCGACTCGAACTGGTCGGCATAGATGGCGTTGGTGTTGCCGACCTGGGTGACGGCGGCGGTGTTGTTTTCGCCGAAGCTCTGGTCGACCACGGTTTCGTTGCTGTCGCCGTACTGGTTGACGGTCGCCTGGCTGGCCAGTTGCGAGTCTTGCCAGATTTCGGTGCCGTTGAGGTTGCCGAACTGGTTGATGGTGATGTTGCCGCCGGTGCCGTTGCGCTGGTCGCCGTAGGCGTAGTTGGTTTCGCCGGCCTGGTTGATGCCGATCTGGCCGCCGTTGTGCAGCACTTGTTCGGCGGTGCCGTAGTTGGCGGTGCCGAATTGGGTAATCACCGAGCTGTTGCCGGTGCCTTCGTACAGTTGCTCGATGTTGGCTTCGTTGCTGTCGCCGAACTGGAATGTCTTGCCTTCGCTGCCGTTTTGCGAGTCTTGATAGACGAACGAGAAGTTGCCGGTGCCTTGCTGTTGTTGCAGCGCCTGGTTGCCGGCGCCGAAACCGAGGGACTGGCTGGCGTGGGCGGTGTTGAAGGCGCCGGTCTGTTGTTGGGTGATGGTGCTGTTGTCTTCGTAAAGCTGTTCGGCGTAACCGGCGTTGTAGTCGCCGACCGCGTCCTGGGTGATGACGCTGGTGGCGGTGTCTTGCACGGCGGCGGCGTCGTTGCCCTGGCCCAGTTGGGTCTGGGTGGCGGTGCTGAACGGGGCCTGGGTCTGCTTGACGTTGGCGATGTTCGCGGTGCCGACCTGGCTCTGGGTGGAAATGCTGTCGTCGGCCATCGCCTGGGCACTGATCATGACCAGGATGGCGGCGGTGAGGGGCGTCAGTTTGAACATGATGAACTCTCCGATGATTGCAGTGCTTAGCGATATTGCTTGACCGAAACGCTCATGCCGTTGCCCGACTGGGTCACGGCGCTTTGCAGCCCCGTGCCGGCCTGCTCGATGCTGGCGTCGTTGTTGTTGCCGTTTTGCGAAATCTGCGCACGGTTGTGGCTGCCGGTTTGCGTGATGGACGCGGCGTTGCCGGAGCCGTTTTGCGTGATCAAGGCCATCAGGTCGCTGCCTTGTTGCAGGATGTACGCCTCCTGATTGCTGCCCGACTGCACGATCTTGCCCAGCAGCGACTGACCGTTCTGTGAGAGCAGCGCCAGGTTGACCTGGCCGTTCTGGTCGATCAGGGCTTGCTGGCCCACGGGGGGCGGCAGTTCGCCGAGATCGGCGCTGTTGGGCGCCAGGTCATCGTTTTCCATCAGGTCGTCGGCGCGCACGCCCGCACTGACGCACAGGGCGAGCAGGCAAAGCAGGGCGGCGGTCGGCGTGTTCATGGCGTTGTCCTGTGGTGTTTTGTGTTGCTCAAACCTGAAATCGTGGCTGAGTCAGCCCCACCCACCCCGCGCCTGGCGGTGTGGGTCGGGTGGGGCGTGGGCTCAGAGCGTGGTCACCGAGACGGTGCGAACGGTGCCCTGGGACGAACGGATGGTGGCGGTCGGGTTGGCCGATGGCACGACCAGCGTGTTGTTCAGCGTCAGCCGCCAGCGTCCGGTCACCGGTACCGTGGTTGTGCCCAGCGTTACCAGCCCGGTCGGGGTGGTGACCTGCACGGTGATGGTGTTGCCGGTAGTCACCGACGAGGTGCCGGCGAAGTCCCAGTTGAAGCGGCCGCCGGAACGGGCCTGCACGGTCGAGGTGGTGATCGTGAAGGTTTCCGCCGCTGGCCGTGGCGACACTTGCACCGTGACGGTCGCCGGCGTCGACTGGGCGCCGAAGCTGTCCCGGGCGATGTAGGTGAAGGTCGTGGTGAAGGCCGTGGTCACGGTGGCCGGTGGGGTGTAGGTGATCACCGTACCGTCAGTGCTGACCGTGCCGCGTCCTGCCGGTGGTTGGGTCAGGCTGGCGACGCCCAGCGGTGTGTTGCCTTCCGGATCAGTGTCGTTGGCCAGGACGTTGATCGGGATCGCGACACCCAGCGTGGCGACGCTGTCGGCGACGGCGGTCGGTGGCCGGTTGGGCGCGACGGTAATCGTCACGGTCGCCGGGTTGGCCGAGGCCAGGCCTTTGCTGTCTTGCGCCTTGTAGGTAAAGGTCGTGGTCAACGGTGTGGTCACCACGGCTGGCGGGGTGTAGACCACCGAGGTGGTGCCGCTCAGCGCGACGGTGCCTTGGCCTGCTGCCGGTTGAGTCAACGCGGTGATGGTCAGCGGCACGTTGTTGTCCGGGTCGCTGTCGTTGGTCAGCAGGCTGAGGGTGATCGGCACGCCGAAGCTGGTGCTGCCGGTGTCGGCGACGGCCAGCGGTGCCTGGTTCTCACCGGTGTCCGGTGCGGTGCCGACCACGACCACTGGCTCGGTGTCGCTGCCGCCAGCGGCGGATTTGACCGTGACGGTGGCTGGAGGCTGAGTCAGGTCGGCCACGGTAATTTTTTGCAGGGTGCCGGTTTTCGACAGGCGTCCGTAGCCTTGGGCAACCATGTCCGGCACTGCGACTTCATCGGTCGAGGTGGCCTCGATCAGCAGGCTGTGGTTGGCCCAGCTGTAGCGGGCGGTCTGGATTTTCACCACGTCGGTGAGCTTGGCCGAAACGGCAGTCGGACGGGTAGTGCCGGCCGGGTTGGTCGCGGTCACGACCACCACCGACGGCAGGGTGCCGGTGCCCAGACGCTGGCCGAAGAACAGCCCGTTGTTGTCACCCAGCAGACTGGTCTGGCATGGCGTCGGCGGTGGGCCGGGCAGCAGCGCCAGGGTTTCGCGGAAGCACAGGGTCGAGCTGCTGTCAGCCTTGGCGAACACCTCGGCGCGCACACCGGCCGACGTCCGGCGATAGGTGGCGCGGTCGATGGCGACGTGGGTCTGCTGACGGTTGTCGAGCACCTTGCCGGCGACGGTGAACAGGTTGGTCTGAATCGAGCCGGCACCCGACGGACCATCGATCCGCACGAAGTTGGTGTTGAACGGGCTGCCGGTCACCGCTTCGGTGAGGTTCGGGTCGCCGACGTAGGTTTCGATGCCGCCGGTGTCCGGGTTCACTTCGGTGTACGGGCCGTTGATGCTGCGCAGGAACGGACCGATGGCGCCGTTGAGCGCACCGCTGAAGTTGCCGGGTGCGCCGATGCCGATGTCTTTGGTGATGTTGATCGCACGTCGGCCGGGGGTGGTGACGTTGACGGTTTCAACGCCGTACGGGTGGGTGATGGTGTAGGTGCCGGCCACCGGGACGTTCACCCGGATGCGGATCCGCGCGAAGCTTTGCTGATCGCCATCCACCGGGTTTTCCGAGGCGAACGCTGCTTCGATCCCGGCCACATAGGCGTCCATGCCGAAGCCGGCGCCGTTGTTCGGGATGTTGGTTTCGGCCAGGAACCAGAAGGCTTCCGGTGGCCAGTTGTCGGGGAACACCATCGGCAGCGTGTCATCGAAGATGCCCGGTTCCGGCAGCAGGGTGCACATGTACGCCGGCGGGGTGCTGGCCGGTACGCGCGAACTGGCGGCGCGCGACTGGCAGAGTTCCATCGACAGCAGGTTGTTGTCCTGGTACCACATCGGGAATTTCCCGGTGGCGAAGGTGTAAGGGCCGGGATCGACGGCGGCCAGTTGCGCGAACGCACTGCCGGTCAGCGAGATTGTCAGCCCGAGCGCGTTGAGCGCGAAGCGTGGCCACTTGTTCATGATGCCTCCTGATGCGGATCTGGGCATGTGAGCGTTCATTGCACGATGACCACTTCTTCGGTATCGCTGCCGCCGTTGGACGACGTCACCCGAACCCTGGCCGGTGGAATCGGCGTGATCCCGGTGGACAGGGTTTTCACCGCGCCATCACCACCCAGCGCACCGATGGTGGCGCCAGTGCCGGAGGTGGCGGTGAGCACCGGTGGCGAGGTTTCGTCACTGGTCGAGGCCACCACGGTCAATTGCCCGGAGCTGAGGCTGTACTCGGCGCGCTGGATCACGACCAGGTCGGTCAGGGTCATGGGCAGGGTGGTCGGTGAACTGGTCGCGATCGCCAGGTGGTTGTCAGCGGTCACTTGCAGCACGGTCGGCAAGGTCGGGTTGACCGCCGATTGCGCGTACCAGCTGCCAGTGCTGTCGGCTTCTTTCATGTTCACCACCGGGGTGCTGCTGGTAATGGCGGCGGTGCCCGGCGCGGGTGGTGCCTGGACGAACACGTCTTGCTGGGCCACCGGCGCACTGTCGCCGGGTTTGCGCGAGTAGGTGCTGCGCTGCGGAATCAGCGGAGTCGGCCGTACCACCGTCGACAACTTGCCGGACACGGCGAAGGCCGTGGTGCGCAGGTCAATGCCGCCCGGGCCTTCGATGCGCACGTAGTTGGTGTTGAACGGGCTGCCGGTCACGGCTTCGTTGAGGTTCGGGTCGCCGACAAACTGTTCGGCTGCGCCGGTCACCGGATTGGTCTCGGTGTAGGGCCCGTTGACGCTGCGCAGGAACGGACCGATGTCCCCCTTGAGCGCGCCGTCGTAGGTTTTCGGGGTGCCGATGCCGATGTCGCGGGTCATGTTGATCGCGCGGCGACCGGGGGTGTCGACGGTGAACACATCGACGCCGTACGGGTGGGTGATGACGTAGGTGCCAGCGGTGGGCACATCCACCCGGATACGGATCCGCGCGAAGCTGACCTGATCGCCTTCGACCGGTTCTTCGGCGGCGAACGCGGCCTCGACGGCACTCACATAACCGAGGTTGATTCCGCGCGCGGCATCGACCAGCGAGGTCTCGCCGGTGAACCAGAACGCTTCATCGGGGAAGTTGGTGGGGAACACGATCGGTTGCGTGTCATCGAACACGCCGGGGGTCGGCAGCAGCGAGCACATGTACGACGGGGCGCCCGGTGTGCTCGGCACGCGGGAGCTGAGTGCTTTGGACAGGCACAGATCCAGGGTGCGACCGTGGGTGTCCTGATACCAGCTGGCGAAACCGCCATTGGCCGGCGTGTAGGGACCCGGGTCGACGGCGAACAGAGCGGCCTGGGCAATGCCCTGGGCCAAGGCGCTCACGACCAGGACGGTCGCGGTTTTGGACAGTAAAGGGTGCATGAGTTAATCCCTCTATCAAAGTACCTGCCCCTTGGGGATGGGTCAGTTGCAGAGGGCTTTACAACTTCCATACCAACGACGCGCCAACTGGCGGCAAAGGCCCGTGGTGCAAGGGCTCGCGGCTTGGCATGGGGGGACAGGACACACGCCCGGATAGGGCGACTGTCCCCAGCATTGGGGGTTGTGGGGGGATGAGCGCCTGGCGGTTTTTCCCGGACCGGGAAATCGGTTGAGCGTGGGGCCGTTCACCCCCCGCATCCGGGCAAACACCCAACCGTGGGCTATAACCCTATAGGGACGTATCGGGAAGTCGCCGCCATGAACATGCAGTCAAAATCGCTACCGGTCGAGGAGGGCAGCCAGCGGCTGAACTCGCGCAAGCAGCCGTTCAACCTGTTGCGCTGGTTTTCACTGATCAGCATGGCGGTGATCGGCACCGTGGCGGTGGCGCTGGGGGCGGTGTCGACACGGTTCGTGATCGAGGAAAGCGTGCAGCGTGATGCCTTGCTGACCGCCCAGTTCATTCAGGCCATCGCGTCGGCGGAAGTGCGCCACGTATCGATCCCCAATATCCGCACCATGGGCGAATTGCTCGACCCTCGTCAGGACAACGACTTTCCCGATGTCGACCCGCAAGCGCGAGCCAGCGCGAGAGGTGAGTTTCTTGATCACATCGAACATCTGCCGGATGTGATTCTTGCCAACGTTTATGCGCCGGATCGTCTGGTGATCTGGTCGACCAACCCCGCGCTGGTCAACACCCGCATTCATGCCGACGAAGACCTCGACCGGGCGTTCGATGAAAGGATCCCGGTGTCGGCCAGTTATCACGATGTGGACAAGGGGCGTGAAGAGCAAAAGTTCGTGGTGCCGCCGGAATACATCTTCATCGAAAACTACATTCCGCTGTTCGACGCCGAGGGCAAGAACGTCACGGCGATGGTCGAGATCTATAAAGAGCCCAAAGACCTGATCGCCCGCATGGAGCGCGGGCTGACGCTGATCTGGCTGGCCACCGCGCTGGGCGGCGGGCTGATTTATCTGGGGCTGTACTGGATCGTGCGGCGGGCGGCGATCCTGCTGGCTGCCCAGCAAAAACAACTGATCGCCAACGAGACCTTTGTCGCCCTGGGCGAGATGTCTTCGGCGGTGGCCCACAGCCTGCGCAACCCGCTGGCGACCATTCGTTCCAGCGCCGAGCTGGCGCTGGAATTCGATGCGGGGCCGGCGCAAAAGAACATCAAGGACATCATCGGCCAGGTCGATCGTATGTCGAAGTGGGTGCGCGAGCTGCTGCAATCGTTGCGACCACTCAATGACGACCCGGAACCGGTGAATCTGGTGGCGGCGCTGCACGACAGCCTGATGGCGTTCGAGCAGCAGATCGTCAAGGCCGGTGTGCATGTAGTGTTTCATCCCCAGCACACGCCGATGGTGCTGAGTCAGCCGGTGCAGCTCACACAGATCCTCAACAGCCTGCTGGCCAATGCGCTGGAAGCCATGGACAAGGGCGGCACGCTGACCATTACCCTCGAACCGGGCGACAGCCGTGGCGTCAGCGTCATGCTCAGCGACACCGGCAAAGGCATGAACGAAGAGCAACGCAGCATGGCGTTCCGACCGTTCTTCACCACCAAACAGGGCGGCCTCGGTGTGGGCCTCGTGCTGGTCAAACGGATCATGGAGCGCTTTGGTGGCGGCGTGAGCCTGGACAGCCGTGAAGGCGAGGGCACCACCGTTCGTCTGGCGTTTCAGCTCATTCAGTAAATTGGGGTGAACTTTCCCCCAGCAGTGGGTGTCAGGCCCCGGTCACCGGGGAGTGGGGAATGCAACAGCGCGTGCAAGTCCCTGTAACAACTGGAAATGATTTTTTGGCGAGGTAATTGCAAAACACCATCACCCCTTCCTTAGATGAGGCGGCTGGTGATGGACAGAACAACGCGTGACCCCAAAAAGCTGTTCCTGTTGACGCCACTGAGCGTCTTTCTGATGTTGACCCTCGGCCAGATAGCCGGGGTTCGAGCGAGCCCGATCGACGACGAGAATCAGCCGGAGGCTTCCGACCCGTCGGCGTACTACGACGAGCCGGCTGATGAACCGGCGGCACTCAACGCCATCCTGACGATGCCCGAGGCCAACGAAGACTCCTTCGATCTACCCAACGGGGTCAAAGGCACGCGCAACACGACGCGCACGGAAAACATCCTGCCGCCCACTGTCCAGACCAGTTTCAATTACCCCACCAATGGCAAGCCGAGCCCGCTGTACGGTGCCCAGCCGTTTACTCAGCAACTGGTTCTGTTCGAAGAATTCGGCCCGGAAAAACTCGATCCGACCACGCCGGCCGCGCCGTTGAGCTTCCCGCCTGCGGCCATCGGCCCGGCACCGGCGCAAGACCCGAACAACATCGCCCGCAGTGCGCCTCCCGGCACCGCGCTGGATGCGTTCCTGCGTCAACCGGGGCTCACGCCGTTTCCGAGTCAGTTCGCCAACACGGTTGACCGCAACCCATGGCAGGCGCAGATCGAACTGTTCCTCAACCGTCATATCGGTTCGTCTGCCGAAGGTCGGCCACCAGGAAAAGGCTGGGCCCATCAGCGCTGGAACGAGTTCTACCCGCAAGTGGCCTACAAGACCGTGCAGACCGGTGCGCGCCTGAACGGCGGCCTGCGTGACAGTCGGCAGATGCACGGTTATGCGGTCGGCGAATTCGGCCCCGGCGGCCT
Source organism: Pseudomonas fluorescens (assembly GCF_030344995.1). GTDB lineage: Bacteria > Pseudomonadota > Gammaproteobacteria > Pseudomonadales > Pseudomonadaceae > Aquipseudomonas > Aquipseudomonas fluorescens_BF. The sequence continues at coordinate 2,600,574 of NZ_CP128260.1, forward strand.
GTACCACAACGTCGCGGGCGTACCGGCGACCGATGGCACGGCCAAGGGCGTCGATGCGCGGTTCCACCCGGCGATGCCGGTGCAGGACCACAATTCGGTGTGGACCTTCGACGGCACGCTGCCGCCGAAACTGCTGATGGTGCGCTACGGCCAGCCGGTGCTGATGCGGCACTACAACGGCTTGCCGATCGATCCTTCCGCCAACCGCGGTTTCGGTCTGCACACCATCACCACCCACGAGCACAACGGCCACGCGCCGGCGGAAAGCGATGGTTATGCCAACGCGTTTTTCTTCCCCGGCCAGTACTACGACTATCGCTGGCCGATCCAGCTTGCCGGCTACGACAGCATCAACACCAAGGCTGAAGACCCACGCGCGGCGTTCCCGTGCGCGCCGGGGGAAACCCTGTGGGTCAACGACCTGCAGCCTGCGAAAAAGACCTGCGACCACGGCACCATCAAGATTCGCGGCGACTGGCGCGAAACCATGAGCACCCACTGGTTCCACGACCACATGCTCGATTTCACCGCGCAGAACGTCTACAAGGGCAACGCGGCGATGATGAACTACTACAGCGCCCTGGATCGCGGCAACGAATCGGTGAACGACGGCGTCAACCTGCGTTTCCCCAGCGGCAGCGCCTTGCCGTGGGGCAACCGTGACTACGACGTCAACCTGGTGTTCGCCGACAAGGCCTGGGATCAGCAAGGTCAGCTGTGGTTCAACCCGTTCAACACCGATGGCTTCATTGGCGATCAGGTGCTGGTCAACTGGCAATGGAAACCGACCCTCGACGTGCGGGCGCGCAGCTATCGCTTCCGCATCCTCAACGGTTCGGTGTCGCGTTACTTCAAGTTCGCGCTGGTACGTGAAGTCAAAGGCACCGGCGGCGAATTCCAGGGGCCGAAAAACTCCGGTGTGTCTTACAGCCGCGTGCCGTTCCACATGATTGCCAACGACGGCAACATCATGGAGCACAGCGTGCCGTTCGACGGCTCGATGGACCTCGATGCCGACGGCGACAAACAGAACCACAACGCGATCCTGCCGACCCAGGGCATCGCCGAGCGGTTCGACATCATCGTCAACTTCGCGAAAAACGGCATCAAACCGGGCGACAAGCTGTTCTTCGTCAACCTGCAGGCCCAGGACGACGGCAAAGGCCCGAAAGAAGTGATCCCGCTGGCCGACGTGCTCTCGGAAAAATACCTGCCGGTGATCAAGCAGACCAGCAAGGGGCCGCAGTGGGACAAGGGTGACCCGGTGGTGGGCAAGGTCCTGCAACTCAACGTCAAGGCGTACACCGGCCAGGACCTGGCCATGGACCCGGCGGCCTACGAACCGGCCAAACCGGGCAAGGCCGAAGGCATGGTGATGATTCCGCTGAAGATCCACCGCGACAACGCTGCCGACAAGGCCTTGCTCGCCAAGGCGCTGCACCGGACCTTCATCTTCGGCCGCGCCGACGGTACCGACGAAGCGCCGTGGACGATCAAGACCGATGGCGGCTTCGGCTTTCATATGGACCCGCGCCGGTTGAACGCCTCGACCAAACTCGCCAGCGGCCCGACCGACGCCGGGGTCAGCGGCATCGGCACCCTGGAAGTGTGGAACATCAAGGCCGGCGGCAAGGGCTGGAGCCATCCGGTGCACGTGCACTTCGAGGAAGGCATCATCCTCAGCCGTGGTGGCAAGGCGCCGCCTGAGTGGGAAAAATGGGCGCGCAAGGACGTCTACCGGATCGGTTCGGAAGCCGACGGGCTGGACAACGTCGAGATGGCGATCAACTTCCGCGAGTTTGCCGGGACCTACATGGAGCACTGCCACAACACTCAGCATGAGGACAACTCGATGCTGCTGCGTTGGGATCTGGAAAAACCCGGGCAACTGCAGTTGATGCCGACGCCGCTGCCGAGCTGGGATGGCGTGCGCTACGTCAACTCCGCCGCACTGCCAACCTTCCGCACCGGCGACGGCTTCGGCCCGCAAGTGACCGTGAAACCATGAGCAGGGAGGGAGCCGACATGACCCAGCCAACGCCGCGCTCCCGCGCCCTGGGCATGCACCTGATTCTGGTGCTGGTCACCTGCCTGCTCGGCAGTCAGGTGCTCATCGCCCATCAGGCGCAGCCCGACGGCGCCAGCGAATCCGCCACCCCGTGGGGTGGCGACTATTTCCCCAACACCCTGCTGACCGACCAGGACGGTCGGCAGGTGCGTTTTTTCGATGATCTGATCAAAGACAAAGTGGTGGTGATCAACTTCATCTTCACCTCGTGCAGCGACTCCTGCCCACTGGAAACCGCACGCTTGCGCCAGGTGCAGAAACTGCTGGGGGACCGGGTCGGGAAAGACATTTTCTTTTACTCGATCACCATTGATCCGTTGAGTGACACCCCCGAAGTGCTCAAGGCCTATTCGCAACGCTTCAAGGTCGGCCCCGGCTGGAAATTCCTTACCGGCGAGTTCGAAGACGTCACCGAGCTGCGCAAGAAGCTCGGATTATTCATCGAAGGCGTCGACAACGGCCGCACCAAGGATCACAACCTGAGCCTGATCGTCGGCAACCAGAGCACCGGGCGCTGGATGAAAGCCTCGCCGTTCGAGAACCCGTGGATCCTCGCCGATCAGCTCGCCAATACCTTGCAGAACTGGAAACAGGCCAGCACCGAAGAAAGCTACGCCGACGCCCCGCAGATTCGTCCGCCGAGCAATGGCGAAGAACTGTTCCGCACCCGCTGCGCTTCGTGCCACAGCCTCGGCCCGCAGGACGGCGAAGGCATCGGCATGCGCAACATCGGCCCGGACCTGATCGGCGTGACCCGCCAGCGTGACCCGGCCTGGCTCAATCGCTGGATCCGCGAACCGGATCGCGTGCTGGCGGAGAAAGACCCGATCGCGCTGCAACTGTATGAGCAATACGAGCGCATCCCGATGCCGAATCTGCGTCTGGATGAGTCGTCGGCGCAGTCGATCATCGATTTTTTGAGTGCTGAAACCGAGCGTCAGCATCCATCTGTGCAGCCCTTGGCTGACGGTGCGTTGACGCCAGTAAAACCGGGCTCTGCCAGCGAAGCGGTGAGTCGTATGCAGTAGCGGCTAAATAGCATCATTGAACCGTGTGCCACGGTCATTGCCACCTACACTCATTCGAGAAGGCGGCTGTAACGGGCTCGACACAAAAACGCCAGGGCATTCCCATGCAGCGACTGGAAGAACAAAAAACAGCAGCGCCGAACGTAGCGTTGGCAGCCATCAAGAGTTGGGGCGGACAGTTCAATCTGCTGCGCTGGTTCTCGCTGGCCAGTTTTTTCATCATCGCGGCCGTGGCGCTGGGGCTGGGTTATATCTCGACGCGCTTCGTGGTCACCGAAAGCGTGGAGCGCGATGCGTTGCTCACCGCGCAATTCGTGCAGGCTATCGGCGATGCGGAAATGCGCCACGCCAACATCACGCCGCAACGGACCATGGGCGAGATGCTCGACCCGCGCCAGGACGGGAACTACCCCGACGTCGACCCGCTGGCCCATGCTGCGGCCCGCGCCGAGTTTCTCGATCATGTCGAACACTTGCCCGACGTGTTGCTGGCCACGGTGTATGCCCTGGACCGCACGGTCATCTGGTCGACCAACCCCGAACTGATCAACGTCAAATTTGAAGATGACGACGAGCTGGATGAGTCGTTCGAAATGAAGGTGCCGGTGTCTTCCAGCTACCACAAGATCGACGATGAAAAACCCGAACAGCGACTGTCCCGCGAACCCAAATACCTGTTCATCGAAAACTACATCCCGATGTTCAACGCCGACAAAAGCAAAGTGGTCGCCATGGTCGAGATCTACAAGGAACCGGCGGATCTTGTCGACCGCATCGATCGCGGGTTCGCTTCGATCTGGGCTGCGACGATCCTCGGTGGCGCGGCGATTTACCTCGGATTGTTCTGGATCGTGCGGCGCGCCTCGACGTTGTTGCAGAGCCAGCAACAGCAACTGATCAGCAACGAAACCTTTGTCGCGCTGGGCGAGATGTCTTCAGCGGTGGCCCACAGCCTGCGCAATCCGCTGGCGACCATTCGTTCCAGTGCCGAACTGGCCCAGGAAATCGCCAGCCCCGGCGCGCAGCGCAACATCGGCGACATCATCAGCCAGGTCGACCGCATGTCGCGCTGGGTGCGCGAACTGCTGGTGTCGTTGCGCCCGATGAGTGACGACGGCGAGGCGGTGGAGTTGCTGGCGGCGGTCGAAGACACCCTGGGGGCGTTTGATGCGCTGATCCGGCGCAATGGCGTCGAAGTGCGATTCACGCCACAAAATTGCCCGCCGGTCGTCAGTCAAAAGGTGCTGCTGACGCAAATTCTCAATAGCCTGTTTGCCAACGCCCTGGAAGCGATGCCCAAGGGGGGCGTACTCAGTGTCGAGATTGAAACACCGCACACCGGTCATGTGCGCATGACCCTGAGCGATACCGGCAAAGGCATGAGCGCGCAGCAGCAACAACTGGTGTTCAAACCGTTTTTCACCACCAAGCAGGGCGGCCTCGGGGTCGGCCTGGCGCTGGTCAAAAGAATCATGGAGCGGTTTCAGGGTTCGGTCGTCCTGACCAGCCGGGAGCAGGAAGGAACCCGCGTCAGTCTCAACTTTAGAGTGGCATCGGGAGGGGAATATGGAACACAGCATTCTGCTGGTCGAGGATGACGAACTGCTGGCCGAGAATATTCAGACCTACCTGGAGCGCAAAGACTTCGAGGTGACGGTCTGCCACTCGGCCGAGGACGCGCTGGCGCAACTGGAAAGCTTCATGCCGGACATCGTCCTGACCGACAACTCGCTGCCGGGCATGAGCGGTCACGATCTGATCCAGAAGCTGCGCATCAGCGCGCCGGAACTGAAAGTGATCATGATGACCGGTTACGGCAACGTCGAAGACGCGGTGGTCGCAATGAAGGAGGGCGCCTTTCATTACGTCACCAAACCGGTCGCGCTGCCGGAGCTCAAACTGCTGCTGGACAAGGCCCTGGCCACCGAACGGATGGAGCGCACGCTGTCGTTCTACCAGGATCGCGAAGCACAGAAATCCGGAGTGCAGGCGCTGATCGGCGAGTCCTCGCCGATGCAATACCTGAAAAACACCATCGGCCAGTTGCTCGACGCCGAGCGGCGCATGGCCAACACCGACCTGCCGCCGGTACTGGTGGAAGGCGAAACCGGAACCGGCAAGGAACTGGTGGCCCGCGCGCTGCACTTCGACGGCCCGCGCAGCAAAGGCCCGTTCGTTGAATTCAACTGCGCGTCGATTCCGTCCAACCTGGTGGAATCAGAACTGTTTGGCCATGAGAAAGGCGCGTTCACCGACGCCAAGGATCGCCGGGTCGGGCTGGTGGAAGCGGCGGACGGCGGCACATTGTTCCTTGACGAGATCGGCGAAATGGATTTGCTGTTGCAGGCCAAACTGTTGAAGCTGCTGGAGGATCGCACCATTCGCCGGGTCGGCTCGGTGAAGGAGCGCAAGGTCAACCTGCGGGTGATCAGCGCGACCAATTGCAACCTGGAGCAGATGGTCCAGCAGGGCAAGTTCCGCCGCGATCTGTTTTTCCGTTTGCGGATCATCTCGATCAAGGTCCCGCGCCTGTACGCCCGTGGCGAAGACATCCTGCTGCTGGCCCGGCACTTCCTCGCCAGCCACGGCAAGCGCTATGGCAAACCGAACCTGCATTTCAGCGATCAGGCCGAAGAACTGCTGCTCAGTTACACCTGGCCTGGCAACGTGCGCGAGTTGCGCAACATGCTCGAACAGACCGTGTTGCTGGCGCCGAGCGACACCATCGCCGCGCATCAACTGAACGTGTGCATGAGCCTGTGCGATGACCTGCCACCGCAGCATCAGCACGAAGTACCGCAATTCGAACCACGCCCCGCGAGCAACACCGAATCGATGAACCTGCCGGAAGTCGAGCGCGACATGGTGCGCAAGATGCTCGACAAGACCGACTGGAACGTCACCAAATCGGCGCGCCTGCTGGGCCTGAGCCGCGACATGCTGCGCTACCGGATCGAAAAACTCGGCCTCGCGCGCCCGGACAAGCGTCAGTGGTAAACGGCGTTGCTGCGTGGATTCGGCGGGCTCAGGCATTCGAGCACGCACGTCGGGTCCAGCACTTCGTCGTTGACGTAAATGCCGCGCTCGGCGTCGTAGGTGCGGATAAACACCCGCACCGTCGCATCGGCCACAGTGGGCAGCTGCGAGTCGTGGAACACATGGCGATCCGGGATGACAATGAAATCCTGCGGCGACGCGTCATCGAACGGCCGAGGCGGCTCGGCGGACAGCGACGGCGGAGCAGGGTGGGCAAAAGGCTGGTCGGAACCGTAGTAATTGAAGTTGCTGTCCAGCGCCTGAGCCTGGGTGGCGGCGAGCAGACAGGCGGACAACAGCAGTCGATTGAACATTCCCATGGCAGCACCTGTGGAAGCGGATTTCCCCAAGGCTATTAACTATAGCTGCCAGCCGTGCAGGCGTTGGTGCCGGCGCTGGTGCAAGTTTGCCGGCTTACAAGTTCGCAACAACCTGTAACGCGAGGCTGAACTAGACTCGGGCCGCTCAATTGTGAGCATCGCCCGGAGTGCGCCATGGAAGTGCCAAACAATAAAAACGCCGTCGAGAGCAATCGTCAGGCGTGGAATGATTCCGCCCGTCATCACCAGGACTCCCCCGACTGGCAGGCCTTGCTGACCGAGGTCACCCAGGCTGACTTTTCCTGCCTTGACGACACCCTTCGCGGCTTGCTCGAAAAGGTCGGTGTCGATGGCAAAGACGTCGTGCAGCTGTGTTGCAACAACGGCCGCGAAAGCCTGTCATTGTTCGCCCTCGGCGCACGGAGCGTGGTCGGTGTCGATCAATCGAGCGCGTTCCTCGAACAGGCCCGCGAACTGAACAAGCGTTCGCCGCACAAGGCCGAATTCATCGAAGCCGATATTCATCATTTGCCTGAATCGCTGCGCGCCCGTTTCGACGTCGCGCTGATCACCATCGGCGTCTTTGGCTGGATGCCCGACATCGGAGAACTCTTCCGCCACGTCGCTTCCACCCTTAAACCGGGCGGGCAACTGGTGATCTACGAAACCCACCCGTTCCTGGAAATGGTCGACCCGGAGGCCGAAGACCCGTTTTGCCTTGCCACCTCGTACTTTCGCGAAGAACCGTTCGTGCAGGAAGAACCGATCGTCTACGTCGGCAAGGTCGAACAGCAGGCTGCGAAGTCCTACTGGTTCGTGCACACCCTCGGCGCGATCTTCACCGCCGCCATCGAGGCCGGCCTGAACATCACGCACTTCAAGGAGTACCCGCACTCGAACCGGGAAGAAGTGTATGACCAGTACCAGAACCGCGAGGCGCAGATGCCGATGTGTTTTACGTGGGTGGGGGTGAAATCCTGACCTGACAATTGAGGTGCGGCGACTGGCCCTATCGCGGGCAAGCCCGCTCCCACAGGGATCTTCGGCAATCACATATTTTGTGGTCGACATAAAACCTGTGGGAGCGGGCTTGCCCCGGGCGGCGATCCGACGAAGGCGGCGGTTAAGCCGCCACAAATCTCAAGCCTGCGCAGCCGCCGTCACCACCGGCCGTCCCGGTTTGCGCAGTGGGTCCAGGCGTGAGCCTTCGTATCGGGTTTCGCGGAAGAAGCGCCATTTGCCGAACAGGCAATAGACGTGCATGACGCGGCCCTGTTCGTGATAGCCCATGCGGATGTGCAGTTTCAGCGCCGGGATGTTGTGGGTTTCGCAGACGTCGACCACCTTGTGGCAACCCTGGGCGGCCATGGCTTGCCAGAGGGCGACCTGGACGTCCACCGACAGGCTGCTGCCGAAGTAGGCGCGGGTCATTTCGCCGCCGAATTCGAAGAACTCGCCGGGTTTGACCGGGAAGGTGCAGCCGTAATAGTGGCGGTCGTGGTAGTCGCGAATGCTGCCCCAGATGAACCCGACCGCATGGCCGTCGGCGTCCAGGTACATGTGCCCGGTGTGGCCCTCGTTGGCGAGTTCGGCCATGGTCTGCACGCGGTCACCGAAGTGTTTGGCAAACGCGCCGGCATTCTGTGCGGTGATGTCGACTTTGCGTAGACCGTCGTAGGGGCGCAGCTTGTGCGGCGGTACCGGGCTGACCAGGTCGCGCTCCATCCACAACAGTTCCCAATGGAAGAACACGTAGCGTTTCCACAACGTGCCGAAGGTGCGGCCCAGGCCTTTTTGCTTGATACGTTCACGCAGCTTTTCAATGACGCTCATGATGCCCTCCGAGGCCGGAGCCCGGGTGTTGTGGATGACGCTTTTGTGGGTATAGATCAGCCCTGCAAGTTCATGTCAAAGCGCCAGCTTTGAATGTATTGCAAGTTGTGTAACGGTTCAGAGTGCCTCGGCACCGCGTAGAAATTCCTTGTTCAGATCGGCATAGGAAACCCGTGGAACCCCCGCCAGCCGCTGCTCTAGCACGCGGCTCAGGGACTCTCCGGGTTGCAGATAGGCGTCACCGAAATCCGCACCGAGCTGGTTTGGATGGGCGACGATTTCCAGCACGCCGTCGGTCGGCGCGGGCGCGTTGCGCAGGTCCACCGGCGTGCAGACGTAATCCGCCGTGGCCCCGGCCAGACCTTGCAACCGACGGTTGAGCAAACCCTTGAACAGGCGCTTGGGCAGGCTGAGGTTTTGCCCCAGGTTGCGCGCCAGGCGTACGGGCACACCTTGATGGGCGGCGAAGCGCGCGACGATCTCGCCGATCGGCCAGATGTTGTGTACGTGCTGATGTGAATCGAGGTGGCTGGGACGCACACCGTGATCGACGCAACGCTGCCACTGCGCATGCAATTCTTCCTGCACCGCCTCGCGATCTTCGCGGCTCAGCCACAGGCTGTGGCGAGGCAGGTTGAGGTCGAACACGCCGTGGCTGTCGCAGAAGGTGCGACGCTCGAGAATGGCCCGGCTCAAGGGCCGGCCGTAGGTCAGGTTGAAGTGCAGACCGATCCGGCCTTCCAGCAGCGGCAGCCGGGCCATGGCGCAGGCCGCTTCGAACGCCGGCATGTTGGCCATGGCGGTGGCGGAACTGATGACCCCGGCCTGGAACGCACCGAGGATCACCGCATTTTCGTTCGGACTGAGGCCGAAATCGTCAGCGTTGACTATGACTTGGCGAGGCATGTTCGCCCTCCTTGGTGGGGTTGATCACAGGTGTCGCAATGACTGCCGCTTTGGCCGTCGCACGCTTCGCCCGCCATTGTTGCAACGCAGGTTTGAGCCGGTGCCAGACGCGCAATCCCAGCCCCAGCAACAGGCCGCTCGGGCGCCACGAGTAGAAGCTCCAGCGCCAGTGTTCCAGTTGTCCGGTCATGCGTTCGTGCAATTGATGGCTGGAGTTTTCCAGGCTGACCCGTGAGGCATCGATCCAGCGCCAGTTGTCATCCAGCCCCCAGCGAATCCATTCCTCCAGCAACACCCGGCCGCTGCCCAGATCGGCGTATTGCGGCAGGAAGGCGAGGTTGTAATCGTAGAGCCGGCCCTGTTCGAACAGGCCGAGTCGATAGCTGATGCAGCGTCCGTCCAGCTCCAGCATCACCACACGCACCCGATCCGAAGCGGCGAGGGCGGTGAAGGCGTTTTCCATGCAACGGCGGCTGCGCTCGCTGGCAAAGATCCCGACGCCTTCGTCGCCTTTCCAGCTCACTGCTTCGACTTCGCTGATGGCCTGTAGCAACGGACCCATGCTGGTTGCGTCGGGAATGATCCGCCGGACCTCGGCACCGCACGTGGCAATCCGCTTGCGCGCCCGACGCAGTTTGTAGCGCGGGTCGCCCGAGACTTCCTGGCGGTCGGCGTCGCTGATCAGGTGCACCGGCACCCGGCAGCTCAAGCGACGCTCGCCGGTGGAGCTGTGGGCCATCCATTCGGTGAGCACGCTTTCGTCGCCGACAGGTTCCGCGATTTCGTTGAGTTGCAGCAGGGCGTGGGGTACTCGCTGGCGAATCAGCCGCAGGGCCTGACGCATGTCTTCGGCGTTCAGCAGTGATAACAACGCCAGGCGATCGGCAAGCGGATAACCCAGGTGATGCACCACCCGAAACGGCAAACCGAAAAACCTTTCACGGCTCGCCACCAGCGGCAGGCACAGGCGCAATTCGTCTGCTTCCCAACCCAGCAATACGTGCAGCCGCTCGTGCGCATCGAGCGCCTGCTCTGCCGCACACAGCCAGTCGAGGCTGTTGAACGGCGTGTGATCCGTCACCCGCAGTCGCAGCGCTTCATAGGCCGCCGCCGGGAAGTCAGGTGCGCACAACGAGGTGCGCCATTCGAATTGCGCCATAGGCTCAGGTCGCCGTTGCTGTGACAGGTGGACGGGACGGTTTGCGCAGTGCGTCCAGACGCGAGCCGCTGTAGCGGGTTTCGCGGTAGAAGCGCCAGCGACCGAACAACTCATACACATTCATGATCCGGCCCTGTTCGGTATAGCCCATGCGCAGGTGCAGCTTGAGCGCCGGGATGTTGTGGAATTCGCAGACGTCCACGACCTTGTCGCAGCCCTGGGCGGCCATGGCTTTCCACAGTTCCAGTTGCAGGTCCACCGACAGTTCGGTGCCCCAGTACGAGCGGGTCAGTTCGCCGCCGAACTCGAAGAACTCGCCGGGTTTCACCGGGAACATGCAGCCGTAGTAGTGCCGGTCGAAGTAGTCCTGGGCGGTGCCCCAGATGAAGGCCACCGCATGGCCCTGATCGTCCAGGTGCATGTGCCCGGTGTGATTTTCCCGGGCCAGTTCCGCCATGGTGCCGACGCGGTCACCGAAGTGGCGGGCGAAGGCGCTGACGTTGTCCGGGGTGATCTTTACCACCCGCAGCGGCGGGTAAGGCTTGAGGCTGTGGGGCGGCACCGGATTGACCAGATCGCGCTCCATCCACAGCAATTCCTGATGAGAAAAGACGTAGTGCTTCCACACCTTGGCCACCGTGGCCCGCAGGCCTTTGTGTTTGATGTGATCGCTGATTTTTTGCAGAACATTCATGGTCGTTGCTCCTGATGACGAGTCATCGCGCGGACAGAGGCCCGCGCGGCCGGACATCAACAGGGCGGTCATGAGGCGCTCCAGCTCAGGGCAAACAGGGTCTGCCCCGGCAGCTCGAAGCGCACGCGACCGTCCTGACAGCGAAAAGGCGCGTCGCGGCTGCGGTTGTCGGCGCCGAAGTAGCGCAGCGCGCCGTTGTTCAACGGGCACTTGGCGCCCGCCAGATCGACACGCTGCAAGCGCGTGCCCTTGTTTACGCCGAGCAGGCCGCGCTGATCGTCGCTGGCCATTGCCAGCACATCGACTTCGAACGCATCGTTCTCCAGCCACAGTACGTTGTGCAGCCAGTGCTGTTGAATGAACTGCTGGGCCAGACCCACCGGTTTCAGCTCGAAGCGGTCATCGCCCAGCACCCGCAACATGCCTTTGGGGTACTGCGGCTCATCGGCGGCCTGAAACCAGTTGAGCATCGTCAGCAAACCGTCCTGGGAGGCGTTGATCACCACCGAGGCCCACCACAGCGAAGTGAAATGGGTTTCCTGATCGTAGGGGCTCAGGCTCGAGCCGCTTGAGAGATTGGTCTGGTCCAGCAGCAAGGCCTTGCGCGGCTGACCCTTGGCGTCGAGGCCGACCAGATCGGCCGCGCGGCGCACGCTGTCGCGGTACACGCGGGTGGCGAGCAGGTCGCGAATCATCCATTCGTGCCAGGCCAGCGCATCGACCTGATCGGCGGATTCGCTCAGCAGGCGCCGGGCCCAGTCGATCCCCCGCTTGTTCGCTGCGTTGTCGGCGAACGGGCCGTTGACCAATCGTGAGCTGGCCGGCATCGCAATGCGCACGCCGGCTTTGGCATTCGCCGGATCGCTGCGCACTTGCCGGGCCATGCTGGTGAAGATCGAACGGTATTGCTCGTAGCTCGAATAATTCAGGTTGGGTTCGTCGGCGAACCCGATGTAATGCGTGCCTTTACCGCCCAGCGCACGGGTACCGGCGAGCCAGGCGTCGAGGCCGCTGTTGCTTTGCACATCAGCGCGCAGATCGGCCTGACGCTGACTGCCGGCGAGCAAAGTGATGTCCTGACGAATGCCGAAACGATCCTGATAGACCTGGCGAAACGCATCTTCGAAGTGCGGCTTCTTCGCCGTCACGTCGACGAAACTGTAGTAACTGGCGGCCGTCGGTTTCAGCGCATCGAGCACAGGATGGCTGGCGGGCGGCGGCATCACGTAGGGCAGGGCGATGCCCAGATCCGGGGTGCGGCCAAGGACTTTGTCGTGCAGGGTCAGGCGCGTCTGGCCGTCGTCTTCGCGCAGCGGCTTGAGCTGTTGCGGGGTCTGTGCGAACAGATTGGCTGTGCCATCGAGCCAGAACGCCGCTTTGCCGCTGCCTTGCAGACGCAGGCGCCAGACCTGTTCGCGTTCGCTGACCGGCAACGCCACCTGATCGAACTGCCAATAGGCGCGATAGGGTTTCAGCGCCAAGGACAGCTGCTGTCCATCGCCGACCCGCTGTGCTTGCAGGGCGCTGACCCCGCCGTGAAACTTGCCCGCCAATATCGCGTGCTCACCGGCGGCGACCTTGAAATACAGTTCATCGCCGTTACGGGTTTCCGCGCTGAAATGCACCTTGGCCGGGGCAAACAGGGCCACGGTGTTTTCGTCGTGTTCGACCCGATAACTGCGGAAGCTGTAGCCGGGGATTTCCAGCTGATAACTCGTGGCGCCCGGCGTCAATGGCCAGCTCTGACTGCCACGGGTTTCACTGGCCTTGATGAAGCGCTCGCCCTGCAATTGGCCCCGGCCGTCGAGCAGGAAAATGTGCTCTTCGTTGGCCTCCGCCTGCCACGCCGGTATCCAGCGCACGGTCACCGTGTCGGGGCGATCGGCTTGCAGGTACAGGCTGCCGTCGCGAATGTCGCCCCAGCGCATCGACGCCGCGAAGGCGTCCAGCGACAGGCCGAGGCCGAACAGCAGGGCCAGGCCTTTCATGCGGATTTCCGTTGTAAAAAGCGACGCTGCAACATCAGCCACATCGGTGTGAGGTCGCTGGGCAGAATGATCAGGGTTTGCCAGAACGCCACACCGCTCAACCGGCAGTACAACACCAGCATCGCCACGGTCACCGCCAGATAGGCAATCGACGAAGCCGCCGCTGCGCCGACGATGCCATAGGCCGGAATCAGCAGCAGGTTCAGCGCAAGATTGAGCAACGCGCCGAGCCCCATCATCAGCGACACCGTGCCGGGGCGATTCTTGCCGATCAGGTCCAGCCGCAGGATGCTCGCGTAGCACAGGCCCAGCAGCCCCGGCAGCAAGGCCAGCAGCGCCGGGTACGCCGGTTGGTAGGCGACGCCGAACAGGGTAACGATCAGCCATTCGCCGATCACGGCCATGGTCAGGCAGGCGCCGAGCATCACCGTGGCGGTCAGGCGCAGGGCCAGCGGCGTGACCTTGTCCATGCCTTCGTCCTGTTGCAGCAGGCGTTTCATCAGCGGTGTGGTCACCGCTTCCGGGACGATCAGCAGCAACTCGGCGGCGGCGCTGGCCATCGCGTAATGCCCGAGGGCGGTGCTGCCGAGCAAGGCGCCGATGAACAGGTAATCGGAACGCAGAATCACCTGCTGGAACAGCAGATCCGGGTGGCTGCGCGCACTGAAGCGCAGCAGTTCGTTCTGGCTGGCGCGATCCCATTGCAGCTGCAACGGCTGCGCACGTTTGAGCCACAACCAGCCGACCAGCACCACCAGACTGATGCCGGCCAGCCAACTGATCAGTGCGGCTTCGAGGGCCGCTTCTTTCCACATCCAGAACAGTGCGAGAAACAGCAGCAGCGGCGCCAGGGATTCCACCAGTCGCAAGGCGTTGAACGCGACCACGCCGCCGGACGCATTGTGCAAGGTCAGCAAGCCACTTTTGAGCACGGTCAACGGCACCGCCAGCAGCAACAGCCACGCCAGCAGACCGAGTTGCATCGTCACGTCCAGTTCACTGCCGAACTCGCGCACCAGCGCCACCACCAGCAAGGTCAACAGACCCGCCAGCAAGCAGCCGAACACCAGCACCTGAGCCAGCAGCAACCCCATCGGCCTCTGCTTGGCCGCCTGATAACCGACCGCCGAATTCAACCCGCCACTGGTGGCCGCGCTGATCAGATCGGGCAGGGTGCTGAGCAGGGCGAACAGCCCGCGCTCACTGGGCCCGAGGATTCGCGCCAGCAGCACATTCCTCAGCAGGCGCAGGGCGATCATCGCCAGTTTGGTGCCCATGCTCAGCGCCAGATGCTTGAGGTAACTGCCTCGACTCATGGTCGCGCCCCGCGATAGATCCGCCACGACAACAGTTCCGGATTGCGCGCGGTGCGCTGGCTGACACCAAAGCGCGGCAGGTTCAGCGGATCACTGTTGCCGCGATAAATGCCGCTGCCGGTGCCGAGCGCGAACGGGTAATCGTGACTGGCAATCTGTTCGCGAACCCGTACGTCGTTGTCACCGTTGGGGTAGCAATACACCGGCAATGGTCGGTTGCAGCCGTTGAGCAGGGCATCGCGACTGCGGCTGATTTCTTCGCCCAGGCGCACATCGTCAAGGCCGGTGAGGATGGCGTGACTGGCGCCGTGGGGGCCGAAACGCACCAGACCGGAAGACTCCATCGAACGCACCTGATGCCAGTCGAGTGCCTGGGGTTGCGACTCTGGAGGGCACTCGTCGGTCAGGCGTTCGAGCATCATCGGGTCGAGCGCTTTTAGCCCTTGCAGGTAATGCAACAGGGTCAGACTGCGCCGGTCCACGTCGATGTCGTCCAGCAACACCGGCACCGGATGATGGATCGATTGCAAACATTCGATCAGGTGCATGCGCGGCTTTTCGCCGTGGCTGCCCCACAGGGTTTCGCCGATGCTTTCCCACCAGAAGCGCTGACGGCTGCCGATGAAATCGGTGGAGAGAAAAATGCTCGCCGGCACCTGATGTTTCTGCAGCAGCGGGAAGGCGTTGGCGGCGTTGTCGCGCCAGCCGTCGTCGAAGGTCAGCGCCACTTGCGGACGCTCGGTGCGCAAGGCGTTGGGCTGGAGGATCTCCATCAGCGGCACGCAATCGAAATGCTTGCGCAGCCACACCAGCAAATGTTCGAAGGCCTTGGGCCCGACGCACAGTTCGTTGCGGTGCGGAAGGTCGGCAGCGCGGTCGTTGGACAGCACCCGGTGCAACATCAGGATCACGCCGGCGCCGTGCAACTGGTTTCGTCCCACGGACGAGTTGAGATAGAGCCAGCCGCTGGTGCGTTTAATCAGTTGTTTGATCGCCATGGCTCTATCCCTCTCAACGGTTTTGGTCAGGGTTCCACTGGGCGTAACGCTGGCCGCGCAGGAACTGCCACAGGCCGATGCTCATGCCCGCCAGTGTCACCAGCAGGAATGCCGCAAGGCGGAACGGTTTGGGCAAGCGGTGTTGCGAATCCAGCAGGCCGGCAATCGCGATGGCGTAGCCGACCAGTTGCGCGATCAGGCTCAGGCGATAGAAACCGTGCTCTTCCCACAGCCAGAAATTGCTCAGCAGCAGTGGCAGCAACAGGATCGGCGCCAGGCGGCGGATCAGCTTGTGGCTGATCAACGCAATCGAATACAGCCCATGCTTGAACGGATTGAGCAGTTCACTGCGTTGCGCCAGGCTTTGCAGGCCGCCGACGGTGACTCTTTGGCGACGGCGGAATTGCTTGTCGGCTTCATCCACGCCGTGGTCGATCACTTGCGCTTCGGGCACGTAGACGATGCGTTTGAATTTCACCGGCGCGCAGGTGCTGATGAAGAAATCGTCGTTGACCTCGGCCGGCACGTTCTCGAACAGTTCGCGGCGCAGGGCGAGCAGGGCACCGTCGGCGGAAACCATGCAACCGGTGCGGTTCTCTACCCGACGCAGCCATCCTTCGTAATGCCGGTAAAGGCTGTCGCCGACGCTCAAGCCACCACCGGTAACCGGGATAACCATGTGCCCGGCGCAGGCGCCGACCTGCGGGTCGCTCAGGGGCGCCAGCAGGTAGCCGAGGGTTTCCCGCGACCATTGGTTGTCGGCGTCGGTGAACACCAGAATGTCGCCCGTGGCCAAAGCCGCGCCGGCGTTGAGCGTGGCGGCCTTGCCCTGGCGGGGCAGGTCGAGCACGGTGATTCGCGGGTCGACGACTTTGTGCGCGCAGGCCACGGTGGCATCGGTGGAACCGTCGCTGGCCAGAATGATTTGCAGGGTCGCCGGCTGATAATCCTGGGACAGCAGCGAGCGCAGCTTGTGTTCGATGTGCCGCGCTTCGTTGTGGGCGGCGATCACGATGCTGATGTTCAGCGGCGGTGCCGGGCTGTGGCGCCACGCCGGGAACAGCGGCGCGAGCAACGTCAGCAGCAGCGGGTAGCCGACATAGGCGTACACCGGCAGCAGCAGGCACATCCAGAAAATGAATTCAGCCACGGGCAGGCCTCCTGGCATTCCAATGACACAGACTGAGAATGAACGCGGCGCCCGCCAGGTGCAGGCGCACCCAGTGCAGGCCCCACAGTTGCAGGGTGAAGCCGAGGTCATGTTGCCGGTGGCTCTGGCGCACGCTGAGTACCAGTCCCGGAATCAGCGTCAGCATCACCATGATTGCGGCGTGATGGGGAAACCCGTCGAGCAGGGCGGATATCGCCAGGAAATCGAGAATCCAGACGAAGATCGACAACATCGGAAATCGCAGCAGGCGCAGGCTGAACCCGTGGGTGCGGAGCAGTTGCAGATGACTGCCCTGGCGCCACATTTCCTTGCCCATCCATTCGCGCCAGTTCATTTCATAGCCCCAGTGCAGCGCGACGTTTTGATTGATCGACAGCAGCCGCGCGCCGTGTTCGTGCAGGCGCAGAGTGAATTCCTTGTCCTCGCCAGTGCGCAGGGTTTCGTTGAAACCGCCGACCTTGTCGAACCAGCGCCGACGCAGCAACAGGTTGGCACTGGGCAGCCAGTCGACGATGTGGCTGGTGTGAGTGGTCGGGCGCAAGGTGCGGCGCTGCCACGCAGTGGCGTACCACGGCGCGGCGGCGGGAGTGTGCAGATCGAGACCGAAGACGTCGGCCTGGCCGCTGGCTTCGATGTCGAACAACGGCAGCAACCAGTCTTCGGGCATTTCGATGTCGGCGTCGATGAACGCCAGCCATTCCCCGGTGGCGATCGCCGTGCCGCGATTGCGCAACGCGCCGATCAGCAGGCCGGGCATCACCAGCACCTGGGCGCCGAACTGCCGGGCGATCTGCGGGCCGTCATCGCTGGAGCCGTTGTCGACCACGATCAGCTCGCATTCGACATTGGCGGCGTGGGCGGCTTTCTGCGCGGCCAGCAGGGTGCGGCCAATGTGCCGCGCCTCGTTGAACATCGGGATGACAATGCTGATCCGGCTCATGCTTTGGCCTCCGTCATCGGTGCCTGCTCGGCTTTCAGGCGCAGAACGCTGGTCAGCGCGAGCATGATCCACAGGTATTTCTGGTTCGGTGCGCTGAGGAACATCAGGAACAGCGTCAGCGACAGGAAACTCACCCCGAGGTGGGTCATCAGATCCGCCTGTTGCCAGTTACGCCGCTGCATCCATTCCTTGCGCGCACGCATCAGGTTGTACAGGCCCAGCGCGAGCATGCCGACAAACATCAAACCGGCGGGAACCCCCAATTCGCTGAAGATTTCCAGATAGGTGTTGTGCGCCCGACGGTACAGGTCGCCGATCTTGCGGTTGGCGGAAAACGCCTTGGCGTAACCGGTGGTGGCGTAGTGCAGCGGGAAGGTGCCGGGGCCGGAACCGAGCAGCGGGTTCTCGCGGATCATCTGGCTGCCGACCACGATGTACGAGGCGCGGCGGCCGAGGGATTCGTCGTTGTGGCCCTTGGCGCCGGCGCTTAGCACGCTGAGGGACTGGATACGGGCGATGTAACCGGCAGGCATTGCATAGATCGCCAGCGGAATCACGATCACCGCGCCGAGCATGGCAAAGCCCAGGTGACGCGGGCGAATCCGCGCCAGTTGCGCGCGGTAGTGCCAGCAGCCGATCACCAGACTCAAGGCCAGCACCACCAGTCCGGAGCGTGATTCGGTCTTGGTCATGCCGCCGAGCAACAGCAGGCAGCAACCGCCCCAGAACAGCCGATGCAACAGGTTCGGGCTGCGAATCACCAGCAGCAGGCCCAATGGAATGGCGAACGCGATCAGCAGGGCGAAGGCGTTGGGGTCTTCGAGCAAACCGGCGGCGCGGCCCTGATCCTGGAATTTGGTGGAGAACATGGCCATGGCGCAGGTCATGCTGACGGCCAGGGTCACCAGCCGGGCGAACAGGTCGAGGTTCAGCTCGCGGCCGATCAGCAGGGTGATGACAAACAGGATCAGGCCGACGCTGATTTCCCGCAGATGGCCGAGCGACATGCCCATGTCATCGGTGTTCAAAAGGCTCAAAAAGTACAGGGTCATGAAGGCGATCAGAAAGCGCCAGATATTGCTGCGCAGACGATCCGAAGGAATCTGGTGCATCGCCAGTTGCAGCATCAGGATCACTGCCAGCGAAGCGCCGATCAGTTTGCTGCCCGACAACGAGCTGTCCTTGAAGAAGCCCTCGAACGGCACCAGCGCGGCAATGCCGAGCAGGCCCCAGGTCGGTTTGCGGTACAGCACCGCGAACCCCACCAGACCGAGCACTGCGCCCGGCGCGAGGTAGGGCCAGGGGCTGGCCAGCAGAGCGATGCAGACCAGGCCCAGCAGACTGACGATCGAGAGCGGGAAAATCATGCGCGTGCCTCCCGTGCCGTGCGGATGTACAGCTGCGACCAGCGTTCGGCCAGGGCCTTGAGGTCGTAGCGGTCCTGTTGCGTGCGTTTTGCGTTGTCGCGCAGTTGCCGCGCCAGGCCTGGCTCGGACAGCAACGTGTCGAGCTGGCGGGCGAGGGCGGCGCTGTCGGTCGGGGCAGCGAGCAAACCGTTGTGGCGGTTCTCCAGCACGTCGGGAATTCCGCCGACACCGAATGCCACCACCGGCACCCCGGCCTGCATCGCTTCCAGCAAAATCATCGGCGTGCCTTCGGTGCGCGAGCTGATCACCAGCGCATCGAGTTGCTGCCACCAGTGACGCATGTCGGTCTGGTAACCCGGCAAACGGATGCGCTGCTGCAAACCGGCGGCGTCGATCCGTACCTGCAAGTCTTCGCGTTCCGGGCCGTCGCCGAGCATCACGGCGTCGAGTTGCGGGTGCTGGTGACACAGCGGAATCAGCGCGTCGAGAAACAGATCCGGACCTTTCTCACTGCTCAAGCGCCCGACGTATCCGGCGAGCCAGCGTTGCCGTGGCGCATCGGAAAGCAGCGCGGCGGCTGCCGGTAAACCGTTGGGGATTACCTGCAACTTCTCCGCGCGCACACTGGCCTGACGGTGCAACAGCGCGATGCTTTCGGCGACGCACACCACCCGATCCACCGACGCCGTGCGGCACAGTTGCAGGCTCAGCCAGGTGTAGAACTTCTGCTTGCGGCTGCGCGGGGTGAAGCCGTGTTGAGTGATCACCAGCGGCAGGCGCAACAGCGTGGCGCCGACCCAGCCGAACAACAGGCCTTTGAAATTGTGGGTGTTGATCAACGGACGCTCACCGCGCCGCTGACGCAAGTGCCGCAGCAGGGCCACGAGCCCTGCGCAGCCTTGTGCATCGACGCCGGCCTCGCGAAAGCGCGCGATCAGTTCCGGCGGCGCATCGAGGAACAGCACCTGGTGCTGCCCCGGCGTCGCCAGGCAATGATCGAGCAACATCCGCTCGGCCCCGTAGAACCCGCCGCTGCTGAGCAAATGCATGATCGGCAGGGCGGCGTTCGGGGTGGAGGGCGTGTTCAATTGCGCACCCAGTGCACGAAGCTTGGCACGGTCCAGTTCTTGTGCGGATTGCTCGGTTGCGCGTTCTGGTCGTTGATCACCAGCAGCACCGGCAGGCCCAGTTCGTGACTGATTTGCGCCGGGTGTTTGAAGCGGTGATCGAAGAACTCACGCACGTAGACCAGTGCAATCGCCAGCAACAGACCGGTGAACAACCCGAACGGAATGATCAGCATCGGTTTGGGAAACGCTGCTTCGGTCGGCTCGAACGGTGGGCTCAACACCCGGGCGTTGGACAAGTCGTCGCTCAGCGAGCGGGTGGTGCTGCTTTCGGCAAAGCGCTGGGCGTAAGTCGAGAACGCGGCGTGCAGGGCATCGATTTCGGTGTCCATCTGCCGCAGCTTGCTCTGGGTCTGCTGCAACTCATGGATACGCGCCTTGAAGTCGGCGATGCGCGCGGTTTTCTGATCGATCACCTGCTGCACCACCGCCAGGTCGTTGGTGCGCTCCTGGATGCGGTTGCTCACCACTTTGAGGAACTGCTGACGGGTGCGGGCAATCTGCTCGCGGGTCAGCAGCATTGGCTCGCTGCCGGGCTGGAACACCGCCAGATCGTTCATGTAGCGGCTGACCTGAGTGGTCAGTTGCTCGCCAAGCTGTTTGATTTCCCGGTCTTCGAACGCCACGTTGTCCACGGTGGTGGTGAAGGTGTAGGGGAAGGTGTAGTCGTTGAGTTTGTTGTTGCTGGCGGCGGCCAGGCTGGTTTTCAGGTACTCCAGCCAGCGCTGGCTTTGCAGCAGGCGGTCGCGGTACAGGTTCAGCGCTTGCTCTTCGGTGTTGATCGCGTTCAGACGGAAGGTGATTTCCTCCTTCGGATCCGACGCGCCGACGCTTTCCAGCAACGCCTGACGATTGCCCTCCAGACCATCGAGACGCACCTGATACAGATGCTTCTTGGTCTCGTAGAACGATTGCGGCAGGTCGATCGATTGCAGCGCCTGACGGCTCACCAGATAGTTTTGCAGCAGGGCCGAGACGAAGTTCGTGCCTTGATGCGGATCGGGAAAGCTGTAGACGATCGAGATCACGTTGGAGCCGGGCAGGGTCTCGATTTTCAGGCTGTCGATGGCTTGCTGGGTCAGCGCATCGAGCGCGGTGTCGCGCACCGGATCGGTTTCAAGCCCGAGGGTGTTGCGCACCGGGTTGATCACGTACTGGCGCAGCGGCGAGCTGACATAACGCTTGAACGGTTCGCCTACCAGTTTGCTGAACAGGCCCGGCGACGGGGTGTATTCGCCCTTGTCGCGCAGCTCGCTGATGGTCTGACGGATCAGCGCCGGCGAGCGCAGGATGTTGCTCTCGGTTTCCATGTCCGCCAGCGACGGCGGGATGAAGGTGGCGTTGTCCACGGTCAGCGACGTGGTGGCGTCGCCCTGTGAAAGTTTTTTCGACTGCACGATCACTTGAGCGGTGATATCGAAGCTCTGTTTGAGCAGCAGCGGCAGCACCAGCGCGATCACTGCAAAGATCAGGAAGACACGCTTCACCAGTTGCTTGTTGGCGAAGAAGATCCTGAAGAACTCATGCAGGTAGTTTTCCTTTGGATTCATGGTCGGTCACCTGAGAGTCAATTGTTATTGCTGTCTTTGTTGTCGACGCGGTAGCCGAAGCTGAAGCCCACGCCCTGGAACAGCACCACGTCGGCCAGTTGCCTTGCGAGCTCACCGGCGCTGGCCAGTTTGGTCTTCGGCACGTACAGCATGTCGTCCGGTTGCAGATAGGCGATTTGCGGCGCCTCGCCCGACAACGCTTTCTCGACGTCATAACGCACGGCCTGCACCTGATTGCCGTTGCGGCGCATGATCACCACCGAATCGAGCCGCGCCTTGACGTTGGTGCCGCGCGCCAGGGTCAGCGCCTCAAGCACCGACACTGGCCGGCGGATCGGGTAGGAGCCCGGCTGACCGACTTCACCCAGCACGTAGATCTCGTTGCCGGCGGTGGACTTGAGCAGCACGTCCACGGTCATCCGGCCCGGAAGTTGCGCGTACTTCTTGTTGAGGAAGGTTTCGAGCTGGTTGACGGTCATGCCTTGCAGCGGCACCGCGCCGATTTCCGGGAAGCTCGCGTAGCCGTCGGTGCCGACGGTGATCTCGCGGCTCATGCCGGTGGCCGGGTGGTTGAGGGCGCTTTTCAGATTCTGCTCGTTGGTCAGCGGGCTGATGATCTGCACCGTCAACTGATTGCGGTTGGGCTGGAACAGCTGTTTGCGTTGATAGGCGCGCTGGATTTCCTGCCGCGCTTCTTCGCTGGTCAGCCCGGCGATTTTCACCGAGGTGTTGGCACCCGGCAGTTCGATGGTGCCGTCCGGCAGCACCAACTGATTGCCGTTGAGCTGGCTGGCAGCGGTGAAGTTCAGGCCGATCTGGTCACCCGACTGCACGCGGTAAGCGTCCGAGCCGCTGGTGCTGATGTGGAAGATCACGTCCAGCACATCCTGCGGGCGCAGGGTCTGCTCGATCTTCGGCATGTCGGTGGCCTGGGCGTTGGCCGGGGTGGCGGTGAGAATGTTCACCGGCATGTTCTGGGTTTCGGAGGTGCTCGAGCAGCCTGCAAGCGGCAGCATCAGCAGCACAAGAATCCTGGCGTTCATGGCGTCATCCTTTGCGGTTGCTTACAGGTTTTTGTAGAGCCATTTGGGCATGTAGTACTTGCGTCGGTTGAACACGCTGCCGACCACTTTCGCCCCGGCCTGGGTCAAGCGCTGCACCGCCGCTTGCGCGACTTCCCAGCGGGTGTCTTCAGCGCGGACCACGAACACCACGCCGTCGACCTGGGTGCTGATGACCAGCGTGTCGGCAGCCGAATACACCGCGTCGCCGTCGATCACCACAAAGCGGTACTGGCTGCCCAGTTGATCGAGCAACGGGCTCAGGCGCTCGGCGGTCAGGTGTTCCATGGTGCGGATCGGCCGGCCGTTGGGCAGCACGTGGAACGGCAGGCTCGACACCTGCACCACGCAGTCCTGCAACAGTGGCGGATTGTCCGGATTGAACAGCAGGTCGCGCAGGCCGCGCTCCTTGCTCAGGTTCAGTTGCTGGGTGAGGTTGCTCGCCGACTGGCTGGCGTCGACATACAGCACCTGGCCGCTGCTCATCTGCGCCAGTTGACTGGCCAGTGCCAGCGCGCTGGTGGTGGTGCCGGCGCCGGGGTTGGCGGCGGTCAGGAACAGGATCCGCAGATCCAGGTCCAGCACGGTCGAAGTCAGGTTCGACTCGCTGGGGCTGGCAATGCTCAGGCTTTTGTTGGTTGAACCGTCCATTAGCTTGCTCCGTGGCCGCTGAATACTTTGAAGGGGGTTTTCAACAGAATCTTCAGATCAAGCAAAAGGCTCTGCTCGGCGATGTAGCTGAGGTCCAACTCAACGCGCTGGTCGAAGTCGATGTTGCTGCGTCCGGAGATCTGCCACAGGCCGGTCATGCCGGGGTAGATCGCCAGGCGGGCGAGGTGACTGTCCTTGTAGCGGTAGGCGTTGAACGAGGTCGGGCGAGGGCCGACCAGGCGCATGTCGCCGGTCACTACGTTGATCAGGTTGGGCAGTTCGTCGAGGCTGGTGCGCCGCAGGAAACCGCCGATCCCGGTGATGCGCGGGTCCTGGTCGATCTTGAAGTCGATGGCGTCGGCACCGTGCTTGTTCAGGTGGCGCAGCGACTCCTTGAGCTCTTCGGCGTTGGCGACCATGGTCCGGAACTTGTACATGCCGAACTTGCGGCCGCGATAACCGGTGCGTTTCTGCACGAACATCACCGGGCCTTTGCTGG
Organism: Pseudomonas fluorescens; assembly: GCF_030344995.1. Lineage (GTDB taxonomy): Bacteria > Pseudomonadota > Gammaproteobacteria > Pseudomonadales > Pseudomonadaceae > Aquipseudomonas > Aquipseudomonas fluorescens_BF. Next base: position 2,624,286 of record NZ_CP128260.1, read on the forward strand.
TGAACTTGATGGCCAGCGCCAGACCGATCAGCAGCGGCGAAATCATCAGCAGAATCATCAGTGCGCCGAGGCAGGCCACCACCCGGTTGGTGCGCGACAGTTGCCACGGCCGGCCACCTTCGCGACCGGTCACCCAGCCCTGGCCCTGACGATGGATCGCCGCGTCGAGGCGCATTCGCTGTTCCGGATCCATGCGCTTGTCACGCACCAGATGTTGGATCGGTACACCTTTTTCATGTCCAGTCATGGAGTCCTCCGCTGATGGTCAGCCGCGTGCGGCGCGTGGGCGATAGGCAGTGGGGTAGTAATCGCGGAACCAGGCGATGAACCGCCCCAGTCCCTCATCCAGCTCGATCCGGGGCTGGAACCCGGTGGCCTGGGCCAGGTCGCTGGCTTCGGCGCAGGTGTTGAGTACGTCGCCCGGTTGCAGTGGCAGTAGCTCGACCACGGCTTTCTGGCCGAGGTGTTTTTCCAGCAGGGCGAGGTAGGTTTTCAGCTCGACCGGGTGCTGGCCGCCGATGTTGAACAGGCGCCACGGGGCCATGCTGCTGGCCGGGTCGGGTTGTTCGCGGTCCCACTCGGGATTGGCCCGGGGCGCGCGCTCGATCAGGCGCGCGATGCTTTCGATGATGTCGTCGATGTAGGTGAAATCGCGCTGATGCTCGCCGTAGTTGAACAGCCGCAGCGGTGAGCCTTCGCTGATCGCCTTGGCGAACTGGATCGGCGACATGTCCGGCCGGCCCCAGGGTCCGTACACCGTGAAAAACCGCAGCCCGGTGCAGGCAATGCCGAACAGATGGCTGTAACTGTGGGCCATCAATTCATTGGCTTTCTTGGTCGCGGCGTACAGCGACAGCGGGTGATTGACGCCGTCCTGCACCGAGTACGGCGTGTGCTGGTTGGCGCCGTACACCGAACTGGACGAGGCGTAGATCAGGTGCTCGACCGGGTGCCGGCGGCAGCACTCCAGGATGTTCAGGAAACCGTCGAGGTTGCTGTCCAGATAGGCCCGTGGATTTTCCAGCGAATAACGCACCCCGGCCTGCGCCGCGAGGTGCACCACGACTTGTGGCCGTTCGCGGACGAACAGCGCTTGCAGGGCCGATGCGTCCGCCAGGTCAATCGTGGCGAGCTGGAAGTCCCCGACCTGTTCCCGCACCCAGTCCACCCGATCGTGCTTGAGCTGCGGATCGTAGTAGCCGTTGAAGTTGTCCAGACCGATCACCTGATGCCCGTCGCGCACCAGCCGCAGCACGCAATGAGCACCAATGAACCCGGCCGCACCGGTGACGAGGATTTTCATGGCCGCAACCCGTCAGGCGCGATGTGGCGCAGACCGATGCCGCTGTAGTGCAGGCCGGCGGCTGCGACTTGTTCCGGGTTGTAGAGGTTGCGCCCGTCGATGATGACTTTGGAGCGCAGCTTGCTGGCCAGCAGCTCGAAATCCACCACGCGGAAATTTTTCCACTCGGTGCAGATCACCAGAGCATCGGCGTCTTCCAGAGTGTCGTCGCGGGTGGCGCACAGGTGCAGGTCATTGCGGTAACCGTAAATGCGCCGGCACTCGGACATTGCTTCCGGATCGTAGGCCTGCACGCTGGCGCCTTCGGCCCACAGCGCATCCATCAGATAACGGCTGGGGGCTTCGCGCATGTCATCGGTGTTCGGCTTGAACGCCAGGCCCCAGATCGCGATCGACTTGCCGGCCAGGCCTTGAGGGAATTGCGCCTTGAGTTTGCTGAACAGGATGTGCCGCTGGCTGTCGTTGACGTCGGTGACGCTGCGCAGCAGTTTGAGCGGCATGCCGTTGTGTTCGGCGGTGTGCAGCAGGGCGCGCAGGTCCTTGGGAAAGCACGAGCCGCCAAAACCGCAGCCGGGGTAGATGAAGTGATAGCCGATGCGCGGGTCGGAACCGATGCCCTTGCGCACCGCTTCGATGTCGGCGCCGAGCAGTTCGGTAAGGTTGGCTAGCTCGTTCATGAAACTGATGCGGGTGGCGAGCATCGCGTTGGCCGCGTACTTGGTCAGCTCGGCGCTGCGGTTGTCCATGAACATCAGTTTTTCGTGGTTGCGGCAGAACGGCGCGTACAGCTCGCTCATCTGCTCGCGGGCCAGATCGTCGCGGGTGCCGACGATGATCCGGTCCGGACGCATGCAGTCGGCGAGGGCGCTGCCTTCCTTGAGAAATTCGGGGTTGGACACCACCCGAACCGCCAGAGCGCTTTTGCCGCGCCGTTGCAGTTCTTCTTCAGCGGTGTGCAGCACCTGATCCGCCGTGCCGACCGGCACCGTGGATTTGATGATCAGCGTGCGGTCGTCCTCCATGAAGCTTGCGATCTGCCGCGCCACGTTGAGCACATGGCTGAGGTCGGCGGAGCCGTCTTCGTCGGCTGGCGTGCCCACGGCGATGAAGATCAGTCCGGCATGTTCCACCGCATCGCTGGCCTGGGTGCTGAATAACAAACGCCCGGCCTTGATGTTTTCTTCCAAAGTTGCCGAAAGACCCGGTTCGCTAATAGGCGGTACTGCCTGTTGCAGTTGTTTAATCTTGTTCGGGTCTATATCGACGCACAATACGCGATGTCCGACATCGGCAAGTGCGGCTGCTTGTATCAGGCCAACATAGCCCGTACCAAATACGCTCACGTCCATATTGGCGTGCCTCGTAAGACGGTGATGGAAGATCGAAATTGAACTGTCAAAAGGGGTATAGCGCAGCGTGGGAAAAGCGTGTCAGCAAAATGACATGTTGCAGGTGTATAACACCCCCAGTTTTGGGGGCGAATGGCCATCAAGTGCTTGCTGTAGATGGATTTGTCCCGTCCTTGACATGTTTTTCACAATTCGAAGAAAACGATAAACGGTCGTAGGCCGCGAAATTCAAGGGTTTTAACGACTTGGGTGTGTCAGATTTGAGTCAACATTTTTTTGACGCTTTTTGATTATGTCCGACATTTCTTGCGCTTTGATGGCCCGGTGCTAGTGTCAGGTTTTGACCGACAAACCCTTGACAATGTCTCGTCGGACGCCCCCCGGAATCGCCATGTTTCGATATCTGAAAGAACTGCTTTTAATTATTTATCTGCTGCTTTATTTCGAATATTACCTTGACCGCTTAAATGCGATGGGTATGGGGCTGGCAGTACTTCTTTTTGGCGCGATGTTTTTGACGCTAACGTTTGCGTTATTACTAACGGCCTATATACGTCAGAATTTCATTCGGCATTTGTTCGCATTGACAATGTTTGTTTCGGCGGTGTTCTTCGATGTTTATACGAGGGTGACCGCCGATTACCTGACCTACAGCAGTTTCGTCTCGCTGGTGTACTCCGGCGGCTTCATCCAGGAAGCGGCGTATCAGTATCGAGGGGCGATCATCCACGGGCTGCTCAACGGGTTGTTGCTGTTGTTCGGGATCGGTCTCAAGCCACGACACGCGATTGCGGTACCCAATGCCTTGCGGATCGCCGCGCCGCTGTGCGGTGTGTTGCTGCTCAGCGCCGTGTTGTTCGTGCGGGCCGGCGAGGGCGCGCGGGGACTGCCGATCATGTATACGCCGCTGGCCTACCTGAACCTGTTCGGCTACGAAGCGCTGCACAACACCGTCGGTCCGCGTGAGCCGGTGACCCTGGCGCGCAATGGCCCGGCGGTCGGCCATGACATCGTGCTGATCATCGACGAGAGCATTTCCGGCAATTACCTGGACATCAACGCGCCGTTCGGCGTGCACAGCAACCTCAAGCAAGCGCACCCAGGTGTCGAGATCTTCAATTACGGCTATGCGGCGTCCATCGCCAATTGCAGCGCCGACACCAACATCACCCTGCGCTACGGCGGCACCCGCGCCGACTACATGCGCATCAACAGCACGCTGCCGTCGATCTGGCAGTACGCCAAAAAGGCCGGCATGCGCACGGTCTACATCGACGCTCAGCGCACCGGCGGCAACCTGCAGAACCTGATGAACGACGCCGAGAAAAAGGACATCGACGAATTCGTGCAATTCGACCAGACCAGCGTGCGCGACCGCGACATGGCTGCCGCCGCCAAACTGATCGAGCTGCTCAACGACGACAAGCCGGAGCTTGTGTTGATCAACAAGGTCGGGGCGCATTTTCCGGTGCACGACAAATACCCCGACGCCTTCATGGCCTACCGCCCGACCTTGCCCCGCGGGCAGTTCACGGAAGTCGCCGATACCGGCGAACGCACTGGTTTCAACGGCCAGCCGGATGACTGGGTGCTGTATCGCAACGCCTACAAGAACACCGTGCTGTGGAATGTCGGCGAGTTTTTCTCGCGGGTGTTTGCCCAGGCCAATCTGAACAACGCGTTGCTGATCTACACCTCCGACCACGGCCAGGATTTGCACGAACGCGGCAATCCGGGACTCAACACCCACTGCGGCGGCGATCCGGTGGAGGAAGAAGGACTGGTGCCGCTGGTGGTGATTCAGGGCGATCAGTTGCAGACGCTCGACTGGTCGGCGCAACTGGCGGCGAACAAGAACCGCTCCAGTCACTACAACATCTTCCCGACACTCTTGCAGTTGATGGGCTACGACCTGCCGGGGATCGAAGCGGTGTACGGCAAACCACTGAGCGTGGCGACGGCGGACGAATTCACCTTCAACTACCGCTTCAACGCGCGGCTGGGGGCCAAACCCGAGTGGAAACACATCGACCTGAACAGCATCGTGACGCCGGGTGAGGCGCCGACGAGTGTGGCGGTGGGTCAGTAACGCGTCGCTATCCGCTATCCTTGGCCGACACGGATCGATCGGATGGCGGCATGCTCCAGGTTCAAAACGTCTTCAAAAGCTACCTCACCCCGCAAGGCCCGTTGCCGGTGCTGCAAGGCATCGACCTGACGCTCAGGCCCGGCAGCAGCCTGGCGCTGATGGGCGAGTCGGGCAGCGGCAAGAGCACGCTGCTGCACCTGATCGCCGGGCTCGACAAAGTCGACAGCGGCAGCATCAGCAGCGGCGAACATCGGCTGGACCGGATGAACGAGGCGCAACTGGCCAACTGGCGGCGCACCGAAATCGGTCTGGTGTTCCAGCAGTACAACCTGATCGGCAGCCTGCGGATCGAAGACAATCTGGCGTTTCAGGCGCGGCTCGCCGGGCGGCATGACCCGCGCTGGCAGCATCATCTGGTGCAGCGTCTGGGGCTGGGCGAATTGCTCAAGCGCTATCCCGAACAACTCTCCGGCGGCCAACAACAACGAGTCGCGCTCGGTCGGGCGCTGGCCGCGCAACCGAAACTGCTGCTGGCCGACGAGCCCACCGGCAGCCTCGACGAAGCAACCAGCGACGAGGTGCTGCGACTGTTGCTGGAATTGCTCGATGACACTCCGACCACCTTGCTGATGGTCACGCATAGTCAACGCGTGGCGGCGCGGCTGGCGGAGCGCGTGGTGTTGTCCAGCGGTCGGCTGACGTGAAGGTTTTCCGCCACGCAATGATGGCGCTGCTCAGTCACTGGCGACGCCATCCGGTGCAGTTTTTCAGCGTGCTAACCGGATTGTGGCTGGCCACCAGTCTGTTGACCGGGGTCGAAGCACTCAACAGTCAGGCGCGGGACAGTTATGCCCGGGCCAGCCAGTTGATCGGCGGCGAACCCCAGGCCAGCCTCAGCACGCCGAACGGCGCGACGTTCCCGCAACAATGGTTCGTTGACCTGCGGCGTCTGGGCTGGCCGGTGTCGCCGGTGCTGCAAGGGCGGCTGATTCTTAAAGACCATGAAAACCAACGCCTGCAATTGATGGGCATCGAGCCCGTCTCGTTGCCCGGCGACAGCGCGATCGCCGGGCAGGCGATGCCGATCGAGCGCATCGTCGAATTCTTCAGCCCGCCGGGCAGCACCTGGATTTCTCCCGAAACCTTGCGGGCGCTGAACCTCACCGAGGGCGTGACTCCGAGTACGGAATCAGGTCAGACATTGCCGCCGCTGCGGGCGCAAGCCGACATGGCTCCCGGCGTGTTGCTGGTGGATATTGGTGTTGCTCAGCGCGTGCTCGAACAACCTGATCAACTGTCGCGTCTGCTGTTACCGAAGGATTTTCACGCCGACGTCCCGGCAGCATTCAAGGCTCAGTTGCAGCTCAAAAGCAGTGGCGAGGAAAACAACCTGGCGCGACTGACCGAGAGCTTCCACCTCAACCTCGATGCCCTCGGGTTTCTCTCGTTCATCGTCGGTTTGTTCATTGTTCACGCGGCTATCGGTCTGGCGCTGGAGCAGCGCCGGGGACTGCTGCGCACCTTGAGGGCCTGCGGGGTCAGCGCGCGGATGCTGATCGCTTGCCTGATCGTCGAACTCGGCGCACTGGCGTTGATCGGCGGGTTGTTCGGCGTGGTCAGCGGTTACTGGTTGGCGAGCGTGCTGTTGCCGGACGTCGCCGCCAGCCTGCGCGGTCTGTACGGCGCGGAAGTGGCGGGGCAGTTGCGCCTGAGCCCGTGGTGGTGGTTCAGCGGCATCGGTTTGAGTTTGCTCGGCGGGTTGCTGGCCGGGGCCAACAGTCTGTTGCGGGCGGCGCGTCTGCCGTTGCTGGCGGTGGCGGATCCTCAGGCCTGGCATCAGCAACATGCGCGCTGGTTGCGGCGTCAGGGGTGGGTGGCCGGCGTATGTGCAGCGATTGCGTTGGCGGCGCTGGTGTGGGGCAACAGCCTGGCCAGCGGTTTTGTGTTGATGGCGGGGCTGTTGCTTGGTGCCGCGCTGGCATTGCCGGTGTTGCTCAGTGCGCTGCTCAACGGTTTGCTTGGGCGCAGCCGCTCGGTGCTCGGGCAGTGGTTTCTCGCCGATTGCCGCCAGCAATTGCCGGCGCTGAGTCTGGCGTTGATGGCGCTGCTGCTGGCGATGGCGGCGAACATCGGCGCCGGCAGCATGACCGCCGGTTTCCGCCAGACCTTCAATGACTGGCTCGAACAACGACTCACCGCCGAGCTTTACCTGAACCCGAGCAACCCGGCGCAGGCGCGAGAGTTGTACACCTGGCTCAAACAGCAACCGAACGTTACGGCGATCATGCCCAACTGGCAGGTTTCGGTGACACTGCAAGGCTGGCCGGCGGACGTGTTCGGGATCATCGATCATCCGCACTATCGCCAGCACTGGCCGTTGCTCGAAGCGCGGGGCGATGACCCGTGGGCGGCGCTGGCCAAGGACGATGCGGTGATGCTCAGCGAACAACTGGCGCGTCGCCTGAAAGTCACGCCGGGCGATCACCTGACGATCCCCACGCCGGGCGGGTCATGGTCGCCGCGCATCGTCGGCATTTACGCCGACTACGGCAATCCCAAGGGCCATGTGCTGGTCAACAGCAATCACCTGCTGCGCGGCTGGCCGCAGCTGACGCCAAACCGCTTCAACCTGCGCATCGACCCGCCGAACATCCCGGCGTTGCTCACGGCCTTGCAGGCACGCTTCCAGCTTGATGACAGCCGGATCGTCGATCAGGCGCGGCTCAAGGGCTGGTCGGTGCAAGTCTTCGAACGCACCTTCGCCGCGACTGCCGCGCTGAATAGCCTGACGCTGGCCGTCGCCGGCGTGGCGCTGTTCATCAGCCTGCTGACCCAGAGTCAGAGCCGTCTCGGCCAGCTCGCACCGTTGTGGGCGCTGGGCGTGACGCGGCGGCAATTGATGCTGCTCAACCTCGGGCAAACGTGGTTGTTGGCGCTGCTGACGCTGGTGCTGGCCTTGCCGTTGGGCATCGGTTTGGCGTGGTGCCTGGACGCGGTGATCAACGTTCAGGCCTTTGGCTGGCGTCTGCCGCTGCGGGTGTTTCCATTGCAGTTGCTGCAACTGATGGGGCTGGCGCTGCTGGCGACGTTGCTGGCTTCGGCGTGGCCGCTGTATTCGCTGTACCGCACGCAACCGGCGGACCTGCTGAGGACGTTTGCCCATGAGGACTAGGTTTGCGGTGGTGTTTCTGGCGGTTTTTCTGGCGGTTTTTCTGGCGTTGTTGCTCAGTGGTTGCGACAACCCCGCACCGGAACAGAAGGGGTTTGCCGGGATGGGCGCTCAGGCGCAGGCCTTCACGACGGTGGTGCCGGGGCGGGTTTTCAGCTTCCCGGCGGATCACGGCGCCCATGACGGTTTTCGGATTGAATGGTGGTACGTGACGGCCAATCTCAAGGATGCGCAGGGCAACGACTTCGGCGTGCAGTGGACGTTGTTTCGCAGCGCCCTGAATGCCTCGCCGCAGCAGCCGGGCTGGGCCAACCAGACGATCTGGCTCGGGCATGCGGCGGTGACATCCGCCAGCGTCCACCACGCCGCCGAGCGTTACGCCCGTGGCGGGGTCGGGCAGGCCGGGGTGCGTGCGGCGCCGTTCGAGGCGTGGATCGACGACTGGCGTTTCGTCAGCCAGGCAAGCGATCCGCTGGCCGACCTGCAACTCAGCGCCCGGGACAAGAACTTCAGCTACCAGCTGCGCCTGACCTCCAGCCGCCCGCTGGTGCTGCAAGGCGACAAGGGTTTCAGCCAGAAATCCGAACAGGGCCAGGCGTCTTATTACTACAGTCAGCCGTTTTTCCAGGCCAGCGGCACCCTGCAGATCGACGGCCAGACCTACACCGTCAACGGCCCGGCGTGGCTTGATCGCGAGTGGAGCAGCCAGCCGCTGACCGCCAACCAGACGGGCTGGGACTGGTTCTCCCTGCATCTGGACGGCGGCGAACACGTCATGCTCTACCGCATGCGCCAGAAGGAAGGCGCGCCATATCTCACCGGTACATGGATTGCCGCCGATGGCCAGACCGAAACCCTGCACGCCAACCAGATCAAGCTGACCCCGCAGGACACTGCGAAGGTCGCCGGCCGTTCGATGCCGGTGCGCTGGTCGATCGGCATTCCGGAAAAAAACCTGCAGATCACCCTCGATGCAATCAACCCCGACGCCTGGATGAACCTGCGCATTCCCTATTGGGAAGGGCCGGTGCGCCTGAGCGGCAACCGGGGCGGGCAGGGTTATCTGGAGATGACCGGGTACTGATTGACCCGGATCGAGGAGCAACGGCCGATCAGCGTCTATGCTCCTTGGCACGCCCGGTGCCGAGACCGATTCGGCGCCGGGTGCTGCCATCCATCACAGGGAAAGTATTGCTTATGAAGCTCCAAGCACTGACGCACGCCATTGCACTTGCCACTGTTCTGTCCGCTTCCACTGCGTTCGCTGCCGATATTCCTTTGTCGGCGGCTGTCGAGAAGGATCAGGTCACCACCAAAGTGCTGGCAGTTGATCCGGCCAATCATCAGGTTGTCCTTGAAGGCGAAGAAGGTCGCCAGGTGCACGTTCAGCTCAGCGACAAGGCGAAAAACCTCGCCAATCTCAAGGTTGGTGATCAAGTTCAAATCGAGGTGACACGTTCGGTCGCGGCTTTCCTCGACACTGACGTGGATAAAGGTCTGCCTGGCTCCACCGAGCGCACCGGTGAACTGCGCAACGCCGTGGGCAGCAGCAACCCCGGTGGCGAGGCCTTTCGCCAGGTTCAGGTGCAACTGAAAATCACCAAAATTGATTTGGAGAAAAACCAGGTCACTCTGGAAAACCCTTCGGGCCAATCGAAAACCCTCAACGTCGAAAAGCCTGAGATTCAGGCCAAACTGAAAAACCTGAAAGTCGGACAGAGCGTCATCGTCACTTACACCGATGTATTAAAAGTGACCAGTCAGCATGAAAGTTGAGTATTGACTCTACAGAATGACTGTTCTTGTACAAGTAATTGTATGAGAGCAGTCATATGAAGTATTCGAGGGTGGTGAATTCAGGAAGTTTGTCGGGAAATATCGGTGAGCAATATTCTTTAACTTTTTAGTACATAAATTTCATCTTCAATTAGCACGACATATCCGCCAACTTCCATTAAAATCCCTTCCGTTCGCCCAGTGTCAGGGCTCTTTACCGGTGCATGGATTGCCAGGCCATTACACTGGGCGAACACCTCCTCGGAGTAGAGGCCAAAGAATTCAGATGCAAAAAAGGGCGACTTTCAAGTCGCCCTTTTTAATTGTCTTACGATTTGGCAGGTCGCATGCCTTGTTGTAACTGAAGGCGCTTGAGCGTTTCCTGATACATGGTGGTGCGGCGGTGTTGTGTGCCGTATCCACCGATCGCGGCCACGGTGCCGGCCTGGATGTGATCGAGGTAGCGGAAGATCTTCCGTGGCGAGAGGCATTTGATGCCGTAGCCGAGGTTGCTTAAACGATCCTGCAGCGTGTAACCCGGGACCCGGTCGTCCATCGAAAAATGCAGCCCGTGAGCCTTGATCAGTCGTGCATTCCACAAGGTGCAGAAGCTTTTCAGGTGGGTTTCCCGGTAGGGTTTTGGATCTCGGGACGGCAACCCCAAGTGCTGTCTCGCCCGGCGGAAATAGTGTTTGAAGTAACGCGAAGACAAGCGCCAGGTGTCTCTAAGGACGCCGCGATCCAATTGCTCGACGCAACCGACCGCCGCTGTATCCAAAGATTGCATACACTCTTTCATCATCATCGAAAAGACAGTACTGTCAAAAACGAAAGTGTCGGTGTGCAGCAAAAACAGGTAATCGGTTTCAACTTTCGCAAGTGCCAGATCAAGTGCCTTGCCATGAGCAATATGCCCCGCTTCCTTGCCGGGTGACGGGCGCTCGATCAAGTTGATCCAGTCCAGAGACCGCAAGTAGATCAGGCTTTCATCGGCAGAATCGTTGTCCACCACCCACACCGGAATTTGATGATCCTTGACGTATTGCTGGAGAAACTCCAGGCACATCCGGGTTATTTCCGGCGTCTTGTAATTGACCAATACAAGACTGAAGGCCGGCAGTTGTTTCGAGGTGGAATCGATCGCAATCATGGTCTGGGCTCACTTCAAGTTGAAGGGTTCTGCTGACGGCAATCAGCACACAGAACCGCTGCTTTGTGGCCCGGATGGTAGGGACGCAACCTTAGTTGAAACTTAATTTTCGAGCGCCCGCGCCGCGCGACTTGTTACGGCTTGCGACACCGGCGAGGCGCTTGGCGATACTGATCCGCAAACTCGGCGACTCCGACCTCGCGCTGCAACACAACAAAGTCATCAACCTCAAACTCGCCGTCGCCGCCATCGACGGCGTCACCATCGCCCCCGGCGAATATTTCTCCTTCTGCCGCCTCGTCGGCCGCCCGACCCGCCAACGCGGCTACGTCGAAGGCATGGAACTCTCATTCGGCGAAGCCCGCACCGGCATCGGCGGCGGCATCTGCCAACTCAGCAACCTCATCCACTGGATGGCCATTCACTCCCCCCTGGTCGTCATCGAACGCGCCAACCACAGCTTCGACCCCTTCCCGGACCACGGCCGCGTCCTGCCATTCGGCTCCGGCGCGGCGATCTTCTACAACTACATCGACCTGGTACTGCACAACCCCACGGATCGCAGCTTTCAGCTGAAGCTGAAGGTGGGGGAGACGCAACTGGAGGGGGAGTTGTTGTGTGATCGGGAGCGGGCTTATCGGTATCACGTGTTCGAGGTGGGGCATCGGTTTGTGCGGGAGGGGGAGCGGGTGTATCGGGAGAATGAGATTTGGCGGGAGGTGAGGGAGAAGGGGCAGGTGGGGGCGTTGGTGGAGAGGGAGCGGTTGTATGGGAATCGGGTGGTGGTTAAGTATGAGGTTTTGGAGGGGATGATTGAGGGGGGATAGCGCTGATGTTGTCTCGGACAGTTGGTTTATTCCATATATCGGAAGCGTTTGTCGATTCTAGCTTTCCAGGTTTTTTAATATGTTCTCTAGCGCGATTTTCAGCTCTGCCCAGTTTTTGGCTTTTTCACAATGAGTAGGATTTTGCCAGTCTTGATTGCGGATTAGAGAGATTACGAAGGAACCGTATGTGCTGAATTCTGGATACCATCCGATATCGAGTATTTGGCCGCATGGGAAAGTCGCTTGAAAAAGGTCTTCCTTTAATCTTTCTATTTCGAGCGAAATATCGAGTGTTTGATCAAGCTGGGAAATGTCATCGAGAGTTATTTTGGCTCCGAGAGTGGTGATTTTGCTTGTGTTCATTTAGTAATATCCAAGGGGTATTTGAGGGGGGGAGCACTGCTCAGGTGTTGGTTGGGTAAAGGGTGATTTGAATAGCTGAAATCTCTATAAAGCTCGGAAAAATAAGATCTCTATTTTCGTTTTTTAGTGAGATGAGGATGATGGAGTTGCCGAATTGTAGCGAGCCGCATCCATCTTTGCTAATAGAAATCAGCTCTGCTGTTATATAGGTTGTTTCTGATTCGTGGCGAATTGATGGTGTGTTGCTCATTGATGTGGAGATGTTTTTACCCCAATAGAAATCATCATCAATATTTATTTCGACGTCATAGGAACGGTTTTCTATTGCCTCTAGAGTGAATAAGCTTGAAAGACCTTCTCCGTAAGGGGTGGAGAATTCAACTAGAGTCTTTTCTGTGTGGATTTTAACTATGCGCGATATTGTGATTTTCATGAGTTTATTAATCGGAGGGTTTTTGATGAGGTTTTTCTTTGATTGGAAAATCTAAAAATGCCCAATAGTTTTTAGAGTTGATCCCGAATTGTTGGAATAGCAGGGGGAGGTTGTCTAAGGCTTCCAAAATTGGATTCCTTCCATATGACGCTCAATATCGTCCATGTCATCTTCTCCGAGGGTTGAATCAAGTTTTGTAGAGATGATTTTTCTTACCTTCGCAAGTCTTTGAGTTACCTGCTCGTTGTCAATAAAATCGGTAGTCGCTTTTTGGTAATCGTTGACAGGCTTGTCGAAATAGTAGCTTCCGATCTTGTGCAGCGAAATCAAGATAAATTCAATTTCCGCTAGAGCCTCAAGGGCGTCCTCTCCATTGACTTCTATTGTTTTATTGCTTTCTAACATTGATCTTACCGTAAGTGAGACGATTTTTTTTCATGAAAAATTGACCGGTGGGAGAGGGTAGGTTTATTTTTCTTCGATGAAGAATAAATCTGTCAATTTTGGCCGTTTGCTTTGGCTTTCCAGTGGTTACTCTAGATAATAGTTAAACTTTTCCTCCAGTCCAAGGCTCTCGTCCTGTTGCTTTGTGCGTTCAAAGATTTTAATTATTTTGCTGAACGAATCTCCCATGTCTTTTTGAGAGGATTCAGAATCTTTCCATATTAAATCTATTGGGCGCTCCACGCCGGCGCTGAGTAAGTCCCATAAGGCATTGAGATTGTTTCCATAAAAATCCGTCACTGAAAAAGCAATGGCTATTTTTTCATGAAACTCTTGCTCTGATGAAATGGTTAAGCCGTCAAGTACTATCATCATCTTGAAAACTCACTTCCACGTTTCAATAGGATTAACGGAGTCGTAAGGGTTGCTAGTTATGAAAAGTGGGCGCAACCAATCAGACCGTCTCACCCATATATGTACAAAAGCTCGTTGATCAGTTTTAGTTCTTCATGCGTGCACTGAGAATTATTGTATCGTCGAATGTTTTCCAACACTCCCCTGATCGGGACTTGACGCGTTGGATCTTGGACTATTTCGATCAAGCGGTCGTAATCGGGATCTCTTCCTTTGAGATATTTTTCTATCAATTCTTTGAGTGCTATTCGAGACTCTAAGTCTGTTAGCAATATATCTTCTCCTGCAGAATGGTGGCTTCATCAGCTTTAACCACAGTGGGAAGCCCCTCTGATTGCAGTTTGGCTACTAGAGCGGGTATTCACAACGCCATGGCGTGGTGAACAGTTCTGGGTCTATATCGAGATTTTCAAGAAGGGCGTTGATTTCCGCTTCAGAGTTCATGGTTTCTATTTTTGCGATACTAATTTCTCGGTCGTCCACGCCATCGCTTGTTTCAAGTGTTTCGGTGGGGATTGTAAATATTACTAATGCATATCGGAAATTTTTTGATTGGTGGATAAATTTGTAATATTGATGTGGATCATTGGTAAAGGGGTATTTGTAGATGGCATATAATGAAATCCATTTTCTTATTGAATGGTTTTCGGACTCTAGCTCTTGCGCAATGTTGTTGTAGCCTGTTCCGTTGAGCCCGTTCCATACACTTCTTGGGATACATTTATGTGCTGTCATTTGCCCCTCGAACGCTTTTGAAAAGAGGACAGATTTATTTTGTTCAGTGAAAAGTAAATCTGTCCTCTTTTTGTTGACTTTTGCTGGGTTCAGTCTAGCGGGTACTCACAAGTCCATGGGGGGGTAAATAGCTCGGGGTTTATGTTGTTTTCATAAAGGAAAGAATTTATTTCTTCCTCTGTTTCCATGGTTTTGCACTTTGTGATTGTTGTGTCGTTGGCGCCAATGCTATCTCTTGTTTCGAGAAGGTGGATTGGGAGAGTGAATTCTATAATGACGTATTTAGATTTTTTTGCATACTCTAGGAACTTGTAGTAACTCTCTCCAGAAGATCTGTTTTCAAAGTTTAAATGATAAACAGCGTAGATTGCGATCCACTTCTTAAGTGACGCATCCTGCGAAGGTAGTTCCTGCGCAATCTCCGTATATGATTTTGCCTCCAAACCCCACCATGTTTTTCTAAGGATTGTCTTCTGGAAGCTCATTTTTGTTCTTCAAGTTAGCTGGGAAGGGCGCGGATTTATTTTTCGAAGAATAAATCTGCCCCGTTTTGATATTTATTCGTCCCCTTTGGTTTTTTGGTTATTCTGGGGCGTTCAAGTAAGCGGATGGGCCGCAAAGTAGCGGGTGTTTGGTAGTGAATTCAATTAATGAATTCTCACTGTATGCACTTACTCTGAATTTTTGTTCGTTGGATGTGATTTTGATTGTCATTTTTTCATGAGTGGGAATATTTTTTATTAAGAGGTCTTCGATGTTACTGCAATTTAAACCTATGCGGCAGGTGTTGAATCCAGATTGCTTCCATTTGGCTGGCGGTGCATCCGGGTAATCTGGAATATCAAACTCCATTATTATAACTGGTCTACTGTTGTCAATGCTTATGGAGAACAGTTCTATCTCCCCAATTGGGATGGGTGAGGTGAATGTCTTGTTAAAAAAAGTGCTTCCGTCTAATTCGTTCCAGGAATTCATCTTTTTCCTTGAAATAATAATGGTCTTTTGCACCAGGAGCCTTGCCTGTCCTCGTATTTTCAATTGGCCTGAGATTGAAGTGAGCCGTTTGGTCGCCTTTGTTTCCCTGAAAAAGAGACAGATTTACTTTCTTTAAAGAAAAATAAACCTGTCCCCTTCTTTAGTTCTTTTTGATTTTATTTTTTTGGGGGTATTAGTTTGGTTTTTTGCTGGTGTGTACGCAGTCGTGGTCATCCATGTATGTCAAGGTTTTAAAATTTTGACCTATTATCCAGAATGGGAAGCCAGTTGTTTCGAGTAGCAACGCTTTGAGGTCAGTAGAAGACTCTAGTTTCCAAGCGTGAGCTTTGTTGTCGTGAACTATTATAGTGGGATATCCAAGGTCGTCTATGGTGTCGACTTTTTTCCAGAATTCAGGATCATGCTTTTTTTCGGTGTTTTTCAAGAAGTATGGATCCAGCTTCTTCGCTGGGGAGGAGAAGAACTCGATCGTTAAATCGTTGATCAGGTTGGCTAGTTCAGTTTCGCTTAGTTTTTTATTTACTAGTTTTTGCTCTTCTAAGACAGAGTCTATTTCTTTTTCTAGGTAGTTCATTGCGGGTCTCCAATTCTCGCGCGTGATACAGGCACTGATTCTAATAAGATGTGTCCTCTAACTGCGCCGCCAGTACCGCGTTTTCCCGGCGTCTGGTATCCAACATGGGGGTCTGCGGGACCATCAGTGGAAGGAACAAGGCGAGGATCATCTACGAGTGAAAAGGGGACAGATTTATTTTCTTTAACGAAAAAATAAATCTGTCCCCTTTTTTCTATTTCAGTGAGCAGCAATCCTGCGTTGTCGTAGCGATAGCGCAATTGGCTGCCGTCGGAATTGATGCGGCGGCTGACCAGATGCAGGTTGTCGGCGTATTCGTAGCGGGTGATGCGGCCGAGCTCATCGCGTTCGGCGGTGACGCGTCCGTACGGGTTGTAGGTGAAAGCACGGGTGGCGCCGCCGGGGAGGGTGACCTGAGTCAAGCGGTCGACGGCGTCCCCTTTTCAGTCCCCTTTTCAGTCCCCTTTTCAGTCAATGCCGAGATCTGTCCCCTTTTTGTTGTTCCCTTTTGATGTTCTTTTTTTCTCGGCCGCTTTTCTTGCCTGTTGTTACTTTGTTAGGTTGATTCGGCTTTGATCAGCAGGTTATTGAGTTCAGGTTCAATTTCTTCATGGGGAGTGTGTTTTATGACCTTTTTGATGAAAGGTACATATTTTTTTTCTATAGGGGCTTCTGCCCAATCGAGTTCATATATTGCAATTATTTTTACATCTTTGTAATTCGATTCGGAAAGTAAAAGTTTCAGTATTTCTATTGAGCGTTCAGTACGGTCCTCACCCAATGAGACCGCGCAACGTTGTTGCCAATATTCTGGCCTGGAAAGTATCTCTGTTGTTAAACGGTCCCATTGTTGTTTTATAAAGTCTATCAGGAAAGTTTTTGCAACAAGCTCCGTGGTGTATTCTGTCCAGTTTGAATCTTCTGAATCACCAACCCAGGCACAAAATTTTTCATAAAACTCATCTTTTTCAAAGTTGCTCATGAAATCGCTCCTGTCGAGTATGATGAAGTAACGGCGCCGTTTTTTTGATAATCTGCCATTCAACGCCATCAATAATTTTTGTGTGTTTGGTGACGAGAGCTCCAGGTTTATTTCTTAAGATTTTTCCAGGCTCTGCTGCTACTTCATCAGTAACTTTCAGTATTTTTGCGTCACTCCAACTCTTAGGTGCGAAGGTATGATTGAAAAGGGGGCAGATTAATTTTCTTCAAATAATAAATCTGTCCCTTTTGGATTGTGTCCCCTTCGGATTGTTTACCAGAGATCAATTCGGCCGCATTTGAACTCGATTAGGTCGCCAGTATTTATGCCGCCGGGTAAGTAATCATCGATTAATAGTTTGATTCCACCCACGGCCACCAGATGCTCTGATGCATTTATTACTCTGGCAATTACTTTTCGAGATAGTCCAGGTTTTTCTGTGTTCCAGATCCCTACTGTTGACTCATTTTCACAGATCATTGCATCTTTCAACGAAAAAACATGCAATGGATCATTTATTGTTTCTCCAATGATCGCGCTGCATGGTTGAGAAAAAGCGACGCAGGTAAAGTTTCCGTCACTGATCTCAACCTCCGCCTCAGCCGAATCTCTGGATATCCAACTGATGTCCTTTATTAACATTTCTATTTCTCTGTTTTTAATCCGTACGGATATTTCCATCCAATCTGAGGGTTTGCTCCGATCGTGTCTGTTTTTACCGACTTCGGTTGTGCTTTCCACCCTAAACTCGGAGCTTTGTTTTCAAAGAATGAAATGGGTTTGAGGTGCATCGTAGTAATTTCTCCAGTAGCCCTATCAACCCCAACGAGCAAACCTTTTGCACTTCCAACCCCTCCAGGAATTGCGACGTAAGCGTTTAACTCAGGTGTAAACGTCCCGTTCCGAATAACAGAGTTGGCGTCAGCTACATACTGTTCGAGTGTGTAGTTGTCGTGGCCTAGCGTTTGCCCAATTTCCTCTCCATGTTTCTCAAAGTGACGTACATCCTCTCCAGGTTTAAATTTTCTGTCCGCAATAGGCGGAGTTGGCGTCCCATCTTTTACCTTCGGTACATCCTCTGGTTTCTTTGGTGATCCAGACCCACCTTCGTTTCCTCCTGGGCACTCAGTTTGCCCGAGCGGGTCTATCCAGCCAGTAGGGTTAGTCACGTACTGGTAGTTATTCAACCCACCCGCAAGCTTGATCGGATCCGGAGTCAGAAACCGCCCAGTCCCCGGATTGTAGTAGCGGTGCCGGTTGTAATGTAACCCTGTCTCCGCATCGAAATACTGACCTTGGAACCGCAGAGGATTGTCGATTTCACTGACGTCCAGCGCTGCGAGGTTACCGTAGGCGCGGTACTTCGCGGACCACATGATTTCACCGCTGTAGTCGGTGAGTTCCTGCGGTGTGCCCAGGTGATCGAGCTGGTAGTAGAACGGCGTCGCCTTGCGCGGGCCTTCGCCGTCGAGCATCGCCAGCGGGCGGAAGCTGCCGGGCTCGTAGATATAGGTGCGATAACGGTTGTCGCCACTTTCGGCGATCAGGCGTTCGCCTTGCCACAGGAATTCGGTGGTATGGCCATCGACAGTTTTCTCGATGCGGCGACCGAAGGCGTCGTACTTATAGGATGCAGTGCTGCCGCCCGGCAGGCTGACACCGATCAGTCGATGCTGGCAGTCGTAGCGATATTCGGTGACGAGTTTCTGTCCGGTGCCACGGCGTTCGCGGATCAGGTTGCCATAGGCGTCGTAGTCGTAGTGGCGGTCGCCCTGCATCAGCAGACGGTTGCCTTTGACGTTGGCGAGGTTGGCTGTGCCTTCGTTGTTCTGGCCGAGCAGGTTACCGGCCGGATCATGAGCAAAGGTTTCCGGTGTCGCGCCACGTACGCTGATCAAGCGATCGAGCGGGTCGTAGTGGAAGCTGCGGTTGCCCTTGCGGCTGTCGTCGATGCCGGCGAGGTTGCCGTTGGCGTCGTAGTTATAGCGACGCTGGAACAGGTTTTTCTCGCGCTGGCTAACGCTGTGCGCTTGCAGGCGACCTTGTTCGTCGTACTGGTATTGGCTGAGCAGCAGTCCTTGTTGGCGTTGCTGTTCGCGACCGGCGCTGAATTGGTGGCTGGTCAGGCGTGAGCCGTTGAGGTCGATGCTGCTCAGGCGTCCGCCCGACAAATGACGGTAGTCGAGTGTGCTGCCATCGGGGAGGCGGCAGTGACTCAGTTGCCCGACGCTGTCGTATTCGTAGCGGGTGGTGCCCCAGCCCTGATGCTCGGTGATCAGGCGATCCTGCACGTCGTATTCGTAGGCCAGCGGCCAGTGACCGTCGTCGACATTCACCAAACGGCCCAGGGCATCGTAGCTGTAGTGAATTTCTTCGCCATCGGCGAGGGTCTTCACCAGCAGTCGCCCGGCAGCATCACGCTGATATTCGGTGATCAGTTCGCTGCCGTCGTCGCCGAATTCGGTTTTCTTCAGCAACTGGCCGTTGAGGTCGTATTCGTACGCGGTGCGGCGGCCGTCGAAACCGGTTTCCTGCTGGATCAGGCCGTTGGCGTAGTAGTCGAGCTTGTAGTGCTCGCCGCGTTCGTTTTCAATTTCAGTGAGCAGCAATCCTGCGTTGTCGTAGCAATAGCGCAATTGGCTGCCGTCGGAATTGATGCGGCGGCTGACCAGATGCAGGTTGTCGGCGTATTCGTAGCGGGTGATACGGCCGAGCTCATCGCGTTCGGCGGTGACGCGTCCGTACGGGTTGTAGGTGAAAGCACGGGTGGCGCCGCCGGGGAGGGTGACCTGAGTCAGGCGGTCGACGGCGTCCCATTGGTAATGGGTGATGGCGCCGAATTCGTCCTGGCGGGTGATCTGCCGTCCAAGTGCATCGTAGCGATACTTGCGCTGACCACCGTCCGGAAGACGTTCCTCCAGCAATTGACCGAGATTGTTCCAGCCCAGTTGATGGCGACTGCCATCAGGGTGATGAATTTCCAGCAGCCGGCCCTGGCGGTCGTAGCTGTAGCGGGTTTCGTTGCCCTGCGGGTCGATTTGCTGGGTGATGTCGCCTTGTTGATTTCGGTCGTACTGCCAACGGGCCTTGCCACGTTTGACTTCAATCAGTTGCCCATCGAAGTAGTTGTAGAAGGTCGGTTCTTCTTCCGGCGGGATGACAGCCATCAATCGCCCGGCATCGCTGTATTGATACTCGGTGATGGCTCCCATTGGATCTTTTACAGCTACCAGACGTCCCTCATCGTCATAGGCTTTTTGCGTTTCAGCACCATCGGCAGCGGTTTCACTGATCAGGCGTGCATTTTCGTCATGCACATAAACCTGTTCGCTCCCATCGGAGTTGTGAACCGTTACCGTGCCTTTGTCATCCCACTCGTAGCGAGCTTCCAGTTGCGAATAGTTGGCCCAATGACGTACGCAGCGGGAGAGCTTGCCTTCACGTTCCCATTCCCAGAAGAAACTGGCGCCACCGGCCAGTTGCCGCTCAAGAATGACGTGCTGATCGTTATAGCGGTAATGCTCGGTTTCGCCTGCGGCGTTGGATGCAGAGACCAATTGATTGCGAGCGTTGTAGCGGTAGGTGACAAGGGTCTGAATGGTCAGCCATGGATCCTGGCGCTCACCGCGCTCGTCATACTCGGAACGCTGCTGTTGCTGATCAACGGCAACGATATGGCGATCGTCGTAGCGCAACAACAACGCGCGGCCAGCACCGTTATCGATGCGCTGGATCCGCCCCACCAGGTCATAGCTGATATGCACCTGATTTCCGTAAGAGTCACTGACCGTCGTCAGGCGGTCTGCTCGGAAATGATAAAAGCGTGGTTTTGCTCCTGCTTGGGTGAGGATCAGTTCACCCGGCGCGCTGCCCAGATAAATCGCCGCCTGAGCCAGACTATTGGTGATGGCTGGCCGTTGTTCGGTCGGCATCGGGAAGCGGGTCTGACGGTTTTCGTTGTCAGTCCACAACACGCCTTCATCGTTGATTTGCAGGCGATGGGACAGGGAATGGCTCCAGCCATGGCCGAGACGTCCATCGATTTCAACCGCGCTACTGCGGTAGAGGCGCGTCCATTCAATCGGCAGCAGACCACCCAATACACCGTCAGTGAGTGTCAGCAATTCCTCGCCGGTAACCATCGATACCGGCTCACCGTTGGTGCAGGTCTTATCGGCGCACTGAGCAGGTTGGTCCGCCGGGTTTTTGGACTGGTCGGGCGCGTTGTCTACTTTTTCCTGTTGTTGAGCGCGGGTGCTGTTTTCCTTCTTGCCGCGTGCATGAATCTGCGCATCCGTCTCTACAGCACCTCCGGAAACGGGTGGTTTTTTCTTTGGTGGTGTGGCGGTCTCTGCGGGTTTTGGAGGCGCAATTTCTACGCTTGCCTTTCGCGCCTGATTCAGTGGGGAGTTGCCGTTGAGCATCAACGGTTTCGCCGTATCGGCGTGTGCTGTCGCATTCTTTTTGCTGATTTTCATCAGCATCGAGGTGAAGTCTTCGATCAGCTTCATGACCTTGCCGCTGTTTCTTGCGGCATTCAGGCCTTTGGTGCCGATACGGACGGCCAGACCGATCCCGCCCGTCAAGACGATACCGATCAGAATGTTCAGCAGCACTTCCGTGGTCAGTTCCGCCAAGACCTCAGTGCAGGTCTGCGGAGGCAGCATCTTGACCCACGCGACGATCGCCGCAACGTAGATCCACATAAGTGGCTCGTCACTGGCGATCAACAGTGCTGTTTGGATGGCTTCTTTCGAAGCGTTATAGATCTTCTTTATCTGTTCTTCGGTGAAGAATTTTTTGAGCTTCTCGTAGTTTTCCCGAGGATGCGCAACCAGGTCGTAGAGGCTCTTGATGTCCCCCCACAGCCCCATGATTGCCTTGAGGAATCCTTTCCAGGCCGACTCCAGCTGTTGCAATGCCCGTCCACCCATGGATGCATTGGTGTGCGCTTGCCAGAGCGGCAGAAAATCGGTGGTCCACTCGGTTTGCAGCCAGCCGCTCAAATCCCCGATCACGCCTTGATAGGAATTGAACAGGCTGTCGATCTGAGCTTTGGTGGGGGTGGGGAAGAAAGTGATTTCGTATTGTTGGTGCGGTTTGAGGCCTGTGACCTCCAGAATCCCGCTTGGCCCGATTTTGACGTTGATCGGTTGACCGACTTCGTTCTTTCCGTAGAGCTTGCCATTTTCCACCGGCACCAGTCGCACCGGCGTATTGCCGATAGGGACAAAACGCGCAGATTCGAAACTGTGGACCAGCTTCAGTTTGCCGTTGGCAGGGCAGTTGGCATAAAGGGTATTGGCCTTTTTACTGTCCTTGTCTGCGGTGCCGACTTCGTCACCGACCTTGAACTGCTGCTCTGCATCCAGAATGCCACCGTACCAGGCTTCGGCATGCTCGCGATAATCCTTCAGGCACTTCTTGAAGTCGCTGATGATGGCCTGAGCATCAGGCTGTTTTGCATTGAGATTGGCAACAATCTCACCCATCAAAATGCTCATACAGCCACCTCACTTTCCAGATGGGCCTTCAGTAGGCCGGTAAAATTTTCTTCCGTGAGTGGCGTGCGTTTTACGAAGCGCGCCACTTTCTTTTGCAGATTCGATTCCGGGAACGAAAAGTACAGGTCGGCATGCTCTTCCTGCAGCCACTGCATCATGTTGCCGATTACGGTCGACGGGTTTTCGGCCATCAAGCTGTCCAACAGGTCTTTCGGCACCTCCCACCACGGCCACTCCTTCACCTTCGGCACCACCCTCGGCCCGACTTCCAGACTTCGCCCATTAATCAGATACCGCTCAAACACCGGCAGCACCTCCCCAGCCGTCTCACCCAACCCTTCAAGAATCGGATAGATATGCCGCCCATCCCAGAACCGGAAAAACACCTCGGTCCCGTCCGGCATCTTCACCTGGGTCAGGCTGCGCAGGTGTTCGAAGACTTCGTTGGGCTCCGAGCGGGAGACCGCCAGCCAGCCCCAGTCGAGGGCGTCGGTTTCGGTGATCCAGGGCAGGAAGGCCGAGTTGGCCTTGAGTTCGGCGACGTAAGGCATCACCGGTTGCCAGGTGGAGTAGGGCGTTCCGCCCCAGACGGGAATGGCCTGGACGGACGGTTCGCTCTGATACAAGGCTTTGAGGGCTTCGGCATCGCTCGCGGCGCTGACGATCAGGTACAGGCGTTCGTTCGCCTTGAGCGGGTGCGCGGAGAGCCAGGCCTGGGGAGTGATTTTTTCAGATGCCACAACAACCGTCCTTGATGGGTGAGCCTATTGGCTCATGTCCGCTTCAATGTTTTCTTCGTAACCCGAAAGCCTTTGCTGCACGCTTTCGTTTTCTGCGTATTTTTCTTTCAACTGCTTCAGTTGCTGATCCGTGTCTTTGCAGTATTTGTTCGCTTCGCTGGCGAGCCGGTGAATGTTGTCAGGGTCGGCCGGGTCTTGCTCGGGAATATCACCGCGAAGGGAGTCACAGTTGTTTCTCTTGATTACGTAGCTGGATACATCGTCGGGGAAGTTGTTGGCTGCGCGGGCAATCGGCGGTAGAGCCAGCAAGAGACTCAGCAAGCAGGCTGCAAAAACTCGCATTGAGTTTGCCCTTGCGAGTCTCTCGACAGTCAGATCGCGCATGCACCCGCCTTACACTTCTCACACTCTTCACAAAACGGCGCATTACGCTTGAGCGTGTTGATCTGCGCCGGCGTCAACACAGCACCCGCCTTGTCGGCATCCGCCTGCTTCAGCACACCCGGCATCAACGGCGCAGCACCCGTGCCACTCCCCGGCCCACCCCCCGAGTTGATGTTGATCGCCGGCCCGCTCATGGTCACGCCGCCGCCATCGATCTTGATGAAGCTGCCGCCGCCGACCAGCGTCAGTTCGGCCCCGGCCTCCAGCACCACTTTCATGCCACTGCTCAGGTGAATTTCCTGCCCCGCGTCGATGAACTGTCCGGTGCCGATCTTGATGTGCTGGTTCACGCCCACGGTCAGGTGATCGTTGGCCCTCGTTTCGACTTTGCGGTCTGCGTAGACGGTGTGGTGTTCTTCGGCCTTGAATTCCGTGTAGCTGTTCTTTTCCACGACGTCGTGGCGTTCGTTGCCGACGCGGATTTTCTGGTCGTGTTCGATGTTCTCGTCCCAGTCGCGCTGGGCGTGCAGGAAGATCTGTTCCTGGCCTTTCTTGTCTTCGATGCGCAGTTCGTTGAAGCCGCCACCGCCCATCGAGCTCAGGGTCTTGAAGGTGGTGCGGGTCTTGTTCGCCGGCAGGGCGTAGGGGACGGTGTTTTCCTTGTGGTACAGGCAGCCGCTGATCAGCGGCTGGTCGGGGTCGCCTTCGAGGAAGGTCACCAGCACTTCCATGCCGATGCGCGGGATGGCGATGCCGCCGTACTGGGCGCCGGCCCAGGCGGAAGACACGCGCAGCCAGCAGCTGGTTTTGTCGTCGGCCTGACCTTCACGATCCCAGTGGAACTGCACTTTCACGCGGCCGTATTCGTCGCAGTGGATTTCTTCGCCTTTCGGCCCGGTGACCACGGCGCTCTGGCTGCCGAGGATGCGCGGTTTCGGGTGACGCAGGGGCGGGCGGTTCGGCACGTCCCACGGGGTGGCCTGGAAGCGGTTGCGGTAGCCCTGGTGGAAATCGTCTTTCAGCGCGGTGGTGTCGCTGGTGACCGACTCTTCCAGCACTTGCGGCTGCTTGCCTTCGTGGTGGACTTCGGTGAGCAGCCAGAGGTCGTTCCACTTGGCTTTCGGGTGTTCTTTCAGCGCGAGGAAATGGCCGCTGACCAGCAACGGCTGATCACTCTTGCCTTCGGCGAGCTGGAAGTCGCTGCGATGGCGTTCGAGGGCGCGTTTGGCCAGGTGTTTGCCGCGTTCGCGGTCGACGAAACGGCCCGGGTAGTCGTAGTCCTCAAGGTCGGGCAGGGCGTCGCCGCGGTTTTCGCTTTCGAGGGTGATCCGCGGTTTTTCGAAGTCGTAGTCGCGGCGGGTGGTGCGGCTGGTGCGGGTTTCCAGGCGCAGGTCGAAGCGCTTGATCACCGGGTCGCTGGCGACCATGCCGGAGTCCTGCTGATAGGCCACCGGCGCCAGTTTCTTAAACACCGTCTGGTCATCGCCGAACACCAGTTTGTGCGCCGTGGCGCTGTGCTGGAAGTGGTAGTGAATGCCTTCCTCTTCGCACAGGCGCTGGATGAAATGCAGGTCCGATTCGTCGTACTGCACGCAGTAGATGCGATCGGGGTAGATCGAACCGGTCTGGAATTCATAGGCGTTGCCCTGGATGCCGTGTTCTTCGAGGACCTTGCCGATGATTTTCGGCACGCTGAGGTTCTGGAAGATCCGCTGGTTGACCCGGTGCGCCAGGTACGCCAGTTGCGGGCGCAGGGTCACGGAATAGCGCGTCAGGCGCTTGCCGGAATCGCCTTGCGCGGCGCGGTAGATCAGGCCGTGGATGCCGCTGCCGTCGGGCGACAGCTGCAGGAAGGCCGGTTTGTGCAGCAGGGTTTCGAGGTCCAGCGACGGCTGCTCACTGACCAGCTCCACCTCGAACACAAAAGGCTGGCTGACGGCTTCCCGACCGGTGAGGGTAAACACCTGGAAATCGGCGGAAAGACCTTCGATGGTCAGGGCAAAGTGGGTTTCATTGGCCGGCGCGAACATCCCTTGTTCCTCGTGCTGTACAGCGGCGCCCGTCGACCGCAAGAGCAGTCAACGCGCGCGAAATTCTGGAGGGGCGTAAACAACATCGACCAGCAGAGCTGGCCGATGCTTGAAACGATCAGCCGTAATTAAACGACTGGAGCACGCCAGTCATCGGAACCCGAAGTACCGGATACTTCGTGGGTCCAGGTGATTTTGCGGTAGGTGAACTGCACTTCTTCCAGGTGGGTGAAGTGCGCGTTGCCTGGATCCTGGCAGTTGTGCATTTTGTTGTTGATGGCGACGATGATCGCGTCTTCCAGTTTGGTGGTGTAGTAGTGCTCTTGGGTACCTTGAGCCGAAGTGCGGTACCACTGGATAACGATTTCGCTCATGCGCTCGCCGGAAGTCAGAGCGGCTTGCAGCAGTGGCGAAGCCTTGTCGTAGACCTTGGTGATCACAACTGGCTTGTGCACGCGCTGACCGGTTGGCTGACCGGATTGCGGGTCACGCGGGATGATCACGTCGTGGGTGAAAGCCTGAACCATAACCTGGTCTTCGTGGCCTTCCTGGTAGGTGTTGCCAACGGAGTCGGCAGTGAAGGCGCCGGCAGTGATCAGGCCTTGTTTTTCGCCGGTAACCGACATGTACGCTGGTGTTGCCATGGGAGGTGCTCCTTGCGGATAAAGTTAGGGTGCCCGGGAGGCGAAATCGCCCGGTGGGTGGCTGACTGTTATCAAGGAGCGTGCCAGTTTTTTCGAAGCCTTATAAACCAACAGGTTGGCGCTGAGCGATCGTGGTTTTTGTGAAAACGGGCAGGGATTCAGGCGAAAAGTGCGCAAGAAGTTGCGCAGTACTGCGCAACTTCTTGCGCACTTGGCTGGAGGCCGCGTGGCACAAGGGTTTCAGAGGTTTTATAGGAGTTTTATTACGGGGAACTGCGCAACTTCTTGCGCAGTATGGCTAATCGCCGCGTTATCGAGTCAACACCGCAAGGCAGTCTTCAATCGAGCGTTGCTGCGTCTCGGCGTACAACCTCAATTCATCAATGGTCGAACGCCCCAGCGCCTGCTCGAATGCCTGTCGGTTGGAATGCTCGCCATAGTGCGTCTGCGCCGCGTCCCCCAGGTTCGACTGAAAAATCCCCGCCGCACTCACCGGCAGGAAATCTTCGTACACCAGCGGTTCGGCTTTCACATAGCCGTCGCGCAACAAGGCTTGCAGGGAAACATCAGCAGGACGACTCGCCGCCAGCCCTTTGTCTGTCAGGAAATAACGGAAGTACGCCAGTTCCTGCTCGCGCATGCCCTCGAGGCTGTCAGGGAATTCGCTGAAATGCTGGGCCATCAGCGCGTTATAGCGTGAGGCGTTGGCTTCGTTGGGGAAATCACCCAGTTCATCGCGCGCCGCATTCAGCAGACGGTCGTACAACGCACGGCCCTTGGGAGTCAGCGCCGCGCCACGTTGTTCGATTTCACCGAAGCGGGCGCTGTGGCTGCCGCGGGTTTGCGTCTGGTCGGTGAAGGCGATCGGCTCGTCCAGCGCCTTGAAGCTGGTCTGACGCAACAGGATCGGATGCTGCCGGCGCGGCGGGCCTTCGATCACCGCCTTGGGTGTGATGCCATGCAGCGGCATCTGCGCCTGGACGATGTCGATGTCCAGCGTGCGCGGGGTCAGGTGGTTGATGTGCGGGCCCTTGAAAGCCACGACATCGGCGATCAGACGATGCTGGGCGCTGAGGGTCTGGTATTGCGCGGCGGTGACGGTGGCGCTGTGGTGCCAGCGAAATGTCTCCAGCGCTTGCAGGACAAATTCCCCGGCCTCGGCTTCATTCAGGCCGCCAGCGGACTCGGCCTGTTCGATCAGCTTTATCGCCAATGGCGTAAAGATCGAACGCTTATCCAGCACCGATGCAGCAAAGGCTCGCAGTTCAGGGTCTTCAATCAATTCCAGTCGCAGCAATGAAGTGAACACCCGGAACGGGCTGACCTGCAGCGCATCTTCATGCACCGCGCGAAATGCCGTGGAATGCACCGGCACCCCTGCAGGTGTCAGGTCGTAATAGCCCACCGGCTGCATGCCCATCACCGCAAACAGGCGGGCGAGGGTGGCCAGTTCAGCGGCGGTGCCGACGCGGATTGCGCCGTGGCGCTCCATGTCCAGCCGTTCGATTTCCCCAGTGTTGTGCAATTGGCTGGCGATTTGCGGTTCGCGTGCCAGCACGTCGCGGTTGGTCTGTTCCACCAGTTCCATCAACGCGCCGTACAGCGGCACTTCTTCGCGGTACATGTCGGACATCGCTTTGGAGAAGCGTTGGCGGATCAGGTCGGGGCTGACGAAAGGCTGCACGGTCATGAAAAAAATTCCTGGCACGGTCACGTAAAGGATGTCGGAAAAGATCGCAGCCTTCGCTGACGCGGGCAAACGAAGAATCCTACGAACTTCATTCTGCCAACGACTGACCGTTTACCTGTCCTGACGCGAATGTTCCCCCAGAAACTCCCGGTACAGACGTGCCGTGTTCGACGGCTGTTCGACCATCGGCATATGGCCGACGCCATCCCAGACATCGACCCGCAAATTGCTGATGCCTTTGCTCCACACCGGCACGCTGCTGACGTCGATCAACCGGTCCTTGCGGCCCCAGAGCAACAGCGCCGGGCATTTGATGTCCGGCAGTTTCGGCTCCATCGGCGGGCTGGCGCGAAAGTCGCGGAAGATCTCTTCCAGTTCGTCGCGGCATTGTTCGTAGCGCTGGGCGATCGCATCGAGCACCAGACCGGGCACCCACGGTGGCGAGGCCATGGTCATGGCGTAGAAACGTCGGAATTCTTCCCGGGAATTGATCAGGAACGGATTGTGCCCACGGGCCAGGTGACGCTCCATGTCGCTGGCCTCGGGCGCAGTAACGCCGGCCGGGTCGATCAGCGCCACCGAAGCGATGCGGTCAGGGTAGGTCGCCGCCAGCCACGCGGCGATGTAGCCGCCCATCGAGTTGCCGATCACGTGGACTTTCTCGACGCCGCAGACGTCGAGCAACTGGATCATGCGCTTGGCTTGCACCGGAATGTCGTAGCCACCGCCGGCCTTGAAGCCGGTTTCGCCGTGGCCGGCCAGGTCCGGGATGATCACCCGGTACTGGCCGACAAAATGCCGGGCGAAGCGCAGCCACAGATTCTTTTCGGCGCTGTAACCGTGCAGCATCAGAATGCTGCTCGACGCTTCATAAGGCCCGCCTTGCCAGGTCGACACGGTCATTTCGGCAATCGGCACTTCAATCTTGTGCAGCCGGTACAGCTTGGCCTCCAGGGCCGCACTCAGATCGTAGAGCCAGTGGCCGACCGCCGGGTAACTCAACCAGCTCCAGGCCACGAAAACCGCGAGGGCGACAAACAGCAAAAGCATCGTGGGTCTTCCTTGTTCAAGACAGAATGTGGTCGGCCGGTTTCAGCGCCCGGGTCAACCGGTGGTAGCTGAAACTGAAGCCGGGGAACATCGCGATCACATGACCGCTCCTGCTTTGATACCAACTGTGGCAGCCGCCGGTTTTCCAGACCGTGCGCTCCATCTCCCGGTGAATCATCTGAGTGTAGGTACGTTCTGCTTCGGGGCGAACTTCGATGCTGCGCAGACCTTTGGCCTGCAAGGTACGGATGCAGTCGAGGATGTAGTTCATCTGCGATTCGATGATGAAAAGCGCCGAGGTGTGACCGATGCCGGTGTTCGGCCCGGTGACGATAAACAGGTTGGGAAAGTCCGGCAGGCTGGTGCCGAGGTAGGCGCGCGGATATTGCGCCCAGACGTCGCGTAGTTGCACGGCGTTTTTTCCGCTGACCGGGTAGGAAATCACGCCGTCGGTGGCGTCGTAACCGGTCGACCAGACGATCAGATCGACGGCGATGTGCTGGCCGTCCGTGGTGACGATGCCGGTTTCGTCGAGGCTGGCGATGCCTTGTTCGCGGCTGTGCAACGTGACGTTGGGCCGGGTCAGCGCCGGGTAGTAGGTGCTGGAGAGCAACACCCGCTTGCAGCCGATGGTGAAGTCCGGTGTCAGTTTTTTCCGCAATTCGGGGTCAGTCACCTGGCGTTCGAGAAACTTCAGGGCCTGGCGCTGCACCATGTGAATCGCCGGTTTCGAATACTTGAAGGCGATGACCCGGGTTTCGAACTGCCAGTAGATCATCCAGCGCAGCAGTTTGTAGGCCGGTTTCAGACCCAGCAGCCAACGCTGAAATCGCCCGAATGTACGGTCGGCCCGGGGCAGCACCCAGTGCGCGGTGCGCTGAAACACGTGCAATCGGGCGACCTTCGGTGCAATCGCCGGAATCACTTGGGCCGCACTGGCGCCACTGCCGACAATCGCCACTCGTTTACCGTGATAGTCGTAGCTGTGATCCCAATTGTTTGTATGAAAGGTCTTGCCCTGAAAGCGATCCTGGCCGGGGAAGTGTGGGATGACGGGTTGGCTCAACGGCCCGGTGGCATTGATCAGGAACTGCGCATAAAAAGTGCCCTTGGTGCCGGTGTGCACGGCCCAGCGTTTTTCGGTGTCGTCCCATTCGACGCGTTCGACGTTGGCGTTCAGTTCGACACGGTCGCGCAGGCCGAAGCGTTCGACCACATGGTCGGTGTAGCGGTGCAGTTCGGCCTGTTCGGCGAACATCTGCGTCCAGCGGTAAGGCGCAAACGACAGCGAATACAGCGGCGACGGCACATCCACCGCTGCACCGGGGTAAGTGTTCTGGCACCAGGTGCCGCCGAAAAAGTCCCGGCGTTCCAGCAAGCGAAAGTCGTCGACACCGGCCTTTAGCAGATTGACCGCCGCGCACTGGCCGCCAAAACCGCTGCCGATGATCAACACTTGGTAGGTTTGCATGGGCCTCCTTCTTAGAGTCTTTTTTCCATTTTCCTCTGTTCATGTATAGCCAATCATTTGCCCGCCGTGTGGTGTTGATGACAGGGTATTCGGCCCGCTGGCCGGTGATGGCTATTTAACGTCGCCCTGATAGACTCCCAGCACATCCGGTCTGCGGTCTGCGCAGTGCCGTCGAGTGGTCGAGGCCCCTATGGGAAGATCGGGAGGAAAAGGACTTTCACTGGCCAGGAGGCTCTATACATCGCGAACCCTCGGGCTGGTCCTGGGGCTATTGTGTGTGAGCGTCGCGATGTACCCACTCGACCCACCGGCCTGGGTCTGGGCGCTGATGCTGTTCAACGGCCTGGTCTGGCCGCACCTCGCGTATCAATGGGCCCGCCGGGCGAAGGTTCCTTACCACGCCGAGCACCGCAACCTGTTGATCGACGCCTTCCTCGGTGGCTTCTGGGTCGCCGCCATGCACTTCAATCCCTTGCCCAGTGCCACGACCATTTCGATGATGGCGATGAACAACGTCGCCATCGGTGGCCTGCGTTTTCTACTGGCCGGGGCGGCGGCGCAGTTGCTCGGCATCGGCGTTGGACTGGTGGTGTTTGCCCCCGCGTTCGTCCCGATGACCACACCGGCGCAACTCTATGCCTGTCTGCCGTTGTTGATGCTGTATCCGCTGGCTCTGGGCTGGATCTGCTTTCGCCAGGCCTACACCCTCGGCCTGCACAAACGTGAATTGCTGGCCCTGAGCCGCACCGACAGCCTCACCGGTCTGCTCAATCACGGCGCCTGGAAGGATCAGCTGGAAATCGAATTCGAACGCTGCAAACGCCAGCAAACCGGTGCCGCGATTGCGCTGATCGACATCGACCACTTCAAGGCAATCAACGACACCTACGGCCACGTGGCCGGCGATATCGTCCTGCGTCAGCTGAGCAAGATGCTCAAGCAGAACCTGCGCATGGCCGATGTGGCGGGGCGCTACGGCGGCGACGAGTTTTGCGTGATTCTGCCGGACTTGCCGCTGTTCAATGCGGCGCAGGCGATGGAAGCCTTGCGTGAGCGTTTTTCCTTTCTGGTGTACGAACAGAGCCCGGCACTGAAGGTCAGCCTGAGCATTGGTCTGGCGGCGCTCGATCCGTCCCATGGCGACGCGACACGTTGGCTGGATGACGCCGATCAGGCGCTGTATGAAGCCAAGGCCGGTGGGCGGAACCGGGTGATTTGCTGCAGTGACGACAAGCCACGGCGCGAGGTATTCGATTCGGTTTGAACGGATCGGGTGTCGCATACGGGATAGAGCCTTGGCGCGATGTCAGGTACGGTTCAGTACCCGACACGAAACAAGGATTGATTCATGACGTTCAAATTCCCTCGTTCCCTGCTGGCCGCCGGTCTCGGCCTGACCCTCTCTCTCGCCACCGCTGGCGCCTTTGCCGAACCGCACAAACAAGTGCTGGCCGACGCCGAGCAATACAAACCCGAAGCCCTGAAACTGCTGGAGCGGCTGGTCAACATCGACTCCGGTTCCGGTGATGAAAAAGGCCTGAAACAAGTCAGCGAAATCGCCATCGATGAGCTGAAAAAGCTCGGCGCCACAATCGAGCTGGTGCCCAACACCCCGGAAAAAACCAACCACGTACTCGCCACGCTGAAAGGCACCGGCAAGGCGAAAATCCTGCTGATGGCGCACATGGACACGGTGTTCAAGGAAGGCTCCGCCGCCGAACGACCGTTCCACATCAAGGACGGCCGTGCCTACGGGCCGGGCGTGATGGACGACAAGGGCGGGATCGTCGCCGGCATCTACGCGCTGAAAATTCTGAAGAACCTCGACTTCAAGGACTACGCGCAAATCACCTTTCTGCTCGATGCCAGCGAAGAAACCGGCTCGGACGTCGCCACCGACCTGATCAAGAAAACCGCCAAACTCCACGACTTCACCCTCAATCTCGAGCCGGGCCGTCCGGCGGATGGTCTGGTGGTGTGGCGCAAGGGCAGCGCCACCGCGCTGGTCGAGGTCAAGGGCAAGGCTGCCCACGCCGGCGTCGCGCCGGAACTGGGGCGCAATGCGGCGATGGAGGCGGCGCATCAGATTCTGCAACTGGGCAAACTCGGCGACGAAGCCAAGAAAACCACCATCAACTTCACCGTGCTCAAGTCCGGTGACCGCACCAACGTGATCCCGGACCAGGCCACGGCCAAGGCTGATGTGCGGGCGGCGGTGCCGGAAGAATTCGACCGGATCGAGAAGGATCTGGCGCGGGTGTCGCAGGACAAGTTGATTCCTGATACCGAGGTGAAGACCTCGCTGCAACGCGGCTTGCCACCGATGCCGCAGACGGCGGAGTCGGATCGTTTGATGGCGATGGCTCAGGGGATTTATGGCGAGATTGGCCGTAAGTTGACCGAAGAAGGTAGCGGCGGGGCGGCGGATGCCAGTTTGTCGGCCGGGGTAGGGACGCCGACGCTGGACGGGTTCGGGATTGTTGGCGGCAATATTCATACGCCGGAGGAATACGCGGAAGTGGAGAGCGTGGCGCCGCGGATTTATCTGTTGTCGCGGATGATTATGGAGTTGGCGAAGGGGCAGTGAGCAGTGGACTCGGCGGGGTGTCAGGTTTTCCCCTCACCCCAGCCCTCTCCCAAGGGGAGAGGGAGCCGACCGAGGTGTCTTGCGTATTGCATCGACCTGAAATACCGAGTTGATTATGGATTCGGCGCATAACGCTCAAGTCTGTGTGCTTCTCCAGCATCCCCTCACCCCAGCCCTCCTGAAACGTCGGATCGCCCGGAGGGAGAGGGGGCCGACTGAGGTGTCTTGCGTATTACATCGACCTGAAACACCGAGTCGATTATGGATTCGACGCATAACGTTCAAGTCGCTGTACTTCTCCAGCATCCCCCAATCGGTTCCCTCTCCCTCCGGGAGAGGGCTAGGGTGAGGGGGCTTTTGTGGGATATGAGTAAAGCGTGAGCGGCGCACAACTTTCCAAGACCTTTCCTACAACGTACCCTGTTGCCGCGTTTCGGTATCGACACCTATAGTTCGGGCTCGCGGAAAACTTCGCGAACGACCTTGGCCGGTCGATACAGGAACGTACAGTTGTCCAACATATTCAGCGATGTTTGCCTGAGTTGTTGTGTTTTGGCGGCTGTGCGTGGGACACCTTCGGGTGTGCCGGTTCCTGTATCCGGTCGGCCAACCCGCGTACGGCTGCCACCCTCTTCGTTTGGCCGCGAATGGTGATAGCTCTAATTACAGGAGTCACACCAATGTCAGAACAAGTAATCCCCCGCTACCTCCCCATCGACACCTACGACGCCGAATCCCCGGTGCTCTTCATCAATACCCAAAAAGAACTCAGCGACATGGCCGCGTGTGCGATGCACCGTTTTGTGGTCGTGCGCGATCTGGCAGACACCTTTTCCAGTCTCGACCTCAAGGGCATTTCCGATTGTGATCTGACGCGCATTACCAGCGCGGTGCATCTGCTGATGCGAGAGGGCTGCGCCATTCTGAACGTGATTCAGACGCGGGCATTACAGCGGGAGGCGGGTTTCAAAACAGCGGTCTAGCGGTTTCGCGGCGGGCGCCATGCGAGTGGACTCGTAATGGCGTCGGGCCGCTCTGCCTCTTTGTAGCGTGGTGCGCGGTTACTCTTTGACGCTCATGTATTCCTTGGCCCAGAGGATGTATTCCTCAGGCTGGGTGTAGGTGTGGGTCAGTTCGGTGGCGCTCAGGTCCGAGGCCTGGGTGAATATCTGGCGTTGTTCGCGCAGGCTGTCGTAAGTCGCCTTGATTGCCGCGAAGTAAGCACCGTGGCCGTCGATGGTCAAGCGCACACCCAGTTCGGCCAGGCGTTTGTCGTCGCGCAGCGCCGGGTTGCCGTAGGTCACCAGCATCAGCGGGACGGTCAGGTGTTCGGCGATTTGCTCGAGCTGGTCGAAGTCCTGGATCCCGACCATGCAGATACCGTCGGCACCGGCGGCCTGGTACTGCTTGGTGCGGCTGATGATTTCCTGGTTCGGCAGGATGCCGGCGTTGGTCCGGGCGATGATCGCCATTTCCGAATCGACCCGGGCTTCCAGTGCCGCGCGGATCTTGCCGACGCCTTCGGCGACGGTGATCAGGTCGGTGGATTTACGGCCGAATTGTGCTGGCAGCAGGGTGTCTTCGATGGTCAGCGCGGCGACGCCGGCGCGTTCCAGTTCGACGATGGTGCGCATCACGTTGAGCGCGTTGCCGTAGCCGTGGTCGGCGTCGGCGATCACCGGCAGTTGGGCGACGCGGCCGATGCGGGTGGCCTGTTCAGCGAATTCGCTGAGGGTGATCAGGGCAAAGTCCGGAGCCCCCAAGACCTGCAATGAGGCGACCGAGCCGCCGAGAATCCCTACTTCAAAACCTAGGTCAGCGGCGATGCGGGCGGACATCGGATCGAACACCGAGGCGGTGTGATAGCAGGTGTCGGAAGCCAGCAGCTGACGGAAGTTACGGCGCAAATCTTGATGAGAAAGCCTGGTCATACGAGTTCCACCAATACAAAGGAATGGAAAGGCTTGAGCAAAGGTGTCAACGCCGAAGGTGAAAAGGCTATCACGCCAATGGGTCAAGGATCATGACGAATTAACGAGGAAGTTAACCAGGAAAATCCTGTTCAGGCGCTTTCTCTACAGGAATGTGCGCTCAGGCCGCCACCGCCTGCTGCTGTTGATTGGGCAGCGGCACCGCCCGCACCGAGTTGCCCGGCTGCAATTGCAGGCGTTTGGCGGTGAGGCGGTCGATCACCAGACTACTGCCGACCCGACGGCCCGGCGCGACGGTGATGCGGCAGTTTTCCAGACGGCGGTTGTGGATCAGCCACAGCGGCGCCTGATCGTCCGGGGTGCCGATGCTCAGGGTCAGTTCCAGGCTGTCGCGCACGGTGCGGATGCTGCGGATCGGTGCTTCGATCACTGGGCCGCCGTCAAAAATGTCGATGTAGCCTTTGTGAGCAAAACCCTCGGACTGAAGGATTTTCAGTGCCGGTTCGGTGTTGGGGTGGGCCTGACCGATCACGGCCTGGGCCTGTTCGGTGAGCAGGCAGGTGTACAGCGGCTGACGCGGCATCAGTTCGGCGATGAAGGCCTTGTTGCCCAGCCCGGACAGGTGGTCGGCGTGGCTGAAGTCCATCTGGAAGAAGTGCCGGCCCAGGCTGTCCCAGAACGGCGAACAGCCTTGTTCGTCGGCACTGCCGCGCAGTTCGGCGATCATCTTCTCGCCGAACAGGTGCTGGAATTCGGCGACAAACAGTAAGCGTCCCAGCGACAGCAGGCGTCCATTGCTGCCGTGGCGCTGGTCGTGGCGCAGGAACAGCGAACACAGCTCCGATTGGCCGGTCAGTTCATTGTTGAGGAACAGCGTCGGGATCTGCCGCTGAATGCCAAGGTCTGGCGCCGAACTCACGGTCAGCCCGACCCGATAGTTGTACCAGGGCTCACGCAGGCCGACGGCCCCGGCCAAGGCGCTGACGCCGACCACTCGCTGTTCGTCGTCTTCAAGCACGAACAGGTAATCGGCATCGGCCCGCTCGACCTGTTCGGCGAAGGCGCGCTGTGCCCAGCGTACCCGGTGGGCCAGGCGATCTTCGTTGGCGGGCAGGGTGGTGAAACCCGGCCCGGCCTGTTGCACCAGCGTCATCAATGCTGGCAGGTCGCTGACTTGAACCGGACGGACAATCATGCTGCAACTCCTTTTGCGCGCCTGCTCGGGCACTGTCGTTGAATAGGGGCGCGGTTCACAGGGCGATCACCCGGATCGTGCCGCCAGCGCGGACGTCGAGCGCCGCGCACAGGGCCGGGTCGAGCGCCAGGGGCTGACCGGGCTGGTAATCCAGCTCGGCGACCACCGCCCGAAAGCCATGCAGAGCATCGTTGCTCACCAGATAGCGACCGCGAGCATCGATCGCTGGTTCCTCCTGAACCGTAGCGGTCTGGCTTTGCGCGATCGAACGGATGTTGGCGGTGCGTGCATACAGGGTCGGGCCGGCATCGAACAGATCGATGTAGCTGTTGGTTTCAAAACCCTCGCGCTCAAGAATGTCGAAGGCTTCCTGTCCGTCCGGGTGGACGCGGCCGATGCAGTCTTGCGCCGCCTGCGGCAGCATCGGCACGTAGATCGGGTATTGCGGCATCAGTTCGGCGAGAAACGTACGGCTCTGCAGGCCGCACAGGCGTTCGGCCTCGACGTAGGGCAGGTCGAAAAAATGTTTGCCCAGTGCATCCCAGAACGGTGAATGCCCTTGCTCGTCGCTGTAACCGACGATTTCGGTAATCACCGCTTCGGCAAAACGCGGCGTGTGGGCGGCGATGAACAGCAGGCGTGCCCGCGACAGCAATTCGGAAAATGGCGTGCGCACCAGCGCCGAGTCGATGTGAAAACCACGCAGCAGCGTATGCCCGCTCAGGTCGTGGCACAGCGACAATGCCGGCACGCCGTGCTCGATGTTCAGCTCCCGCGAAGCACTGGTGAAGTGGCGGTTGCGCAAACTGTAGAACGGTTCGTCGTGGCCGGCGGTGGCGAGGATCTCCGAGCAGCCGACCAGTCGGCGGTTGTCCAGATCTTCCAGCACGAAGAAGTAATTCTCCGGGCCCTGAGCCGCCGCATCGCTGTCGAACGAGGCGCAGGACGCGGCGATTTTTTCGCCCAGGTGCTCGCTGTCGTCCGGCAGGGATGTGACGCCCACCAGGCTGTCTCGCGCCAATTGTTGCAATTGAGGCAGGTCGTTTGGCTCGACTGGACGTAAGACCAGCATGGATGCACTCCTGTATCAAAAAGGTTCGGCCCATTCGCCGAACCTGACTATCACTGTCGGTTTCCACGCGTTAAAGCGGCGGTCGCCTGATTTGTTGTCAGACGCCGCTCTTTTTCTTGTCAGCCATTGCTCGGGTCAGGCAGCGCGGTACTGGCGCCGAGCTTGTTCAGGAAGAACAGGTACACCAGACCTAGTGCGATCCAGATCAGGCCGAGTTTCTGTGCATCGACGCCCATGTTGTACATGATGGCCGCGACGATGATGAAGCCGATCACCGGGCAGATCAGGTGACGGATCACCTGGCCGGACTTCTGCCGGCGCCAGTAGTAATTGATCACGGTCAGGTGCAGCAGCATGAAGCCGCTCAGGGCGCCGAAGTTGACCAGCGAAGTCAGGGTGTCTACCGAATTGATGAACAGGTAGCAGATCACCAGCGACAGCACCGCCACCAGATAAATGCTCAGGTAGGGCGTGTTGTGTTTTGGGTGGACCTTGGCCAGCACTTTCGGCAACTTGCCGTCGCGGGCCATGCCGAACAGCAGGCGCGAAACCGCCGCTTGCGAAGTGATCGCCACCGCCACGCCCCAGGCCAGTGCCGTGGCCACGCCGGTCAGGGTCGCCAGCCAGCTGCCGGCAGCGATTTCGGCGATTTCATAGAACGCAGTGTCGGCGGACTTGAAGCCCATGCCCGCTGCCAGATCGGTGGCGATCCAGGTTTGCGCAACGAAAATCACCCCCATCACTACCAGCGTGATCAAAGCCGCTTTGCCGACGCTGCGGCCCGGATCGCCCTTGATCTCTTCGGCGAGGGTGGAGATCGCATCGAAGCCGAGGAACGACAGCACCGCAATCGACACCGCTTGCATCAGCAGGGCGAAGTTGAAGGTTTCCGGGTGATATAGCGGCGCCAAGGTCAGTTGGCCGTTGCCGCCGCCGTTGTGCAGGGCATTCCAGGCGTAAAACAGGAAAATCCCCAGCACCACGAGTTGCGCCAGCAGGAACAGGATGTTCATGCGAGCGGTGAAGGTGATGCCGCGCAGGTTGACGAAGGTCGCGCTGACCAGGAACGCCAGAATGAAACCGACTTTCGGGATGTCCGGGTACAAGTGGTTGAGCGCCATTGCCGCATAGACGTAAAGCAGCGGCGGAATCAGCAGATAGTCGAGCAGCATCAGCCAACCGGCGATGAAGCCGACGTGTTGATTCAGGCCCCGTTGGGCGTAGGAATACACCGATCCGGCAATCGGAAAGGCTCGGGCCATGCTGCCGTAACTCAGCGCGGTGAAGACCATCGCCACCATGCCGATGATGTACGCCAGAGGCACCATCCCCGGTGCCTCGGCGTTGACGTAGCCATACACGCCGAACGGGGCGATGGGGATCATGAAGATCATCCCGTACACCACCAGGTCGGTCAGTGTCAGGCTACGTTTCAACTCCTGTTTGTAGCCGAACTCTTCTATTTCCATGAAGCGCAACTCCTTGTCAGCCAATCGGTCGTTTTAGTTGTTATATCGGTCCGTCGTTTACAGCGTCAGCAGTGGTTACAACAATCCTTACAGCAATGGCGCCAGATAATTCGCCCAGCGGGTCACCGCTTCCGGGCTGCGCAGCAGGTCGTTGCGCACTTCGATCAACACCGAATCAAGGCCCCGCGCATCGCCGTGTACCGGTACGGTCATGTCACCCAGCGGGTCGATCCTGTACGGCTGGTTGCCGGCGACTTTCAGCGGATGTCGCTCCAGACCGTCGAGCATCCGTTGGGCGTAGGCTCTGGCCTGACCGAACAGCACGCCGACTTCCAGCTCGCGCGGCTGGCCGTAGTACACCGGGGTGAAACTGTGAATCCCCACCACCCGCACCGGCCGACCTTCGGCCAGACGTGTATCGATCAGTTGTTGCAGCCGCGTGTGAAACGGCTTGAACAGGCACTGGCGACGGTATTCGCGGGTGGCCTCGTCGAGCTCGCGGTTGCCCGGCACCTGATAGATCTCGCTCTGCGCCGGAATGCTGTCGGGCGCATGCCGGGGGCGGTTGAGGTCAATCAGCAGGCGCGAATAGTTGGCGCTCAGCAGCGTCGCACCCAGTTGCTCCGACAGTTGCTCGGCCAGCGCCAGGGCGCCAATGTCCCAGGCGATGTGTTCGCGCGCCGCCGTGTCATCCAGGCCCAGATTGTTCAGGGCCTCGGGGATGTAGCGGCTGGCGTGTTCGCACACCAGAATCAGTGGGTGCGTCGAATCTTCACGGCTCAGGTTGTAGACCGGTCGGGTGTACAACCCAAGCTCAACGGATTCAGTACAGGCGTGCATAGTGCTCACAAAGGTCAGCGGGCGAGAGCTGTTCCGTCAGCGCCAGTTCCTCGGTTTTAAGGGCGAAAAAAGTCTCGAGCAACGCGCTTGGCAGCGCTTCGACCAGCGCTTCACTGCGACGCAGGCAATCCAGTGCCTGGGCCAGGGAGGCGGGCAGGGCAACGATGCCCCGTGCCTTGCGTTGTTCGTCGTTGAGTGAATCAGGGATTTCATCGGTGATCGCATTCAGCGCCAGACGCTGCTCGATGCCCAGGCGTCCGGCGATCAGCAGCGCGGCCATTGCCAGATGCGGCGAGGCGGTGGCGTCCATGGCGCGGAATTCCAGGTTGTATTGCTTCGCCACAGGTTTGTTGCCCAGGCTCACGGTCGGGCAGATGCGCAGCGCCGCCTCCCGGTTCTGTTGACCGAGGCAGGCGTAGGACGCGCTCCAGTGGTGGGGTTGCAAACGTTCATACGACACCGGTGTCGGTGCAGTAAACGCACACAGCGCCGGCAAGTAATGCAGCACCCCCGCTGCCCAGTGTTGGCCGAGGGTCGATAGGCCATTGCTGGTGCCGGCGTCGTAAAGCGTTGGCTGACCCGCCAGATCGAGCAGGCTGATGTGCAGGTGCACGCCGTTGCAAACCGCGTCGGCGGCGGTCTTCGGTGCGAAGCTCAAGTCCAGTCCCATCTGCCGGGCGATTTCGCGGGTGATCTCGCGCACATTGACCGCGCGATCCGCCGCCGCCACGCCGAGGGTCGGGCGGCAGGTGATTTCGTATTGATGCTTGCCGTATTCGGGCAGGAACATTTCCGGCTCGACGCCCCCGGCGCGCAACGCGCTGAGCAGCCAGCCACCGAATTCGGCGCCCTGACGCTGGGCCTCCAGCGAGAACGCCAGGTGTTCGGCAAACCCGGCGTGCAGATTGAATTCGTGTTCGAACGCGGCGTTGACCTGCAAGCCGAGCTCATCGCGATAGCGCTCGACCTCGTTGCGCAACAGGGTGCGCGGGCAGGCGGCCCATGGTCGGCCATCGGTTTCGCGGATATCGCCATGGATGAAATCCAGCGCTGGCGCTGCGGCGTCCGGGCCGTTGCCGACGGTGACGCGGCTGGCCAGATCGGGAATCAGCCGCAGATCGCCATAAGCGCCCCACGGACTGGTCGAAGCGATAATGTCCTGCGGCGTCAGCGCGCTGTTGGCCGGCACCCAGCCACAACCGGCGGCCTGATAATGCTCCAGCTCATCGGTGGGAAACGAGCGGCCACGGGTGACGCCGATCAGGTCGGTGGTGACGATGGTGGTCATCGGCAATGGCGACAGGCGTTCGCTCATGGTTGCATCTCCTGCAACCGGCCGAGCACGGTGTCGGTGTCGGTGATCCAGCAGTAGCCCTTGATCGCGTTCAGACAGGCGTCGTGGCGTGCTTCGGTGTAGGTCGCGCAGGCGTCGGCCACCAGCGTGACGAGATAGCCACGGTCGGCGGCGTCGCGCACGGCCATGTCCACGCACTGATCGGTGACGATCCCGGCGATGATCAGATGGCGGGTTTCGAGGTTGCGCAGCACGTAGTCGATATTGGTCGAGTTGAAGACTCCGGATGAGGTCTTCGGCAGCACGATTTCGTTTTCAGCAGGAGTCAGTTCGGCGATGACCTGTGCCTGCGGGCTGCCCTTGGGCAGGTGCATGTCCGACAGTTTGTGATCCAGCGAGCGGTCGCGGCCGTCGGCGGTCAGGCTTTCGATCAGGGTGTGCAGCACGTTCTGCCGTGCGTCGCGGAAGGCGTTGAGCAGCCGAACCTGATTGGGCACCACTTGCGAGCGCGTGCGGTTGAGGAAGTACGCGGCGTCCGGGCCTTCGAGGTGCGGGTCGAACTGCGGCTCGAGCCAGGCGCGCTGCATGTCCACCAACAACAGCGCGGTGTGGTCGGTGACAAACGGCAGGTCTCGTGGCGAGCGATGGGGAAGGCTGAACATCCTTATTTATCCTCAAGCAAGTGGGTGTCGAAGTCGTTGCGCAGGGCATCGATGCCTTCCAGGCGATCGGCCAGGTCCGGGCAGCGCAGGGTCAGGCAAGCGATCAGCGCTTCAACCTGAGCGAGCGCCGGGACCATGGTGTCGAACGGCGAGGCCGACTCCACCGGAGCGCTGATGATCATGTCGGCCAGTTCGCGCAGCGGCGAGGCATAGATGTCGGTAAACAGCACGACGCGAGCGTTGCTGTTCTTCGCCGCGCTCGCCACGCGCAGGGCCTGGGTCTGGTAGCGGCGATAGTCGAACACCAGCACCACGTCCTGGCGTTGCAGGTCGAACAGGCGATCGGGCAGTTGCGCGTTGTCCTCCAGCGCAAAGCAACCGGGGCGCAGCAGACGCAAATGATTGAGCAGGTAAGTCGCCATCAGGCTGCTGAAGCGTCCGCCGAAGCAGTAGACCTGATGTCGGGTGTCGAGCAGCCAGTCGGCGAGGATCCGTACGTCTTCCGGTTGGGTCAGGGCCTGGGTTTCGGCCAGCAGGTTATGGCTGTGAGCCAGATAATGGCTCCAGGCATCGTCCTTGTTCTGATGTGAGCGCGGTTGCAACAGCGTTCGCGGCGAGCGCAGGCGATGGTCCATGTCGCTGAGCAAGGCGTCCTGGAATTCGGCGTAACCGCCGAAGCCGAGCTTTTTCACCAGCCGCACGATGGTCGGATCGCTGACGCCGGCATGTTCGGCCAGGCGCGCCATCGGGCCAAGCCCGTTGCGTGGATACTGATCGAGCAAGGCGCGAACGACTTTGCGCTCCGACGGCGTCAGGTCAAGGCCTGGGTCGGTGATCAGGTCTCTTAAAGGGGGCATCCGGGCTCCTGCTGGATGGGGTGTTGAATTCGCTTCACAATCCGTTAAAACAGTATTTATGTAACTGACGCTACATGTCTAGCGAATTTTTCGGCGTTTAAACCTGGCCCCAAAATGGGGCGTGATGCCCGTAACGCAAGGGTTACACGTATGTCGATCAGTGTTGTAGTCCATTGCCCATAGTGGTGTCAGACATTGCCGCTTTCACACGCTCGGATCATCCAATCGACTTGCCCGGAACCTCCCGGTTTACGGCACAATTGCCGCGCCATCAGCGATTCCGTCAATGACCGTCCTGTCTTCCAGCCGAGTGACTTCCCGTGCAGACCACCCGTTTGACATTGATCTGCCATGCCAGAACCGTCGCACAAAAATTGGCGTGTTTTCCTACGAACGAACCTGTTGAAGGAACGGCGCTGACGTCCTGCTCATTGGCTTCGCGTTTCGACAAGGCATCCCGTCTGATTTGCGCTCCGGAATTGCGTACCCGCCAGACGGCGGCGTGGTTTGGCCCTGAGGCATGCATTGACGAGGCCCTGCGTGATTGCGACTGGGGACGGTGGCAAGGTCAGTCAATCAAGGACTTGCAACGAAAAGAACCCGAGGCATTGCAAGCGTGGCTCGATGACCCGCACGCCGCACCCCATGGCGGCGAGTCGGTGGCGCAACTGCGCGAACGAGTGGCCGCGTGGCTGGTTGCACTACAAGCCACGTCGGGCCACGTGGTGGCGGTCACCCATCCATTCGTGATTCGCGCTGCATTGATGCAGGTCGTGCAGGGAGAGGCGTTTCACAGCCTTGATGTCGAGCCGCTGGCGGCGGTCGATCTGCGGTTTACCGGGCGCTGGCGGCTACGCTTGTCCGGCATGAACCTGGAAGGAGCAGAGTAATGAAGCGATTGCTGGTGATCGGCATCGGTGCCGGCAACCCGGACTACATCACGATGCAGGCGGTGAAGGCGCTGAACCGGGTGGACGTGTTTTTCCTGATGGACAAGGGCCAGAGCAAGGACAAGCTGATCGACCTGCGGCGAGAAATCTGCGAGCGCTACATCACCGATCGTACGTACCGTTTCGCCGAAGCCCACAGCCCGGAGCGCGAGCGCGGCGATGTGGACTACAACGCCAGCGTCGATGATCTGAACCGCGCCAAGCAGCAAACCTTCGAACGGCTGATCAATGACGAATTGTCCGACGGGCAGTGCGGCGGTTTTCTGGTGTGGGGCGATCCGGCGTTGTACGACAGCACGATTCGCATCCTGCAGGCGATTCTGGCCTCGGGGCGATGTGAGTTTGAATTCGAAGTCATTCCGGGCATTACCAGCGTTCAGGCCTTGGCGGCACAACACAAGGTGCCGTTGAACACCATCGGCCGCTCGATTGAAATCACCACCGGCCGACGCCTGGCGGCGGGGCAGGTGAGTGACACCGACAGTCTGGTGGTGATGCTCGACGCGGAAGATTCCTACCACCGTGTGGCGGATCAGGAGACAGAGATTTACTGGGGCGCCTACCTCGGCACGCCGGATGAAATCCTCATCCATGGCAAGCTCGGCGACGTTGCCGATGAGATAGAACGGGTGCGCAAGGCTGCGCGGGCCGGGCATGGCTGGATCATGGACACCTATCTGCTGCGCAAGCCTTGATCTCTCGACCAAAGCGTTCGCGATACACCGAAGGCGGCACCCCGACCACGCTGCGAAACGCCACACGAAAGCTTTCCACCGAGCGATAGCCACAGCGCAGGGCAATCTGCTCGGTGTTCTGCGGCGTACTTTCCAGCAATTCCCGGGCCCGGGCCAGACGCTCGTGTTGCAACCAGGCCTTGGGTGACTGACCGCTGGCTTCGCTGAATTTGCGCAGGAAAGTGCGTTCGCTCATCGCCGCTTCGCTGGCCAGATCGCGCACTTCCAGCGGTTCGTGCAGGCGCTCGCGGGCCCACTGCATTACGCGCGACAGGTCACTGCGCGGCGTAGGGCTGACCGGCGTCGGAATGAATTGCGCCTGACCGCCGGTTCGTTGTGGTGACATCACCAGCCGTCGCGCCACCGAGTTGGCGATTTGGGTGCCGAAGTCCCGCG
This sequence comes from Pseudomonas fluorescens, assembly GCF_030344995.1. Classification (GTDB taxonomy): domain Bacteria; phylum Pseudomonadota; class Gammaproteobacteria; order Pseudomonadales; family Pseudomonadaceae; genus Aquipseudomonas; species Aquipseudomonas fluorescens_BF. The sequence goes on from NZ_CP128260.1 coordinate 2,668,390, forward strand.
CCACCAGATGCAGGCAGGCGTCGATCCCGGCCGCGCTGCCGGCAGAAGTAATCAACTGGCCGGAATCGACGTAAAGCACATCCGGATCGACATCGATGGCCGGGAAGCGCTCGGCCAGTTCTGTGGTGTAGCGCCAGTGAGTGGTCGCGCCATGACCGTCGAGCAATCCGCTGGCGGCCAGCACGAACACCCCGGAGCAGATCGACAACAACCGGGCGCCGCGTGAATAGGCATCACGCAATGCTTCAAGCAAGGCTTCCGGCACCGGCGCACTGCGGTCGCGCCAGCCGGGAATGATAATGGTGCGCGCATCCGCCAACAGCTCCAGACCGCCATCGGCCAGCACCTGGATCCCGCCCATGGCGCGCATCGGGCCTTGATCGACTGCCGCAATGCAGTGCTCGTACCACGGGAAATCGAACTCCGGCCGGGCCAGGCCGAAGATCTCCACGGCGATGCCGAACTCGAATGTGCACAGGCCGTCGTAGGCCAGAATCGCGACCAATTCAGATGAGTCAGGCATTTGGCGGAAAATTCCCGGTGAGTGTCTTGTACGCCACTGTAGCGGCAAGCGACGGCTCGATAAAGTCTGTTCATCCCCACAGACAAAGGAGTGATTCAACATGCCCAGCCTGGTTCGCGAAATTCCTGCCGCCCCTTCGGCCATTGCCCTGATGCATTTCAGCAATCGTCTGACATTCGAAACCGATTGTTCCGACGTCTTCAGCAGCCAACAGGCTGGCGAGATCGATTTTGTACTGGTCGATGTGCGCGGGCCGCTGGCCTTCGAGCGTGGGCATGTCCCGGGGGCGATCAATATTCCGGGGCGTTTGCTGACAGCGGAAGGGCTGGCGGACTACTCGAAAAACAGGCTTTTCGTGGTTTATTGCGCTGGCCCCCACTGCAATGGCGCCAACAAGGCTGCGGTGAAGCTGGCGGCGTTGGGTTATCCGGTCAAGGAGATGATCGGCGGGGTGACCGGCTGGCTGGATGAAGGCTTCCAGTTGAGTGTTTCGGCACCACGCGCCGCCACCGCGCCGATCGCTTGCGATTGCTGATAGCCAGAGGGTTGCCGCTTCGGCGGCAGCTTTTGTCGGCTTTGTCCTACAGGGCTTGCACCGCTCTGGCGCACACTTTTCCTACATGATGGCACTCGCCGATTTTCTGTAAGTATTTGTCGCTTAAACACAATTTGCCCTGTGCGCGCCGCCATAGACTGCCGGCCACTTCGGTCTCTTTGCGCTACACAGCCCAAGGCCGAACCTGACAATCGAAAGCTGCCAATAAAAGCCTCCGCACACGGGAGTAATAAATGAAAAAGCTGGTTATGTTCGGTGCCCTGGCACTGTCGATGTTGTCCCTGACCGCTGTGGCCGAAGACGCCAAACCGATCCGTATCGGTATCGAAGCCGGTTACCCGCCATTCTCGATGAAAACCCCTGACGGCAAACTGGCCGGTTTCGACGTGGACATCGGCAACGCGCTGTGTGAGCAGATGAAAGTCAAATGCACCTGGGTCGAGCAAGAGTTCGACGGCCTGATCCCGGCGCTGAAAGTGAAGAAGATCGACGCGATCCTGTCCTCGATGACCATCACTGACGACCGCAAGAAAAACGTCGATTTCACCATCAAGTACTACCACACCCCGGCGCGCTTCGTGATGAAGGCAGGCTCCGGCGTGAAAGACCCGCTGGTCGAGCTAAAAGGCAAGAAAGTCGGCGTGCTGCGTGCCAGTACCCACGACCGCTACGCCACCGAAGTGCTGGTACCGGCCGGGATCGAACTGGTGCGTTACGGCTCGCAGCAAGAAGCCAACCTGGACATGGTGTCCGGTCGTATCGACGCAATGCTGGCCGACTCGGTCAACCTGAGCGACGGCTTCCTGAAAACCGACGCCGGCAAAGGCTTCGAATTCGTCGGCCCGACCTACGAAGACGCCAAATACTTCGGCGGTGGCGCCGGTATCGCAGTGCGTAAAGGCGATACCGAGCTGGCGGAGAAATTCAACACCGCCATCAACGAAATCCGCGCCAACGGCAAGTACAAGCAAGTGCAGGACAAGTACTTCGACTTTGACGTGTACGGCCATTAATACGCCGTAGAAAAAAGTGGCCCCGTTCATGCGGTGGCCACTTTTTTTTCGCCCGTGATTTATCCTGTCAGCACATTTTCAATGCGGTCACTGCGTTGGCAGCGACCACAGAATTTCCGGAGTTCCCCATGCAACGCATCGATCATCTTCTGCCCTGGAGCCACTTGGGCAGCGAACGTTCCCTGAGCGTGTTCCGTTACGGCGCCGGCCCGCGCAAGGTTTACATCCAGGCCAGCCTGCACGCCGATGAACTGCCGGGTATGCGCACCGCGTGGGAACTGAAAAAGCGCCTGGCCGAACTGGAAAGCAACGGCCAGTTGCAAGGCGTGATCGAACTGGTGCCGGTGGCCAACCCGATCGGCCTCGATCAGCACCTGCAAGGCAGCCACATGGGCCGCTTTGAGCTGGGCAGCGGCAAGAACTTCAACCGCTCCTTCGTCGAACTCAGTGCGCCGGTGGCCGAGCGCATCGGGAGTCAGTTGGGCGGTGATGCCCAAGCCAACATTGCGTTGATCCGCCAGACCATGGGCCAAGTGCTCGATGAGTTGCCAGCCCCGGCCTCGCAACTGGAAGCGCTGCACCGTCTGTTGCTGCGCCACGCCTGTGAGGCCGACATCACCCTCGATCTGCATTGCGATTTCGACGCCGCGATTCATATTTACGCATTGCCGCAACACTGGCCGCAGTGGCAATCCCTCGCCGCACGCCTGAAGGCTGGCGTGGCGTTGTTGTGTGAAGATTCCGGCGGCAGTTCGTTCGATGAATCCTGCTCCTCGCCGTGGTTGCGCCTGGCCCGGGCCTTCCCGAACGCGGCGATTCCGCCGGCCAACCTCGCCACCACCCTGGAACTGGGCAGCATGGGCGACACCCGCGTCGATCAGG